>JACRBC010000093.1 GCA_016213245.1 Candidatus Solibacter usitatus | reverse complement strand
TCGCCTTCCGCAATGTGACGAGTCGGTCTCTATCGGCTTGGGTCATCAGTAGCTGTCCTTCTTGCATCCCCCCAAGCTTGGGGCTGTCAAGAGGACATTTCTACTTTGCTCAAAGGGGACATTATCACGTTGCCGCCACACACAAGCTATCGACAGTCGCCTGGTCCATAGGGTTCGACGTCGAAAGGCAACGACAGGTCGGAAGCGACCACACTGATCATGGCCGGATGACGGCGGTAACCGGCGATCGCCTTGGCGAGGTTGCGGTCGGGCCGGCAATGGACGCAACCAGAAGTCAGTCACAGATTCAAGCCCTTTCCGCCAACGCGAAAGCAGGCGCAGTTGCGCAACCACGCCGGCAAGCTTTCAGTGAGCGCGGTTGGCCCGGACCTCAGCTACGCGGCTCCAAAGCGGTTGCGGCTACTTGTGCGATTCGACTTTCAGACGCCGGTACTCGATGCTTCTCAACCCGGCCACTGTTGAATACGAGGCGAAGCCGAGCGGCGTGGATAGATCGATCTCCCCGGGACGGAGTCCCACCCGCCGTCCGGTGATGTCGGCGTCGATGACCAACTGGCCATCGATCCACCCCTGGATGCGGTTTTCGGTCACGGCCAGGCGAAAGGAGTACCAGCGGCCCCTGACGAAGTCCCGCACAGTGGAGGTGTCGTTCTCGGAGGCGTCATCGCCGTCCAGACTTGACAAGCCCACCACTGAACCGCCCCAACCGCCGTTGATCCACGAGCAGAAGGAAGCCTGGACGGGGAAGGTGATGCCGGCGAAGAAGTCGTTGCCGTCCAGGCGCGCGGCCTCGAACCGGATCTCGTAGCCGGACTTGGGAAAGTCCCCAGTCCAGGTGATACCGGTCAGGTGCCCGGCGCCAATCACGATGATCCCGTCCGTGACCTGCACTTCACCGCGCCCGAGGAACGGGGTCTGCTTCCACCCCTTGAGGGACTTTCCGTCGAACAGAGAAGTCCACTCAGCGGACGGCGTCGAGGCCTGACCGGCCAGTCCGGCGGGCAGGCCGCAGATCAGGTTCACGGCCAAGACGAAACGGCCCGAGATCGCCATGGGCCTATTATGCACCAGTTATGCACCGGCCGGCCTCGCAGTGCCCGGCTCATGCACGTGCCGATGAGGGGAACAAGCGGCTCGCTGTCCGGCGGCCCTGCATAGGCGCAGAATACTAGTACTAGAAGTACTAGAATACACGTCAATTGGCGTTTTTTTTCTCCAGTCTTGACCAAGCCGTGATACGCTAGCCGCAACACGGGTGTTTGGATCGGAAGGAAGTGAGTCCTATGTGCATTGCTCGGAGGCAAAGCATCGTCCGTACTGTGTTGGTTTTTATCGGCTTATCAGCCACGCTCTGGGCCCAACGGCCGGCTGTGGGGCCAAATGTAAACATGGTCTCGGGGACCAAGTGGCCGTCGGGCGATCCGTTCCTGACCAAGCAGAACGAGCCGTCAATCGCGGTGTCTTCGCTGAACGCGCAGCACCTGCTGGCGGGCGCCAATGATTACCGCCTGGTGGATCTCTCGCAGGCAGTAGACATTCCGGGCGAGACGGGCGCAGGCGACGCATGGATCTTCCTGTTCACGTCGGTGGACGGCGGCGCGTCCTGGAGGAGCAGGGCGATGTCGGGGTGCCCGCTCAACGTTGCGCAATGCAACAATCCTCTATCGAGCGCCATCAAAGGCCGGCAATTCGCGGCGGATCCGACGGTGCGGCCGGGGCCGTACGGGACGTTCTTCCTTTCCTTTATCGCGGCCAACCGGGGGACAAGCACGGACGGAGTGGTGGGCGTACAACGGTTTTTCGACCGGAACAACAACGTGAACATTGGCGACGATCCGATTGTCGAAGACGTGGTCAACGTTCTGGATACGGGCACGAGCGGTCAATTCAAAGACAAGCCGTGGGTGATCGCCGATGTTGGCGGCAGATCGTGGAATGGGGCAAGCACCTGCACGCTGCCCGGTTTCGAGAAGGCGGCGCCGGCCTTCAACGTCTACGTTTCGTACAGCAATTTTGTGGGCAACAGCGGGAGCAATCCGCACCCGCAGATTCTGGTGGCGCGTTCGGTGGACTGCGGCAAGACTTTTCAGAAGCCGGTCAAGGTCAGCAACTCGGTGGATACGAACTCCGGTTCGGTTGTAACGATCGATCCGCAGACCGGGACGATCTACGTGATCTGGCGGCGGTTCGGAGACGCGGCTGCCGGGACGCAGGATGGCATCTATGTGTCGAAGTCGACCGACGGGGGATCGAAGTTCAGCAACCCGTCGCTGATCGCGTCGTTCCAGGCGTTCGATCAGGGGACGAGCGCATATTCGTTCCGGACCAATGCCCTGCCTTCAGCCGCGGTGTCGGTGGGCGGGGACGGAAAGAGCCGCGTGCACGTGGTGTGGTCGCAACGGAAGGCGAACGGGGATGCGCGCATCGCCATGTCGACATCGGTGAATGCCGGGAACAACTGGAGCACGCCGCAGTACGTGGACGACTGGACGTCCGATCCGGCCAACCCGGCCAATCCGGGCCGGGGCCACCAGTTCCAGCCGACGCTGACCTTCGCAGGGGGAAAGCTGATGGCAGCGTGGTTCGATCAGCGGTATGACCACACGGTGGGCGTGCTGGAGTGTCCGTCCGGCACGAACTGCAAATCGATTGCAGAGTTCGTTGAGCGCCGGGAGCCGGTGGGCGCGCTGGCGAGCGGGCAGGTGAGCACCGTGTTCAGTCAATACCTGACGGATGCGGGTCTGACGCGGCGGCATACGATCGACACGTTTTCCGCGATGGCGGACCCGTCGAATCAGCCGGTGTTCCAATCCAGCCGCGTCTCGCAGTTTCTCCACGGCAACGTGGCCGTGCCGCCGAAGGGGAGCAAACAGATCCGGCAGCTCCGGTTCAACGTACCGAACCTGCCGATTTTCGTAAACAACTCGCGCTCGTTCCTGGGAGACTATCTCGACGTGGCGGCCCAGTCGATCATCCCGACCGGTAATGCCGCGCAGCCATACGTCTTCAACACGGCGGCCACCGAAAAGCCGGTCTTCCACGTGACTTGGACGGACAACCGCGACGTGGTTCCGCCGCTGAAGAGCACCAGTACGTGGCAGCATACGCCAAGCGCGGTGCTGGTGGTGAATGCGGACGGCTCGGTGACCACGGCGCCGAACCCGAACTGCATCCCGGGTTTTGACGGCTCGAAGAACCAGAACATCTACACCGCCAAGGTGGGAGAGGGAGTGGCCGGATTCGTCCAGGTGAACTCCAAGGACTTGAGTTCGACAGTGAAGCGCGGTTTTGTCGTCGGGGTGCAGAACATGCTGACGACGAGCCAGACGTTCCAACTGCGGATCCCAAGCCAGCCGAGCGGCGGCAGCGCGTCGTTCGATCAGACCACAACGGGCGTCACGCAGGTCACTTTGAGTGTTCCGGCGCGCTCCTCGGCGTCGCGCGTGGTCTGGGTGACGGCGGGCTCCTTGAAGGCCAGCTTGAGTGTAGAGATTGCGGATTCATTTGGCGTGCTGCTCAAGACGCTGATTCTGAATCCCGATCCCAACGCCACTGGGGCGTTTTTGCCGAATCCCGCGGGCGACATCTCCAGCAACGACTTGAGCGATGCCAGTGTGAAAAACGTGGAGCTGACCAACGTCGAGCTGACCAACGTCGAGCTGACGAATGTGGAGCTGACCAATGTCGAGCTGACCAACGTCGAGTTGACCAATGTCGAATTGACCAACGTCGAGCTGACCAATGTCGAATTGACCAACGTCGAGCTGACGAACGTTGAGCTCACCAACGTGGAGCTGACCAATGTCGAGCTGACCAACGTCGAGTTGACGAACAACAACTTCCAAAACGTCGAACTGACCAACGGAGGGCTGGCCGACACCACCTTCACGGTTACCAACCGGGGTACCGCGGACACGACGCTGAACATCAAGACGCTGTTGAAGGACCAGAAGATCCCCGAAGGTTACAAACTGCAACTGGCGATGCGGAAGATCTCGCCATCCCCCAGCGCCCAGATGACACAGGCGTACTTGAACCGCCCGGTGGGTCAGTGCAAGATTGCATTCGCGGGGCAGAACATCCAAAACGCCAACATTCCCGATCCGAAAGTCGAGAATCCGGCCGACGGCACACTGGGCCAATTCCAGGTGACCAATTCGAACGCCAACAACGCAACGCTGCCGCTGTTGGCGGGCGAGAGGGCACAGATCACCATGCGTATCCTTGGGCCCTCGCAGGCGGAAGTGAACAGCTACGCGCAGAACGCCATCAAGTTTGTGGGCATTGGAGCGAGCGGCAGCATCACGCCGATTCCGCTGATCATCAAGACACTGTCGCTGCCGGCGGGGACGGCCTTGCAGTTTTACAGCTACCAGATTGAGAAGTTCGGCGGAGCAGGAACAATCACGTTTTGCCAGCCCAACCCGGCGATACCAAACGCCACGCAGTGCGTACTGCCCGCCTGGCTGTCAATCACCGCCGGTGGCCTGCTCTCGGGCACGCCTCCTTCATCGGGGACATTCATGCTTACCGTGCGGGTTTCGGACACGGGGAGCGTTCCGCCCCAGTCCGACGTGCAGACGCTGGCCCTGGCGGTGAGTCCGGCGGTTCAGACGGTCACGTTCGCCTTGCCGGCGTCGTTGAACTTCGGTGATACCCTGACGCTGTCGGCGAGCGCGTCGGGCGGCACAGTGACGTTCGCCGCATCGGGAAGTTGCACGGTGTCCGGCACAACGCTTTCAACGACCGGCGCCGGCCTTTGCACCGTGGTGGCGACGCAAGCTGGCAGCAGCGTCTACGCGCCGGCCAGCGCGACGGCGTCGATGAACGTCCTGAAGGGCAACCAGAGCATCTCCTTCGGACCGCTTTCGACCAAGACCTACGGCAGCGCCCCATTTGCCGTCTCCGCTTCAGCGACCTCGGGGCTGCCGGTGAGCTTCTCCGCCTCCGGCTCGTGCAGCGTGAGCGGCAACATCGTGTCGATCAGCGCAGCCGGCACTTGTACCGTCACAGCCAGCCAGGCTGGGAACGCCAACTACAATCCGGCGCCGCCCGCGGGGCAGACGTTCTCCATCACGGCGGCCACTCTGACCGTCACGGCGCAAGATGCTTCGAGGAGTTACGGCGCGGCCAATCCAGCGTTCTCCGCCGCGCTCAGCGGCTTCGTGAATGGAGATACGCTGGCCACGGCCGGCGTGACGGGCGGTGCGGCTTGCACCACCACGGCGACGGCCACGAGTCCCACGGGGACGTATCCGATCACCTGTACGCAGGGCACACTGGCGGCAGCGAACTACACGTTCGCCTTCGCTGCCGGCACGCTGACGATCGGCAAGGCGACGCTGGCTGTGACGGCGGACAATCTATCGCGTGCGTACGGCGCCGCCAACCCGGCGCTGACATATGCGATCTCCGGATACCTCAACGGCGACACCATGTCGGTCGTGTCAGGCGCAGCGGCCTGCGCGACAACCGCGACGGCAACAAGCGTGGTGGGAACGTATCCGATCACCTGCGGGTCCGGGACGCTGACGGCGACGAACTACACATTCACGTTCGTGGATGGGACTCTGAGCGTTGTGCAAGCCGGGCAGAGCATCACTTTCGCTGCGCTGGCAGGCAAGACTTACGGCGATGCATCATTCGTAGTGTCAGCTTCGGCGAGTTCCGGGCTGGCAGTTACCTTTAGCGCCGCCGGCTCGTGCAGCGTGAGCGGCAACACAGTGTCGATCAGTGCGGCCGGCAGTTGTACCCTGACCGCCAACCAGGCTGGAGACAGCAATTACAACCCAGCGCCCGCGGTGGGGCAGACGTTCTCCATCTCGGCGGCCACGCTGACCGTCAAGGCGCAGGACGCTTCAAGGAGTTACGGCGCGGCCAATCCAGCGTTTTCTTCCGTGCTCAGCGGCTACGTGAATGGCGACACCCCGGCCACGGCCGGCGTGACGGGCAATGCGGCTTGCACTACCGCGGCGACGGCCACGAGTCCCACGGGGACGTATCCGATCACCTGTACGCAGGGCACACTGGCGGCAGCGAACTACACGTTCGCTTTCGCTGCCGGCACGCTGACGATCGGCAAGGCGACGCTGGCTGTGACGGCGGACAATCTATCGCGTGCGTACGGCGCCGCCAACCCGGCGCTGACGTACGCGATCAGCGGATACCTGAACGGAGACACCATTTCGGCTGTGACAGGCGCGGCGGCGTGTTCGACGACCGCGGCGGCAGGGAGCCCAGTGGGAGCCTATCCCATCTCCTGTGCGCCCGGGACGCTCGCGGCAGTGAATTACACCTTCACCTTCGCCGGTGGAAGCCTGTCGGTCACGAAGGCTCTGTTGACCGTTACGGCGGTTTCGCAGCAGCGGCTCTATGGGACGCCGAACCCAACGTTCAACGCCGTGATCACGGGATTCGTGAATGGCGAGACGCAGGCGACGGCTGGAATCGGCGGCACCCTGACATTCGCCACCCCGGCCGTACTGTTGAGTGACGTTGGGATCTACGCCGTGGTGCCCAGCGGCCTGACGGCCTCGAACTACGCCTTCACCTATGGCGCCGGCAGCCTGACGGTGTTGATCGCCACGCCGGTCTTTTCGAACCTGAGCGCCCCAGCGGTGGCGCCCGGCGCGCCAACGGCGACCATCTCGGGCAAGCTCACCTGGGCCGGCCTGGCGCCGCCCGGAAGCGTGGCAATCAGCTTGAATGGCGGCTTGGCGCAACAGGCCGCGATCGGCGCCGGCGGATCATTTTCGGCGAGCGTGCCGGCTGAGTTGTCCACCATCGGCGCCTACCCCGTCTCCTTCTCCTATCCTGGCGCGAGCCCGAACTACACAGCGGCGACGGCATCGGCAACGCTGAAGGTGGAGGGCTTCCTGGCCACGGGTAACATGCAGCAGACTCGCAGGGAACACACGGCGACCCTGATGAATAACGGGATGGTGCTGATCGCTGGAGGCCTGGATAGCTCCGGAGCTCCGACTGCGACCGCTGAAGTCTACAATCCCTCGAACGGGACATTCCACCTGGCCGGCAACATGCCCAACAAGGCCACTGGCCACGCCGCGGTTCTGCTGGCGAACGGAAAGGTTCTGATCACGGGGGGCGGCAACTCCGCCACCGAGCTCTTCGATTCGGCGACAGAGACGTTCAGCCCGGTCGGCGGCATGTCGTCCACCCGCTCGTACCACACCGCCACCCTGTTGCAGAGTGGCAAGGTCCTGCTGGCCGGCGGCGTGGACAATGGCGGAAAGACGATCAACACCACGTTGATATTCGATCCGGCGACTTTGACCTATACAGCAGGACCGAACATGACCAGCGCGCGGGACCGCCATACCGCCGTACGCCTGGCGGACGGGCGCGTTCTGATCGCTGGGGGCCGGCAGAAGACCGGCGCCAATTACAACAGCCTGAGCTCGGCCGAGATCTACGATCCGGCGACGGGGACAGGGACGTTTGTGGCCACAGCCGGGATGGGCGCTGCGCGTCACGCCCACACGGCGGTGCTACTGGCCAATGGGAAGGTGCTGCTGGCCGGCGGTTCGAACGGCACCGCGGACCTGGCGTCAGCCGTGGTCTTTGATCCCGCGGCAGGCACCTTCACCGCGACCACCACCAACATGGCAACGGCTCGCAGCAACCATGCCGGCATCTCGCTGGCCGACGGCACCCCTCTGGTGGCGGGCGGCAAGTCGGGGGCGGCGGCGGTGACCGGCACCGAGTTCTACTCGGGGACGTTCTCAGCGGGACCGGCGATGCTGACCGCGCGATCGTCCTTCACGATGACGCTGTTGCAGAACGGCAACGTATTGGTGACCGGCGGGGCCGGGACCGCCGGCTCGGCGGTAGCAACGGCGGAGGTCTACACCAGGGTCCCGTAACGCGGGATTAATCAGCGGCCGGCTAACCGTTTCCGGGCGTCCACAACTTGGGCGTCCGGCGTGCCGCCGGCTCGAATGTCGAGAAAAGCCTTGAAGGACTCGGCCGCCGCCGGGCTGCCCAGACCTTCGCGCGACCGGCCGAGGTAATAGAGCACCATGGGCAGGTAGCGCGTGGTGGGGGCGTAGTCGAAGTACAGGTCGGTGCCCTCCCCGCGGCGCTTCCAGCAAGCGTCGAATTCCGAGTCGGCTTCGGCGTAGGCGTTCGCGTCGAGATACGTTCTACCCAACAGGAAATGGCCGATCCACGTGTCCACCAACTGGCGCGCCTCCTGGAAGACCTTGACCGCGTCGGCCGGTTTGCGGCTCCGGGCGAGGTCCTCGGCCTGGATCAGCTTACTGTAGGCCTGCGGTACGGTCTCCAACCGCTGCGCCAGTTTCTCCTGGAGAACGCGTGCCTTGGCGGGCCGGCCCGCCTGGAGATAGAGGAGGGCGGCCGCCAACTGGATGTTTTCATCGTCGCCGAGAGCAACGGCCTGATCGCAGGCGTCCAAGGCCTTCGCCGGGTTGCTCGCGAGCAGGAAGGCGAACGCCAGAGCGAGGTTCTTCTTTGAGGCGCCGGGGCGATTCTTGCTTTCCAGATCGGCGGCGATTCCGCTTTGCAGGACCTCGATCGCCTGAGCCGCTCGGCCCTGGTAGAGCAGCGCGTCGGCGGTACCGAGATTGGCCGTCGAGACGCCCCTCGGGCCGAGGCCCGCCATTCTCTTGAAAAGCGGGAGCGACTGCTCCACCTTGCCGGAGCCGGTCTCCGCCAAGGCCTGGACCAGCACGGCTCGATCGAACTTGGGATTCAGGGCCAGAGTCTCGTTGGCCTGGCGCTTTGCTCCCTCAAAGTCACCGGCATAGAGCGAATACAAGGCGAGGTTCAGGCGCTGGCCGACGTTCTTGGGGTAGATCTCCACTGCCCTCTTACCCTCTTCGAGGGCGGCCGGCAAGTTGCGGAGGAAGAGGTGCGCGATGGCGAGGTTGGCATGCCCTGCCGAGTCGGACGGGAATTGCTTCACCAGGGCGGCGTACTCCTCGCGCGCCTTGCTGAAGTTGCCCTCCAGGACATAGTAGGCGCCACGCGTACGGTAACGCTCGCGTTCGCTCATCTGGCCGATCTTGGAAAGCGCGAGCTTGAGGTGCCTTTCCGCCTCATCGCGCTGGCCGAGGTTCCGGTAGACGACGCCCAGGCCAGAGTAGGCCCGGCCGAAATTGGCGTCCGCCGCGATGGCCGCCGAGTAGAACTTGATCGCGTCGTCGTACTGGCCCAGGAGCTGGGCGTCCTGGCCCTGGGAGTAACTGTGCGCCGCGTCGAGGGAAGCCGCGGTGAAGGTTTCCGGCGTTTCGAGTTTTTCCGATACGCGCGTGTCGCCCAGGGACTTGCGGATGGGGCGCGCGAGCCCTGAGATCGAGGTGAGGATCGCTTCCTTGGTCGATGACCTGGTATCAGACTGGGCGATGACGTTTCCATTGGCGGCATCCAGCGCCTGCACGGCCACCTGGTAGCCCGAACCGGACTTGCTGATGGCGCCGGAGATGACGATGTTGACGCCCTCGCGGACGGCCACCAGCCGCGCCACCGAGGCGTCGAGGGACTTGGCCCCGGGTTGAACCTGAGATGCGATCTGGCGAGCTTGCGTGCGGTTATACGAGTTGATGAAGGCAGCGCCTTCCATGGCCGAGCTGAAGAGCGGCTCCAGGGTGCCGTTCAAGACCGGCTCGCCGGTCTGGTTGGCGAAATCGGCCACCAGCATGGTGACCGTCTTCTGCGGCGGGGGAGGCCTGCGGAGGTAGGTGGTCACGCTGAAGCCGATCAGCGCGACGACGGCCAGAGCGAATGCCAGCGTGACACGCTTCCAGGTCTTCGTGTTGGACGGGACGAGTACTCCTCGCCATACCTGGAGGTCGTGGACGATCTGCGCTGCGCTCTGATAGCGATCGGCCGGCTCTCTGGCGAGGCACTTGACGACGATGTCGCTCAGCGCCTTTGGAATGGACGGATCCACTTCGGCGGGAGCGGGGGCGGTTTCCGTAATCCGGCGCAGGAGGATTTCGGCGAGGGTGCCCGCCTTGAACGGCTGAATGCCAGTCAGTAACTCATAGAGGATGAGCCCGACGGTGAACAGGTCCGACTTGGCGTCCACGTCCTTCTTTTGCGCCTGCTCGGGGGACATGTAGTCGGGCGTGCCGAGTAGGGCGCCCCCGGTGCCTCCCGAATCGGTCGAATGGGCCAGGCCGAAGTCCATCACCAGGACCTTGCCCTGTCCGTCGATCATGATGTTCTGGGGCTTCAGGTCGCGGTGGACGACACTCTCTTTGTGGGCGGCATCCAGGCCTTCGCAGACCTGCTCCATGATCTCGGCGGCGGCTTCCGGCGTGAGTTTGCCCTGCTCGGTGACGATCGATTTCAGATCGCGGCCGTCCACCAGCTCCATGGTGATGAAGCGGAGCCCGTCGGCGGTGCCGAGGTCGTAGATGCGAATGACGTTGCGATGCGTGATCTGCCGCGCGAGGATGAGTTCCTGCTTGAACATCCGCAGGATCATGGGGTTGCCGGCGAGGTCCGGACGAATGACCTTGAGGGCGACGACCCGGTCTACCTCTTTGTCATAGGCCCGATACACGGCGCCCATCCCGCCCTCGCCAAGAATCTGGAGAATCTCGTAGCGATTCCCGATGATGGAACCAGGCCTGAGATCGCTGGCGAGATTCGGCGGGCCTGTCACCACGCGGGTCCACCCCGATTCAGCCGGTGGGGCTTGCGCCACTGTCTGATCCATGGCGGCCGCGTCCATGGCGACGGTGGCGTCGCTATCGAAGTCCGCTGCGTCGAGAGGGTGAAGGGGGGTGGCACACTGCGGACAGCTCAAGGCGCCGGGTACGCTGGTCGCCCCGCATCTCGGGCAAACGTCTTTGGCGGCTGGCATTTAGGCGACCCAGGGCGATAGACAACTGCCCCTGAGATTATACTGGCACTGAATGCCCGCCTACAAACCCATTCCCTCCTCCGAGCCGAACCGGCATAGGAAGAGTGTTTGTTCTCCGCGCGTGGCTGACGCCTGGTAAACTGGTGAAGAGAAGCTGAGCGGGAGCGCCAGCGGCCGGGGTGGTCCGCTTTGACGGGGAGTCCCTGCGTGCGCTATCCTGATCATGAACAACTTTGGGTAAGGTCCTGTAAGTACAACCAATGGCGAATCATATTTCATCGCTGAAGCGAGTGCGCATCACCGAGCGGCGCACGGAAGTCAACCAGATGCGGAGAAGCCGCCTGCGCCACGCCATCCGGGCGATGCGCCGGGCAGTGGAAAAGAAGGACGTTGCGGCCGCCACGGCGCTGTTGCCGGCCACTTTTTCGGTGATCGACCGTGCGTCGAAGTGGGGCATCATCAAGGACAACACAGCGTCGCGGTACAAGGCCCGGCTCCACAAGCGGTTGAAGGCGCTTGAGGCCCCGGCCACCGCATAAACCATCCATCAACCTGAGTTTCAATTGGCGGCACGCGAAGGCGTGCCGCTTTTCTTGGTCTGCGCGGCTACGGAGCGGTGAGTCCGATGCGGCGAAGCAGGCCGTTGAAGGCGGCGTCCGCACGGACGGAATCGAAAGAGGGTTCAACCAGCAGGAAGTTGAGGTCGGCTTCGCGGCGCCGGCAGGCTTGCTCCAACTGCTCGTTGACCTTGGCTGTGTCGCGCAGACCGGCATGGATGAGCGCGATCTGGACGTGGTAGGTTTCCTCTTCTCCGCCGCCCCGGGGCCGGTCGAGTTCGGCGATCAGCTTGCGCGCCTCGCCGTGCCGGCCGGAAGCGGCATAAGCGTAGCCGAGGCGGCCGAGCATATAGGCGTAGCGATCTTGGCCGCTGAACGCCCGCTGATATTCGGCGATGGCCTCGTCGTACCGTTGGAGCCCGGAGTAACACATGCCGAGGAGCATGCGCGCGGGGGTGAATTTCTGGTCGGAGCCCAGGGCTTTCCGTGCCCAGGCGATGGCCTCGTCGTAGCGGCGGGCGCAGTACAGGATGACGCCCAGGTCGCTATTGGCGGCATAGGAGAGTGGGTCGATCTCCTGAGCGATGCGCGACTCGATGATAGCTTCCCGGAAGCGTTCGCGTGAAACCAGGCCGAGGGCGTACCAGGAGTGGGCCTTGGCATATCCAGGGTTCAGCGCGATGGCGCGGCGGAAACCCAACTCGGCCTGCGGCCAGTCCCAATCGTGGAAGAAACTGATCCAGGCCAGCAGCGCCTGGGGTTCGGCGAGGCTGGCATCGAGTTCGAGCGCCCTGCGCGCCGCCGCCCTGGACTTGGCGATGAGGTCTTCCGGAGACCCAATGTTGTGGAAAGCCATAGTTCCGTACGCTTCGGCCAGGGCCGCGTGCGCGCGGGCGTGCCGGGGCTCAAGCGCCAAGGCCTGCTGGTAGAACTCGACGCAGGCCGTGTAAGCGCCTGCTCCGGCTTGTTTCCGGGCGTAGCGGCCCTTCCAATACAATTCCGATGCGCGAGCGCTGACGGCTACCCGGGCGGACTGTCCTTCGGGCTGTCGCAGAGGCGGTGCACGGAGAGAAGCGGCCACCGCTGCGGCGATCTCCAGATGGACATCGAACACTCCGGCGGGGGAACGATCGTAGGCTTCGGACCACAACACGGCCTCGTCGCCCGCATCCACCAATTGGACGGCGATTCTCAGCCGTCCCCCGGCATTCCGGACACTGCCCTTGACGAGGCGGTCGGCGCGGAGTGCGCGCCCGATGGCCGAGAGACGCTCCCCGCGACGGAACGAGGCGGCCGAACCGCGAGCAATCACACGCAAGCCGGGGTTCCTGGCGAGCGCGGTGGTGAGGTCCTCGACCAACCCATCGCAGAGGTAGGCGCTATCGTGGCCCGCGCCGAGGTCGTCAAACGGAAGAACAGCGATGGTGGGGCGGCGTCCTGGGGACGAATAGGCGAGCAGGCCGAGGGAGACGACGGCCACCGCCAGAAGGGCGCTCGCGGCCAGCAGGAGGGTCAGCCTCCGCCGGACCGGCCGGGTCCGGAACTCCGGCGTGTACCCCCCCTTGGGCAGATCGATGGTGATATCCGGCCGGGGACTCGCGGAGTCGTAGTACTGGCGCAGTTTGGAGCGCAGGCGGCCGGCGCGACCGGCGAGGGACTCCTCGACAATGAAACGCAGAAACCGGCTGCTTCGCGTGGAGTTCAGAAAGGGCGGGGAAGCGAGGATTGCCTCCAGTTCGCGGCGGATCTCCGAGGCAGACGGCTGGCGAGGCGGCGGCATCTCAGCCTCCGAGAAAAGGGTGTCAGGAGTTCAATCACCGCGAATCCGCAGCATCGGCGGGGTTACTCACCCCGATGTCACCCCGCGGAGCTTTCGCGGCCGGCAGGCGGGAGCGCATAGTCCAGTGAGTGGAGGAAAAAATAAAGATGTGGTTGCGAGTTGCCTTTTTGTCGTTGCTTGGCGCTCCCCTATGGGCGGCGCCGCTACTACCTGAACTGTACGTCAGGGTGTGCTCCGACGGCGTCTGCACCGAGCAGTGGGCGGGGATTGGGGCGATGGGGCTTTATGGAGGAGACAGCACCGCCTTCGGCGACGCTTCCTGGGGGATGCTCCGGGCCTTCGCCTCGGCCAGCAGCCCGGCCGATGAGAACCACTGGCAGGACGTCCGCATCCGGTTCCGGGAGACGGCGCGGATCGGTGCGCATTCCGGTGGCGTTGCACGGCAGTTACAGTTGGGGGTTCATGTACGGAACGCTCCTGGCTGCAACATGGTTCAATGCGGGGATGTTGCACTACTACTACTGCACGCACCTCCACGAGAACATGGGCTGCCATGACGTGTCGGCGGGTCCGTTCGGATCGAGCACTGCCGTGTGGCTGCCGGTTCAGTTCGGGGAGTGGTTCAATTTCGAGACATCGCTGCTGGTGAGCGCCGGGGGTATGAACGGGTCGGGCTTTGTCGACGCCTCCAACACCTTCGAGATGGGGCCGCTTCAGATCTTCGACGAACTGGGCAACGACATTACGGGGTTGGCGACGGTGGAGGCGATGTCCGGGCACGACTACATGGGAACGCCCGTGGCGCCAATCCCAGAGCCGGCCTCGGCGGTGCTGACGGGTGCGGGGCTGGCGTTGTGCCTGCTGCGCCGGGCGCTCAGCGGGTGAGCCGGAGGACGAAATCCTCCATGACGATGCGGTCGTCGACGCGGGCGCTCTTCATGTCGCGGTCGGCGCGGAACACGAATTGAAGCCCCTCTTCGAGCGTCTCGCGGGGAAAGCGGGAGCTGGCGGTGTAGATCTGCTCGGCGCGGGCACGCCACATGGGCACCCCCTGGCGCTGGAAGAAGCTCTGCACATCCTGAGTGGAGCGCAACCCCTGTTCGCGAGCGGCCAGGGCCATGCGGAAGATGCCAGAAAGGAACGTGAGGGCCAGCGGCAGGTACTCACCGTCGCGGATGAGTGTGTCGAGCAGTTGCATGGATTCCATGCGGTTGCGACGGGCCAGCGCGTTCACCAGGTTGAAGATGGTGGTCTCCTGGGCGTTGGGTACCAGAGCGGCGATGTCATCGACGGTGACCTTGCCGCCGCGCGCCTGGGCGAAGAGGGCGAGCTTCTCGATTTCGGTAGCGATGCGGGAAGCGTCGGCGGCCGTCGCCTCGACCAGCAGGTCGATCCCGGCGCTGCCCAACCGGAGGGTGCCGGCTGCGGCGCGGTCCTGGGCGAACAGGCGTGCATCCTGAGGGGACAGCCGGGCGAACTCAACCACGGCCGGAATCGGGCCGTAGAACTTGCGGAGCCGCTCAATTTTCGCCTTATCATCGCCTTCGAACTCCCATTTGCGGGCGTCAAATACGAGCACGACACCGGGAGTGGGGTCCTGGCAGTAGGCGGCCAGGGCGGCGGCGCTGCCGTCCCTGGCGGGAGCATCCTCCCCGTCATCTTCTTCTCTGGCGGCGCGGCCGCGGGGCAGGGCGGATTCGGCGCTGGTCACTACAATAAGGCGGCGGGAGGCGAACAGGGACATGGAACGCGCGTCGTCGATAACCTCGGCCAGGCTGAGCTCGTCGAGGTCGTGCCGGACATAGCCTTCCTCGCGTTCATCCGGCGGCAAGACCTTGTCGAGCAGGGCGGCGCGGCAAGCGATGCGGCGGTGGGCTTCGGGGCCGGCGAAGAGGTAGACGGGTTCGGGCGGCTGTTTGGAGAGGGTCCGCAGGAACTGGTCGGGCGACATGGGGCTCAGAAGGCCTCCAGGATGGAGCTAACCACCTGGCGGGCGACCTCGGCGCAGAGGCGCTGGAGGGCGATGGAGCTCTCGTCGAAGAACTGCTCCTGGTCCACGGCCACCTCGTAGCGTTGGCGGACCTCCATCCCCTGCCGCTCCCAGAGAACCTTGCCGGAGGCGCGTTCGTGCAGGGACAGGTTCATAAAGACACTGATCTGAACACCGGCGGCGCGGCCGGTTTTCTGGTCGAAGATGGTGGGCGCCGTCATGACGTTGGTGACCGTACCGCGTAGGATGGCGTCGCTTTCGTTGGGATCGGCCACGACGCGGTAGCGCGTGCGCGAGATGAACTCGCGGGTGATGGCGGACGGAACAGCTTCGGTGAGTTTGTAGCGCGGGGTGACGTTGGAGAAGGCCGGGATGCAGATCGTGCGGATGGTGGAGGGCAGCAAATCGGCCTTGCCGCCGGTGTGATAGCCGCAGCCGGACAGACAGATACCGGCGGCGAACAGCACCGCCGCAGCGGGCCGGATCACCTGTTTTCCTCCAGATCGAGCAGGCCGGCGGTCATGACGGCGTTTTCGGCCGTCGTGCGCAGGTTATCTGAGGCAAGCCAGAGCCAGGCCGCGCGCGCATCGCTGTGATCCTCGCGGATGTCGCTGACGGCGATGCCGCTCTGGCCGACGATGGCCACGTTGGAGGCCGGTTCGGTATCGAAGCCGCGTGCGTCCACGCCCGCCCCGGAGAGCAGGGCGAGCAGGGTTTCCTCGGAGGGGCGCGACTCGAATTCGATCCAGGCGCTCTGGCAGTAGCCGTGGAAAACGGGAGCATGCACCAGGCGAATGGAGGGCAGGGGAACGCAGCCGGCGCCCAGGAGAGAAACCAGGTGGCTCTCGATGCGCCTTTCGGAGGCGGCCAGGCTGGACTTGGCCTCGTCGCCGTAGCGGGGCAGGAGATTGAAGCTCACCTGGGCGTCAAACATCCGCTTTGGCAGCGGTTTGAAGGCGAACAGGGAGATGGTCTGCTGGTGGAGCTCGCCGATCCCTTCCCTGCCCAATTGGCTGGCGGGCTCGAAGATCGTAACGAGGGAGCGGCGCACCGGGTGAGCGGCGTGGATGAGCGTCAGGAGCCGGCCGAGCGCGACGGCGGCCGGGTGGGCCATGACATGGAGGGCGCCGTGCTCGAAGCGCGATCCCTCCGCTTCCAGAATGGGGGCCCTGACGCAGGATTCGGGCAGGTTTTCGAAATCGCCATACAGGTCGACGAGAGCGGGCCGGTGGGCAAGCGCGGAGGCCAGCGCGACGGCCTGGCGGTTTACCTCGCTGGATGCGCCCAGCAGGATGACACTGGCCGATCGAACGGCGGCATCGTCGAGCGGCGCGATGACAGCGAGGTCGTCGTCGTCGCTGGTGATGACGCGGCTTTCGAGCTCAGCCGATGCCAGGGTCAGGGTGACGGGAAGATGCCGCTCCGCGAGCAGGTCCTGGATTTCCTTGCCGAGCAGGGTTTCTCCACCCACCAGAAGCCAGTTGGACTTGGGCATAGCGATAGTTCACCCGGCCTGTTGCTGTGGATTCTGCGGCTTGGAGGAAGAGAAGAGCCGCCGGAAGAGCCCTCCGAGGCGCACCGCGATCCCGCTGCCCACATAGTAGACGGACAGGACCAGCAGCACGGGCTTGGAGAAGTTCCAGATTATGTAAATGACAAAGGCCAGCACGATCAGGCTGCGCGGGCTGCGCGGGCTGACGAGGTTGAAGTCCTTGAAGCTGCGATAGCGCCAGGTGCTGACCATGAGGAACGAAAGCAGGGCGGCCAGCGCGGTCCAGGCGGCGGTGGCGGGCCACCAGCGCAGCGGCACCGAATCAGTGGCGTAGATGACAGCGGCCACGATGCCGGCGGCAGCGGGGATGGGCAGGCCGACGAAGTACTTGCGGTCGCGCGGTCCGGGATTGCTGGGCACGGCGTTGGTGGTGATGTTGAAGCGAGCCAGGCGCATGGCGCCGCAGCACAGGAACATGAACAGCACAAAGTAGCCGGCCTGGAGCAGGCTGTTGCGCAGTCCGGCGGGAGCGGCCGGGTCGACAAACTGGAAGCCCCAGACGAAAGCGAGTACGGCGGGGGCGATGCCGAAGCTGATCACGTCGGCCAGGGAATCGAGCTCGCGCCCGAATTCGCTGGTGGTGTTGGTGAGGCGGGCGATGCGCCCGTCGAGGCCGTCGAAGAAGACAGACAAGCCGATGACCTTGGCGGCGATCTCCCAATGCGGATTGGAGCCGAGGTTGCCGGCGCTGGCCCACAGCGCGCCCTCCACCGACTTCAGGATGGCGATGTAGCCCATGAACAGATTGCCGGCGGTGAAGAGGGTGGGCAGGGCGTAGGCGGCGCGGCGCGGGCGGCGGTCGGGGGATTTCGGATCGATGAGCCGTTCCCGGAGGTTGAGCCGCGGGGTCATGGCTTGGGGCCTTTCACCAGCCGGGCGACGACGCTGGAGCCGGCCGAAACCCGCTGGCCTTCCTGCACCACGATCTGCCACTCAGGGCCGAAAGTGATGTCGACGCGCGAGCCGAACTTGATGAGGCCGATGCGCTCGCCGACGGTGACGAAGTCGCCGGGTTTCTTATAACAGACGATGCGGCGGGCGATGAGACCGGCGATCTGCGAGAAGGTGACCACCGTGCCGTGGCCGTCGACGGTGATGGTGTTCATCTCGTTCTCCGTCGAGGCTTCTTCCTTGCTGGCCACCAGGAACTTACCGGGCTTGTACTCGACGTCGACTACTTTGCCGGCGATCGGCGAGCGGTTCACGTGCACGTCGAAGACATTCAGGAAGATGCACACGCGCGTGGACTCCGGCTTGCGCTTGATGAGCACCACCTTGCCGTCGGCGGGCGAGACGGCGACGTCGCCGGTGGGGATGGTCCTATCCGGATCGCGGAAAAACCACAGGCAGAAGCCGGCCAGGATGTAGAACGGGATGCCGGCCCACGGCTTGGTGAACCAGCCCAGCAGGGCTCCGGCTCCGGCTAGAAAAAGCGCGTAATAGATGCCAGTGACTACCATGTGGGAACCAGGTCGCTCCTATTGTCCCAGATACCGGGTCAGATGGGCCAGCAACGCCGTGCGGTCGGCGATGCGGTCGATCAGGATGCTCTCGTTGGGGGCGTGGGCGCCTTCGCCCACGGCGCCAATGCCGTCCAAAGTGGGGATGCCGAGGCCGGCGGTGAAGTTGCCGTCCGAGCCGCCGCCGGTGGATGACTCTTCCAACCGGATGCCGAGATGCGCCGCGGCCAGCCGGGAAGCGGCCATGAACAAGTGTTGGACTCCCTTGGTGCGCTCCATCGGGGGACGGTTGAGGCCGCCCGTCACTTCAATGGAGCAGCGCTTGTCCACCGGCTTCAGAGCCCGGAACTTGCGGTCCAGAGGGGGAAAGTCGCGCAACCGCGCGACGCGCAGGTCCACCTCGACCCGGGCTTCGGCGGCGATGACGTTGGTCCGAGTGCCGCCGGCAATCACGCCGGGGTTGACGGTCAGGCCCTTTTTCAGGTTGGTGAAGGCGGAGATCTTCTCGATCTGCCGCGCCAGTTCCACGACGGCGCTGGCGCCGGAGGTGAAATCGACCCCGGCGTGAGCGGCCTTGCCGCGCACCGTGACGGTGTAGTCGCCGACGCCCTTGCGGGCGGTTTTGAGCTTTCCCTGCAAGCCCGTGCCGGGTTCGGCCACCAGCACCGCCGCACTTTCGAGCGCGAGTCTTTCAGTGAGCGGGCGGGAGCACTCGCTGCCCACCTCTTCATCGGAGACCACCCACAGGGCCACCTGCCGGGCCACCGGCTGGTCCAGCGCCTGGAGCACCTTCATGGCGCTGATGAAGAACGCCAGGCCGGCCTTCATATCGAGCACCCCGGGGCCCCACAGGCGGCCGCCGGCCTCGCGCCACGGCATGGATTTCAGAGTGCCAATGGGCCACACCGTATCGCCGTGGCCGACGCCGAGGATCCGGCCGGGCAGCTTTTTCCTGGGTCCGGGCAACTGGAAGGTGAGCAGCAAGTTGCGGCCGTAGCTGCCGCCTGGAAAGGTGCGGGCCGCGGCCAGGCCGCGGCAGCTTTCGGCCAGCAGGTCCATGAAGCCGGTGACGGCGGCGGGGTTGTCGCTGGGAGATTCGCACTCCACCAAGTCATTGAGAAACCGGATGATTGAGGGCTGTTGGGCGGTGACGTGGGCCAGGATAGCGTCCATCGTCTGTTAGAATAGCGTTTTCCGATGGCAACCTTCGAAAACATCGATATTCGCGACATTCTGCCGCACCGCTACCCCATGTTGCTGGTGGACCGGGTTCTGGAAATGGAGGAGGAGCGCATCGTCGCGTTGAAGAACGTCACGGCCAACGAACCGTTCTTCGCCGGCCACTTCCCCGACTATCCGGTCATGCCCGGCGTGCTGATCATCGAGGCAATGGCTCAAGTGGGCGGCATCCTGGTGCTGATGAACGTGCCGGACCGCAAGAACAAACTGGTGCTGTTCGCCTCCATCGAAGAGGCCAAGTTCCGCCGCCCGGTGCTGCCGGGCGACACGCTGCTGATCGAGTGCAAGACGCTCAAGAAGAAGGCCAGCATCGTGAAGATGCAGGGCACGGCCACGGTCAACGGGGTGGTGGTGGCCGAGGGTATCGTGATGTGCAAACTGGCCGACAAGCCGAAACCGGGCGTGCCGCCGCAGGAATAGAAGCATGCCGATCCACCCGACCGCGATCATCGATCCCGCGGCCCGGATCCATCCCGAAGCCGACATCGGCCCGTTCTGCGTGATCGGCGCCGAGGTCGAGATCGGCGCCCGCACGCGCCTGATGGCCCACCTCTACATCGAGGGGCCCACCTGGATCGGCGAGGACAACCTCTTCTACCCTTACGCCAGCGTCGGCGTGGCCTCGCAGGACCTGAAGTACCACGACGAGCGGGCTGAAACACGCATCGGGTCGCGCAACAAGATCCGGGAGTTCGTCACCATCCACCGCGGAACCGAGGGCGGGGGCGCGCTCACCTCGATCGGCGACGACAACCTGCTGATGGCCTACACGCACATCGCCCATGACGCCCGCATCGGCAGCAACTGCATTCTGGGCAACGCCGTGACCCTGGCCGGGCACGTCACCATCGAGGACTACGTCATCATCGAGGCGTTCTCCGGGGTCCACCAGTTCTGCCGCATCGGCCGGCATGCGTTCGTCGGCGGCTACAGCGTGTTGACGCGGGACGTGCTGCCGTTTTCCATGACCGTGACGCCGCGCGAATCCAAGGTCTATGGCGCCAACAAGGTGGGATTGAAGCGCCGCGGCTTTGAGGCGGAGACGATCGACCATCTCAACAAGTGCTTCCGGCTGCTGGCGAGCGAGACGCTGAACACTTCGCAGGCGCTGGAACAGATTCAGGCCGAGGTGCCGCCGGGCCGGGAGGTGGACGAGTTGGTCGAATTCATCCGCTCAGCCAGGCGCGGGTTCATCAAGTGAGATACGGACTCATCGCCGGCAGCAGCCGCTTCCCCATCCTGGCGCTGGAGACAGCGCGGCAGTTGGGCCACGAGGTGGTGGTGATCGCGCTGAAGGGCAACGCACCGGCCGAAGTGGAACAGCTTGGGTCGAAGTGCTACTGGATCACGATCGCGGAACTGGGCAGGCTGATCGAGATCCTGCACGAAGAGCGGATCACCGAGGTGGTGATGGCCGGACAGGTGAAGCACACGTCGCTGTTCAGCTCGTTGAAGCCGGACTGGCGCCTGTTCAAGCTGCTGATGTCGCTGCCGGCGCGCAACACCGACGCGCTGATCGGCGGCGTGCAGAAGGTTCTGGAGGAGGAGGGCATCCGGCTGACCGACTCCACACTCCTGCTGAAGCCCCTGCTGGCGCCGGAAGGCGTCATCAGCGCACGCAAGCCGGATGAAGACGAGCGCGAGGACATCGATTACGGTCGCCGCGTGGGCGGCGCGCTGGCGGGCTTCGACATCGGCCAGAGCGTGGCCGTCAGCGAGCGCGCCTGCGTGGCCGTGGAGGCCATGGAGGGAACCGACGCCATGCTGCGGCGCGCCGCGTCGCTGGTGAATGGCCGCCCGCTACGGCTGGTCAAAGTTTCCCGCCGCCGCAAACATCTATTGTTCGACGTGCCCGTGGCCGGACCGGGTACCATCCGCACCATGGCCGAGACCG
The DNA here is from genome assembly GCA_016213245.1 of Candidatus Solibacter usitatus. Classification (GTDB taxonomy): domain Bacteria; phylum Acidobacteriota; class Terriglobia; order Bryobacterales; family Bryobacteraceae; genus Paludibaculum; species Paludibaculum usitatum_A. Next base: position 31,715 of record JACRBC010000093.1, on the reverse strand, counting down.
GAACTACCGCTCTCGCCGTCGATGCCGGCCGTACACTGCTGCTGGACAAGGATGAGATGCTCTCGCTTGCCGCCAGCCGGCAGATCTCCATCATCGGTTACCAGCCGGAGGAAGCATGAGTGATGTACTACCCCGCGTGGCAGTCGCCGGAGCGGGTGTCTTTGGCAGAAACCACCTGCGGGTGATCCGCGAAACAGGCCACGCCGAACTGGCCGGAGTCTTCGATCTCGACCGGGACCGCGCCCGGGCCGCCGCCCAGGAGTTCGGCTGCCGCGCCTATGAGTCGCTGGAAGAACTGGCCGGGCATGCCCAGGCGGCCATTGTGGCCGTTCCCACCAGCGCCCACAGGGAAGTCACCTGCCGCCTGCTCGACGCCGGACTCGATGTGTTGGTTGAGAAACCCATCGCCGTCACCACCGCCGAGGCGCACGACATGATCGTCGACGCCCGCCGCCACGGCCGCATCCTGCAGGTGGGCCACCTGGAGCGCTTCAACCCGGCGGTCGAGGCGGCCATGAAGCTGATCACGCTGCCGCTGTTTTACGAAATCCACCGGCTGAGCGTCTTCTCGCCCCGCAGCCTGGACGTCGACGTCGTGGCCGACCTCATGATCCACGACCTGGACATTCTGCTGGCGATGACCGGCAGAATGCCGGAGGAGATCCACGCCGCCGGCATCCCCGTGCTTTCCGGCAAGGCGGATATCGCCAACGTCCGGCTGGCATTTCCAGGCGGGTGCATCGCCAACCTGACCGCCTCGCGCGTTTCGACCGAGCGCGTGCGCAAGCTGCGCTTCTTCCAGCCGCGGCAATACGTTTCGGTGGACTACGCCAAGCAGGAGTGCTTCGCCATCGGCGTAGACGAGGCCCGGCAGGTCCGGCTGATGCCGCAAACCGTCGCCAAAGAGGAGCCGCTGAAGCGGCAGTTGGACGCCTTTCTGGAATGCGTAGCCAGCCGTTCGCGCCCCGCGGTGGACGGCGAAGCGGCCGCCGCCGCCCTGGAACTGGCGCAAATCATCATGGACAAGATCGAAGCTCACGGCCAGGTGGTAGCCAGGTCGCTGGCCGAAGCGTCTATCAGGTAGGTACACCGCCTCCACTCGATGCTCGAGGACTTTCAGCGCTATTGGCACGGGGACCAGGAGAGCCTGAGGCTGCTGCTGGACCAGGCGCCTGAGGCCGGCTTGGCGCCGCGCATCGGCCGGGCCGCGGCCGGCTCCATCGGGGTCCACCTTCTTCTTATTCTCTTCGCGCTGAACGCACCGTCGGGTTCGGGCGGCGGTGAGCGGATAGGCGACCTGCGAATCCAGTTTGGACGCCCGACGCCACTGGTCGCTCCACCGAACTTGAGGGAGTTCAGGCTGACTCAAAAAGAGGCACAACGTACCAAACCGGTGACCGAGGTGGATATGGCGGCTCTGCTGAGCCGGCCCCAGGTGGTCCAACCGATCCAAGCCCCTCCTGGGAAAGTGTTTATCCCTCCTCAACCCCCCTCAGCGGCGCCACAGCAGATGCCGGCGATCGAAGTGCCGAAGCTGGAGGCGCCACAGGGTCTGCCCGATGCGCCCGGCGAGCTGGCTTCCCGGCTTGCCAGCGCCCCTCCGCCAGAGCAGCCGAAGTTGGCCAATCCCTTTGAAAAGGTTGGCGGTACGCAGGGTTTGCCCTCCGGCGCCAGGGGAGTGGGAGCGGCGGCCATTGCTCCGCCCAAGGCGTCGGTTGATGAGGCGGTAAGAGCGGTTTCCCGCGGCGGCGGTGGACGCGGCCTAACGGTCGGCGACGTTGGCGGGGGGGGTGGGGGCGGCATCAGCGAAGGAATCGTCCAGAACCAGTCGCCGCAACGTAACGCGAGCTCTCTTGAATTGCTCAGCGACCCGCAAGGTACTGATTTCAGGCCTTATCTGATCCAGGTTCTGGCCTCGGTGAAGCGCAACTGGCAATCGGTCTTCCCGGAGAGCGCGCGTTTTGGGAGGCAGGGCCGGGTGGCGATCCAGTTCTCCATTGACCGGACGGGCCGTGTGCCGAAACTGGTCATCGCCATGCCCTCGGGCGCCGAAGCGCTGGACCGCGCCGCCGTTGCCGGCATCAGCGCCTCCCATCCATTCCCGCCGCTGCCGGGCGAGTTCCGCGGACCTGAGATCCGGCTGCAGCTCGTATTCACCTACAACCTTCCACGATAGGATAGGGAGGATGATGCCCATCCGGCGCCGCCTCCGTCACGCCCTCGTGGCCTACACCGTCATCGGCATCGCCGCCTGGCTGACGCTCGACGGCGCTTTGCGCTGGATGGTGCTTATCCTGTTGCTGGCGCTGGCTTTGAAGAGCTGGATCGCGGTCCGCCGCGAGGAACTGAAGTAGCCTCCGCCGGCCCTCTTCTCCATTCCCTCCCCCCTCTCCGACTGACTCCCGGTCTAGGTGTTTTCAGACCGGCCACTGAGCAACATCGTCTAGTGGGAAATGCGGATAAAGGGGGTACGATCAGCCGATGAGAGGATTGAAAATCCGATCCGAACCACTGTTGAGGGCAATATTTGTTCCGAACTGAAACTGCGCGTTCCAGCTTGGATGAGGAGAGAGGCCATGAAGGGCGCCGGCGCCGCCAAAACGAGAAAAACACCTCTGCCGGTCACTTGCTGGCCCCAGCGGGGGCTCCGGGGGTCAACCGGCACGCTCTCGCAAAAGAGCCTAAAGAATCTGACAGTTGACGCCGATGGGGAGGGATACTCAGGCGAAAACCTGAGTCGCTGCCAGAATGGCCACCCATTTGCCTTAGCAGGAGTGGCAGGCAAGCCGATGCGAAGTCGGTCCAGCCTGTCGGAGACAGGGAACTCAGCAAAGTCCTCCAACAGAGAAGACGGCGAGGAACCTGGGAAGGGTCCCCAGGCGGGCCCACTAGAGAGTAGTGAGGCGAAGGAGAGGGTTATGGCAGCCAGAGCGACGGCCACCGTGTTGGCGAGGCAGAGCGGCCAGAAACAGATCCGGCATCAGGATGAAACTCGGGAGCGCAAGGCAAGCAAAACTCGGACGCCCGTTGAGAGCAACCAGGAGCGGCGCGATCGGGTGGTGATGGAGCATTTGTCATTGGTCAAGGCCATCGCGGTTCGTGTGCATGAGAGTCTTCCGGTTCACGTCGAACTCGACGACCTGGTCCACGCCGGCATTCTTGGACTGTTCGACGCTGCCACGAAGTACAATCCGGACAAGAAGGTGGTCTTCCCGAGCTACGCCAAGCACCGCATCAAGGGTGCGATCCTTGACAGCCTGCGGCAGCTCGACTGGGCCTCCCGCGATCTGCGCCGGCGCCACAAGCAGGTGGAGCAGATCACCCGCGACCTCTGCACGGCTCTGCAGCGCCAGCCTACCGAAGCCGAACTGGCCGAGAAGATGGGAGTCGACGTCACCCGCTGGCGGCAGATGGCTCTGGACCTGCGCAATGTCGGCCTGATCTCGGCCTCCACGCGCGCCCCGGAGCACGAGGATCTGCCGGCCCCGGAATTCCCCGGCAAGCCCGAGTCGCAACCGGACTCCATGTGCGCCCGCGTGCAATTGAAGGAGAAGCTGGAAGTAGCCATGGCCGTCCTGCCGGAACGCTACAAGAAAGTCGTGGTTCTCTACTACACCAACGAGATGACCATGAAGGAGATCGGCGGCATCCTCGGGATCAACGAGAGCCGTGTCTCACAGATCCACAAATCGGCGCTCGAGAAGATGGCCGTGGTCTTGCAGTCCAAGGGCATCACCTCCAGCCAGGCTTTCTAAGGTCGCTCAGCGGATTTCCAGGCGGTAGGGCATGACGCGGAGAATCCCGCCCTGCAGCCAGGGCGCCACGCCTGAGGGCAATTCGCGGAACAGCATAGAGGCTTCGCCCGAAGGCGCCGAGCCTTCCTGAGGTTCGGACCGCGCGAAGAGCTGGTCCCACATGCTCCTCCGCCCCGGGAAGAGCACTAGGCGCACAGCCTCGTCCTTGCCAATTCCCGCCCGGCCTCTGAGCAGATCAACGGCCTTGTCCAGCCCGCCGAGCTCATCCACCAGTTCCCGTTCCTTGGCCTGCGAGCCCAGCCAGACGCGTCCCTGAGCCAGCGGGTCGATCTGCGCGGGTGTTTTCTTCCTCCCATCGGCAACCCGCTTCAGGAAGCCGCTATAGATGAAATCAAGCGATTCGCGCAGCTTGGCGCGGCCCTCCGGGCTGAGCTTCTGGTAGTCGGAGTCGATATCGGCGAATCGCCCACGCTTCAGGATCTCCTTGGAAACGCCGAGCTTGGTGTACAGTCCCTTCAGGTTCACCTTGCCGTAGATGACGCCGATGGAGCCGGTCAACGTTGCCGGGTAAGCCACCACCGGGTCACCGGTCATCGAGATGTAGTAGCCGCCGGAGGCCGCGACGTCGGACATGGAGATGACCAGCGGCTTCTTCTTCGACAGTTTCTTCATCTCGTCGAGGATCTCGTCCGAGGCGATAGCATCGCCGCCGGGTGAGTCGACGCGAACGATCACTCCGCGGATGGAGGGGTCGTCGGCGATGCGGCGCATGTGAGCGGCCATGGGACGGGGACTGATACTGCGCTCCTCGCCAAACAGGTCGGCCGAGGCGCCGCGCAGGATGTCGCCCTGGGCGACGAGGAAAGCCAGGTTCCGGGTCTTGCGGCCGGACTCTCCAGCGCTCCGCAGAAAGTCCCTGGCCGAGATGACCTGGTGTTCTTCCACATGCGCCTTGTCCGCCAGTTGCTTATTGGCGGCGCGCTCATAGGCCAACTCATCCACCAGCCCCTTGTCCCTGGCCTGCGGCGCCAGGAAGGGTCCTTCATCCATCAGCGCGCGGACCTTGGCGGGCTCCATCTTGCGGGCTTTTCCAATGGCCTCGCACAGCCGGGGGAAGAGATCGTCGAGGATCGAGTTTAAGGCCTCCTTCGTCTCCGGACTCATGCCGGTGCGCGTGAAGATATCGCCGGCGTCCTTGTAGCGGCCGACATGCTCCACCTCGACTTCCACGCCGAGTTTGTCCAGCGTGCCCTTGAAGTACGCCGCCTCGATGCGCATCCCCTTCATGTCCAGCAGGTCCTCGGGGGAGAGGAACACGCGGTCCGCCGCGGTGGCGACGTAGTATTCCCGTGTGCCGGGGGAGGAGAGCCAGACATAGACGGGTTTGCCCGCCTTCCGCACAGCTTCCATGCCCTGCCTGATCTCGTCCAGCTTGGCCCAGCCCACGGCGAGCCCACGTGGCTTCACCATGACGCCTTTGATGTGCTGGTCGCGGGCGGCGCGCCGCAACACGCTCCACACCTCGGCCACGGTCATCGGCGAGCGGTCTTCAAACGCCGGCAGCGGCACCGACGGCGGCGCGGCTTCGGGCAGTTCTCCCTCCAGGCGTAGCGTCATCCACGCAGCCTTTGGCGGTTCCGGCGGTTTGCGCGCGAATCTCCAGGCGGCAAAGAAGATCACAACGCCAGACACACCGGCGATGATGATGCCGGCCAGAATACCCAGCAGGAACTTTTTCATGGCAAGTGATTCGACAGGCGCGGGCCTAGGCTCCTTCGAGAATGAGGTCCACGCGCCGGCTCAGGTCCTTGAGATACTCGGCGTCGCCGCCGCTGACCTCCACCGTGGCGTCTCCCTTATAGCCGATGTCGGCCAGCGCCTGGTGCACCGCTTTCCAGTCGATGTCGCCGTCGCGCAGGTTGACAAACTCCGGCACGCGCTTGCGCACCGGCTTGCTTTGGCCGTCGGGGGTGAACGTGTAGTTCTTCCAGCCGAAGTCCTTCAGGTGGACTTTGACGATGCGGCTGCCGAGCGTCCTGATCCAATCCTGCGGGAAGCCGTAGAGCACCATGTTGCCCACGTCGAAGTAGGCCTTTACCCAGGGGCTCTTGAAGGAGTCCACGTAGTGGGCCATCTCCAGAGGGCTCAGTAAGAACTTGTTCCAGACCTCCTCGATGCCGATGACCACCTTGCGCCGCGCGGCTTCCGGCGCCAGCCTCTTGGAGATCACTTCAAACGACCGTTTCCAGGCGTCGCCATAGCTCACCTCGGCGTTGACCACCGCCGGGACCAGCAGCACGACGCTGGCGCCCCAGAGTTGGGCGTTGTCCAGGCTGGTGATCATGCCCTTGACGCTCTTGTCCACAAGCTCGGGATTGGGACTGGAGAGTGGGGACTGCCAGTGATCGCGGTTCATCACCGAGTGAATCGGGAGCCCCGCCCTCTCGCTGGCTGCCTTGATCTCCTCGGCGACCTTTGGGTTATCCTCGGTACCGCATTCCATCGACTGGAAGCCGCAGTCCTTGGCCAGTTGGAAGCGTTCCGCGAGGCTCAAGGTCCGTGGGAGCATGCTCAGCAGCATGCCCTTCCGGATCGGCAACCGCTTGCCAGCCGGTTGGGCCTGAGTAAGAGCGGCGCTCATTCCGAGGGCCGCCGAAGTGTTCACGAACTCTCTTCTCTTCATAGAAAAACCCCGCGCCAGGTACGGCTGGCTTGACACCGATTGTACATCGGCTCACATCCAGGCAGCTTCCAGCGCGGGGCAGAGCGAAACGCGGACAGTATCAGGCAGCGCGCCACGGCGGTTGTACCGCCGCAACCGGCTTCCTCTCCTCAGGCAAGATTGGGGATCTTGATGATCTTCTTCTGGATCGCGTATTGCACCAGTTGCGCCTTGTTGTGGATGTCCAGCTTGCGCATCAGGTTGAACTTGTGCGCCTCCACCGTCTTGACGCTCAGGTTCAGGTCGCAGGCGATCTCCTTCACCGAGTTGCCCTCGGCAAGCAACTTGAGCACCTCTCGCTCGCGCGTGGTCAGAGTGGCGAACCGAGGCAGGCGGTTGGCCGACTTGATGCGCGAGCGGAAGTCGTCCACCAGTTGCGCCAGCATGCGCGGGCTCAGGTAGCTGCCGCCGCGGCAGACGTCGCGAATGGCGGCGGTGAGTTGGTTGGCGGGGCTGTCCTTCAGGACATAACCGTTGGCGCCCACCTCCATGCCCTCCACGAGGTAGTCCTCGTCGTCGTACATGGTCAACACCAGGACCTTCGTCTCGGGCCTGTTCTTCTTGATCTGGCGGGTGGCCTCGAAGCTGCTGAGGCCAGGCATTCCGATGTCCATCAGAACGAGGTCCGGACGCAGCTCCGCCGCTTTGTCCACGGCGTCGCTGCCATTGGCCGCTTCTCCTACCACTTCCATGTCTGGCTCGGTGGAGATCAGTTGCCGTATGCCCTGGCGGAACAGCGTATGATCGTCCGCCAATAAGATTCGGATCTTCGCCATAATGAGACTCCAGCTTTCTGCTAGTTTGCTTCCACGCCTGCCCGTCTTCTTTTTCCGGCCGCCCAGGGATCTTCCCCGGGCCAATTCTCCCGCCGCATCCTGATGCCGGCGGCGATGTGCCCCTTCAGGGGCAGCTCCGCGCGAATCGACGTGCCTTGCCGGCCCACGCCGATCTGCCCGCCCTCTTTCTGAGGGCCTCCGGAGGTCCGCTCCGCTTCCCCGGCCAATTCCCTGGATTTCGCCGTAGGCAGACTAACTACTTCCAGCTTGCCGCCCAGGAGAGCCACTCTCTCCCTCAGGCCCGAAAGTCCAAAGCAATCCCGGCGCGCGAACGCCTCCACTACGTCAAAGCCGACGCCGTTATCCTCAGCAATCAGCCTCAGGCATCCATCGGCGGAATCCACCGAAAGGTTTACATGAGTGGCCAGAGAATACTTAGCGATGTTATTGAAAATCTCCTGGATCAGGCGGTAGACGATGATCTCGACCTTCTTAGGCAACTCCAGGCGCCGGGGCAGGTGGAGCTGGACCTCGGCGGGGTGCAGCCTGCGGAAGCGGGCGATCAACTGGCGCAGGGCGGCAGCCAGCCCGATCTGCTCAAGCACCGCCGGGCTCAGGGCGGCGATCAGACGGCGAATCTCGACGATGGTGTGCTCGGTCATCTCGCGCGCCTCGACCAGCCTCTGCCGCCACGGTTCGCAGCCTGCGGGCATGTCCTGTTCGAGCATCTCCATCTGCAAGCGAACGCACAGCAGGGATTGGCCCGCCTCGTCGTGCAGCTCGCGGCTGATGCGCCGGCGCTCGGACTCCTCCACCTCCACCATGTGTTCGGCCAGTCTCCTGACCTGCTCCTCACGCCGGGCCAGGTCCTCCATCAGGCGCGCCTTCTCGGCGGCCAGCCAACACCGTTCGGCGGCGGCGGACAGCAGGTCCAGTTCGCGCGGCAGCCAGCCGTACTCCTTCGGGAAGGCGAACTGCAGGACGCCGCTGAGCTTCCGATGCGAGAGCAGCGGCACCGACCAGCAAGTCTTGAACGTCTTCCGCCAACCGGTTTCCAACGCGAATTCGGGGCCGCCGGCCCGGAGCAACACGCTGCTCGGTTTCGCCAGCACCGTCCGTAGGGCCGCCACCGGCGGCACCGCCTCGCAGACGGCCGCGCGAGGCTGGCTGGCGCGCGCCCTCCATTCGCCGCTGTCGGCATCCAGCAGGTACAGACGGCCCTCGGAGGCGCCGGTGTAGTTCATCAATACGGCCAGGAACCGCGGCAGCATTTCGTCCAGCGTCCGCGATTCCACCTCGGCCCGGAACAACTCGTAGAACGTCTGGCTCTCCGTCTCCCGCACCTGGTAAAACGCGCTGTTCAACGTGAGCAAGACCAGGAAGTGCAACTGCCCCAGCACCCAGTCGAGGTTGACCATCTGATCCGGAAAGCGCCGTTCGAACTCCAGCCGGAGCTGCTGGTCGTATTCCTGCAGAGCGGCAACCACCGCGGCCGGGTTGAGCCCGAGTTTGGCCAGCCGACGGCCCCGGTACTGAACCTCCTCCAGGAAAACCTCCATGCCGCGGCCCCTCATGCCGTGGCTTTTGACGCCCTTTTCCGGCGCCGGCTTGCCCTTGTACATGATCCGCGCCGCCGCCCCGGTGGTGATGGCGATCAGCGCCTCGCGCTGGGGCTTGCCATGGCCCATCTCCCTGAGCCGCTTCTCGAACCGCCTCGCCAAAAGCTCCGCCAGAAGTTTGCCCGGCGGTTTGGACGGCGTCACGAGCGCCTTGCCCATCCAGCGGAGATGCGCCTGGAGCTGCCGGCTCAAACCAGCCGCCGCGTCGGCGAGAAGCTCGGTGTGTTCCAGTGAACGCACACCAGTTCTATCGGTTCTAAGGTGTGTGTGCTTTAGGACTCCGCAAATCCACTTATTCGAAACGGGCCGCTGGTCCTTGGCGCCGGACGCGGCGGCGGATGCGGCGGCGGGGCTTGGCTCCTCCAGGGCATCTCAGGCCCTCCAAGCCCCTCAAATCACCGCATCTCCACTGTAGGCGGGGCAATCCGCCGCTTCAACAGGCTTAGTACCAGCCGAACGTTGCCCTACCGGTGGGGAGGGGAGACAGAAAGAAACAGCGCTCGGGCGGCTCATTTCGCTCCTCATGCACGTCTATAATGTGAGTGACTGCTAACTTGGCACTGATCGCCCGTTTTGCCGGACGCCCAATCGGTCTTCTGACCGAAAACAGGCCCGGATCGGCACCCAGCGGAGAACAAATGGGGATTCAGCTGCGTCTTACCTACACAGGAGTCATATTGCCGTGAAGCGCAAGTGGAAGTGGATCATCGCCGTTGTCGCCGTGCTGGTCATCGCCGGGGGTACCCTCGCCAGCGTCAAAATGAGGGAACGTGGGATCGTCGCCGTACAGACCGGCAAGGCCGTTCGCCAGGACCTGACCAGCCTGGTCACCGCCTCAGGCGAGATCAAACCCCGGAACTACGTCAACATCGGCGCCAACGTCATGGGCCGAATCGTCGAGATCAACGTCAAGGAAGGGGACCGCGTCCAAAGACAGCAGGTCCTGGCCCGCCTGGAATCGGTGCAGGCCCAGGCCGACGTGCAGGCCCAGCAGGCCGCCCTCAACTCCTCGCTGGCGGAGGCCACGGCCTCCGAAGCCGGCCTGAAGGCCATGGACGAGAACCTGCGCACGGTGATTGCCAGCGTCGATCGCGCCAAGTCCGAACTGGAACGCGCCCGTCTCGACTTTGAGCGCGCCCGCCAGCTCATGCAGGATAAGCTCATCGCCAGGCAGGAGTTCGACTCCAAGAAGGCCGCTTACGATTCGCTTGCCGCCAGCCTGCGCGAGGCCGAGGCGCGCGTCTTGCAGTTCCGCGCCCAGCGGGAGCAGACCGCCGCCCAGCTCTCCGTCAGCCAGCGCCGCGTGGCCCAGGTGAAGGCCACGCTGGGCCGCATCAGCGACGTCCTGCAGAAGCACAACGCCGTCACGCCCATCGAAGGCATCGTCACCAACCTGCCCGTCCGCGTCGGCGAAACCGTCGTGCCCGGCGTCCAGAACTCAGCCGCCTCGCTCATTATGACCATCGCCGACATGAGCGTGATCACGGCCGAGGTCAAGGTGGACGAGACCGACATTGTGAATGTCACCCTCGGCCAGGTGGCCGATGTCACCATCGACGCCATCCCCAACCGGACCTTCCGCGGTAAGGTCATCGAAATGGGTAACACGGCGATCCTCCGCTCCAGCGGCCTGGCGGCCAGCCAGAGCGCCGTCTCCAGCCAGGAAGCCAAAGATTTCAAAGTAGTTGTGGCGCTGGACAACCCGCCGGCCGAGATTCGCCCGGGGTTGTCCTGTACGGCCAAAGTCATCACCGCCACGCGCCAGAAAGCACTCGCCATCCCCATCCAGGCGCTCACTGTCCGGCAGCGCGGCGACCTCGAGCCTGAAAAGAAGTCCGGTAACGTTCAGGCCGCTTCCAACGCCGATCCGGATAAGCAGAAAAAGGCGAAAGAAGAGCTCCAAGGCGTTTTCGTCATCAAGAGCGGCCAGGCTGAGTTCCGCGAGGTCAAGACCGGCATCACCGGTTCCACCGACATCGAGGTCCTCAGCGGCGTCAAGGAAGGCGAAGAGATCATTACCGGCAGCTACAAGGTCATCCGCACCTTGCGCAACCAGGCCAAGGTCAAGGTGGACAACAAAGCGCCCGCCAAGGCCGAATCCTAAGCCGGAGCGGCCGCGTCCGACGGAGAAGGAAGAAGGAACCGATACCCCATGGCAACCGCCACTTTGACTGAGAAACTCGCCCGCGGCGAAGAGCTGAAGCGGAAGAACATCGTCATCCGGACCTACGACCTCTGGAAGACCTACATCATGGGCGACCAGGAGATCCATGCCGTCTCGGGCGTGGACGTCGAGATCAAGCGCGGCGAGTACGTCGCCATCATGGGCCCCTCCGGCTCCGGCAAGTCCACGCTGATGAACCTCATCGGCTGCCTCGACACGCCCACCCAGGGCGACTACTTCATCAATGGCAATCTGGTCAGCGAGATGACCGACGATGAACTGGCCCGCATCCGCAACAAGGAGATCGGCTTCGTCTTCCAGACCTTCAACCTGCTGCCCCGCGCCACCGCGCTGCACAACGTGGAGCTACCGCTGATCTACTCCGGCATCCCGGCCGACGACCGTATCGAGCGCGCCAAACACGCCCTGAAAATCACCGATCTCCAGCAGCGCATGTACCACAAGCCCAGCGAGCTCTCCGGCGGCCAGCGCCAGCGCGTGGCCATCGCCCGCGCCCTGGTGAACGACCCCTCCATCCTGCTCGCCGACGAGCCCACCGGCAACCTGGACTCGGCCACCAGCGCGGAAATCATGGCCCTCTTCGAACGCCTCCACCAGCAGGGCAACACCATCGTGCTGGTCACCCACGAGCGCGACATCGCCGAATACGCCCACCGCATCATCACCATCCGCGACGGCAAGGTCTCGCGCGACGAGGTCAACCCTCACCCGGCCGCCAGCCTGAACCGCTGAGCCGCCCCAAGACCGGATTACCGCAGCATCGGCTCCAGGTGTTTCATCACGTTTGCCGCCACTCGCCTGCACCCTTCCGCCGTCGGGTGCAATCCGTCGGCCTGCATCAGTTCCCGGCGCGTCGCCACCCCATCGAGGAAGAACGGCACCAGGGGCAACCTCTTTTCCTTGCTCAGGTCGCCGAAGATCTTTTCGAAGCTCCGGATGTAGTCTCCGCCGTAGTTCCGCGGCAGTGTCATGCCGCACAACAGCACCTTCGCGCCGGACTTTCCGAACGCCTCCACCATCTCCGCCAGGTTCCGGCGCGTGGCCTCCACCGGCAGCCCGCGCAGCCCGTCGTTGGCGCCCAACTCCAGAATCACCACCTTGGGCCTGAGCGCCGTGGCCCCATCCATCCGAGCCACGCCGCCATCGGTGGTGTCGCCGCTGATGCCCTGGTTCACCACCCGGTACCGCAAGCCCCTGGCGTCCAACTCCTTCTGCAGGAAATCCGCGTAGCCCAGGCCGGGTTCCAGCCCGTGCCCGGAGGTCAGGCTGTCGCCGAAAGCGACGATCACAGGCCGCGTGTCCAGCGCTACGGGCGCGGCGGCCTCCGTTTTGGGAAGCACCGCCGGGGCCTCCCGGCGCTCCACGGGCCTGTCGCAGCCAACCAGCCAGGCGGTGGCGCAGATCATCAACCAGAGCCAACGGCGTGTCATCTACTGCCATCATAGGAAAGTAAGCAGGCCTCCCGTCCACCAATGCCCAGCCAACCCGTTCTCTCCCTTCAATCCGTCACCAAGTCCATCGATACCGGCACACACCGCGTCGACATCCTGCGCGGCATCGATCTCGACATCCACCCCGGCGAGTTCGTCGCCGTGATGGGCGCATCCGGCTCGGGCAAGTCCACGCTGCTAGGCCTGCTGGCCGGGCTCGACTCCCCCACCACCGGCTCCATCCAGCTCGACGGCGAAGAGATCTCGCGGCTGGGCGAGGACGCGCTCTCGGACCTGCGCGGCCGTAAGATCGGCTTCGTCTTCCAGAGCTACCAGCTCATCCCCACCCTCACCGCCGAGGAGAATGTCCTGCTGCCGGCGGAACTGGCCGGCGAGACCGGCGAGCAGGCCACCGGGCGCGCCCGCATGCTGCTTTCCACCGTCGGCTTGCAGGAGCGCCTGGACCACTACCCCGTTCAGCTCTCCGGCGGCGAGCAGCAGCGCGTCGCCCTCGCCCGCGCCTTCATGCGCCAGCCGCCCCTGCTGCTGGCCGATGAGCCCACCGGCAACCTCGACTCCGTCAACGGCCGCCAGATTCTCGATCTCCTGGTCGCCCTCAACAGCCAGGAGGGCGCCACGCTCGTTCTGGTGACCCATGACCGCGACCTCGCCGCCCTGGCCACGCGCATCATCACCCTCAGGGACGGCCTGGTCGTCTCCGACGACCGGAAGCTGCCGGCATGACTCTCTCCTCCCCAGCCTGGCGCATGGCCTGGCGCGAGGCCCGCGCCTCGGCGCCCAAGTTCGCCTTCGTCGTCTTCGGCGTCGCCGCCGGCGTGGGCGCCCTCACCGGCGTGCGCGGCTTCTCCGCGGCCTTCCACGAGGCCCTGCGCCGCGAGGCCCGCACCCTCATGGCCGCCGACCTCACCATCCGGCAGTTCTCTCCGCCCACGCCGGCCCAGGACGCGGAAATCGCCAAGTGGACCTCCCGCGGCGCGCGCCTCACCCTGATCACCGAGACCATCTCCATGCTCGGCGCCGGTGAAGGCGCGCCGCCCGTGCTGGTCTCCGTCAAGGCGGCCGACCCCTCCGCCTATCCCTTCTACGGCCGCGTCCGCCTGGAACCCGATCTTCCCTTCGCGGTCGCCCTCACCGCTTCAACCGTCGCCGTCTCCGACGACCTATTGCTGCGCCTGAACCTCTCCACCGGCTCCACCGTCAAGCTCGGCAACGCCGAGTTCACCGTCTGCGGCGTCGTCCGCTTCGAGCCCGACCGCATGACCGGCTCTCTCAACATCGGCCCGCGCATCATGATCACCCGCGAGGGTCTCGACCGCAGCGGCCTGATGATCTTCGGCTCCCGCGCCTCCCACCGCCTGCTGTTCAAACTCCCGCAACCCGGCGCTCCACCGCGCATCGACGTCCAGCCGATGCGCGATTCGCTCAAGAAGGCCTTCCCTGAGGCGATGATCGTCGACTATCGCGAGACCCACCCGCTCATCACCCGCGCGCTGGACCGCAGCACCACGTTCCTCAGCCTGGTCTCGATGATCGCCCTCATCGTCGGCGCCCTCGGTGTCGCCACAGCCATCCACTCGCACATCCAGCAGCGGCTGGACACCATCGCCATCCTCAAGTGCCTGGGCGCGCGCTCGGCCCAGGTGATCCGCATCTACACCCTCCAGACCCTGCTGGTGGGCACGGCCGGCGGTCTGGCCGGCATCCTCGTCGGCGCCGCCGTGCAGCGGCTCTTCCCCGTTCTGCTGGCACGCTACTTCCAGTTCGAGAGCATCCCCTGGAATCCCTCCTTCGCCCTGGAGGGCATGGCCGCCGGCACGCTTGTGGCCCTGCTGTTCACGCTGCCCCCGCTGCTGGCCATCCGCGACGTCAAGCCCGCGCTCATCTTCCGCCGCGAGATGGCCGAAGTGAAGCCCAAGCTCGCCGCGCGCCTGCGCAAACAACTGCCCGCCCTCGCCTCGGCGGCCGTGATACTCGCCGGGCTCGGCGGGGTCGCTTCCTGGCTGGCCGAGTCGTTCCGCATGGGCGCCTGGTTCGTCGGCGGCCTGGCTGTCGCGCTACTGCTGCTGGCCTCCGTCGCCTGGCTGCTGCTGCGCGGGCTGCGCCTGTTCGTTCGGCTTAGCCCGTTCCGCCTGCCCGTCGCGCTGCGCCACGGCCTGGCCAACATCTACCGCCCCGGCAACCACGCCCCCAGCGTGCTGGTCTCCCTGGGCATCGGCGTCATGTTTACGCTCACTATCTTCCTGGTGCAGAAGTCGCTGCTCAAAGAGGTAATGGGCGCGGCCCCTAAAGGCATGCCCAACGTCTTCATGATCAACATCACGCCGCGCGACCATGATGCCGTCCGCGAGTTCCTCGATTCGCGAAGCGACTACCTCGCGCCCCCGCGCCTCAACCCCCTGGTCCCGGCGCGCCTGCTGTCCGTCGCTGGAAAGTCCCTGGATGAGATCCTCCAGCCGCCCGCCGGACAACCGTCAGGTCAGCGCCGCCGCCGCGGCGGCTTCACCCGCCAGGTCACCTGGCTCGAAGAAAGACCCGAGGACATCCAGGTACGCAAGGGTGCGTGGTGGAAGAAGGACGCCCCCGCATCGCTGGTCTCCGTGTCGGAAGGCGCCGCCGGCCGGCTCAAGATCGAGCCCGGCATGACCCTGCGCTGGAACTCCACCGGCCGCGAGTTCGAGGTGCGCGTGGCCGCCATCCACCGCATCCAAAGCGTGCGCCCCGGCGCCGACGAGGAGTTCCTCTTCAACCGCGCCGCACTGGCTGGCCTGCCCGCGCAGTACTTCGGCGCCGTGCGGCTGGCTCCTGCAAAGGTCGCCGTCTTCCAGCGCGACGCCTACCGCCGCTTCCCCACTGTCACCGTCATCAACGCCGCCGACGTCATGAACATCGTGCAGGAGGTGGTGGACCAGACCGCCCTTGTCATCCGCTTCGTCTCGGCCTTCGCCATCCTCGCCGGCGCCATCATCCTGGCCTCCACCGTCGCCGGCACCCGCCTGCGCCGTACCCGTGAGTCGGCCGTGCTCAAAACTCTGGGCGCCCGCCGCGCCCGCCTTGTCGCCATCTTCTCCGTCGAGTTCGCCGTCCTCGGCGCCACTGCCGGCCTCATGGGCGGCGCGCTCGCCACAGCGTTCTCCAGCACGCTGCTCACCCGCTTCCTCGATGCGAAGTTCCAGTTCGAGTTGCTGCCCAACCTGGTGACCATCCTGCTCACCACCGCCCTGGCCGTCACCGCCGGCTGGCTGGCATCGATCCGGATTCTCGGCCAGCGCCCGCTCGAGGTGTTGCGGGACGAGTAGGCCGCCTCAGTACTGCGCCTCCACCACCATCCGCCCCCGCCCCCCCGGCAGCCGCACGCACTCGCACGCCGCGTCGAATGCCACAGGTGTTCCGTCCACCCGCACCGCACGTGGCGTCTTCCGCTCCGACTGCCGCAGGTGAAGCACTATCGTCTTCGGAGCCGTTCTGGCCGGCGGATCGATCTCCGCCCGCAAACCAGCGGGCGTGGCCGACAGCCGGTAGCTCACCTCCCCGAAATGCGTCGGCGCTCTCTTCACCCCCACGCTCCGCCCTGGCGCCAGCCAACTGCGCGCCGTGCCCACCCCCAAGTGCAGCTCGTCACCCTGTTCCATCACCAGCGAGTCGCGAACGGCGCGCACCACGGCCAGCGGCGTCCACAGGTGCTGCCGGTCCCCGCTGACCTTCGACGTACCCGGCTCCAGTCCCCGTTCCTCGCACCACGTCACCAGAGGAGTAGCGTGGTTCAACGTCGAATAGAGATACGCCGCTGCCGCGTCCCCCTCGCCCCGCATGAGATGGGCCTCAGCCAGGTTGTCCAGCGTAATGGCCGGCCACGTCCCGTCGGCCATCCAGCCCGTGTGCACCGGCTGCCCGCCCGGGCTGAGCGCCGCCTCGAGCTTCCGCAGCGTGCCCTCGATGAGCGCGTCCCGCGGCTCCAGGATCCGCGCCGGGAAAAGCGCGTACAGCGCCCCCCAGCGGCTGCCAGAACTGTCGCCCGGGCTCCCCGGGATCCACCTCATGCCGCCTTCGCGGATTGCCCCTTTCTCCAACGACCGGCGCAAGTCCGCCAGCGCCGTCTGATACAAGCCATTGAGCTCCGCGGCCTCCGCCGTGCGCCCCAGCGCCTCTGCCGCCTCCGCGGCCAACCGGTCCGCCATCACCGCCAGGAAGTTGTGCGGATAGAACACGCCGAAGTGATCATCACCGTTCATCAGGCCGCCGTCCCCCATGCCGCGCGGCATCAGTCCATCAGTCCTGCCCCGCTTCCTTTGATCCGCCTGCCAGCGCGAACTGGCTAGCATCTGCGGATAGACGGCGTCCAGGTATGCCCGGTCGCCCGTCAGCCGGGAGTGCTCTGTCGCCGCCCAGGCTTTCATGCCCGCCGCGCCCCACATGTCGTGCGCCCAACCCTGCGCATCGTTCCAGTTGCCGTCGGCCGCTTGCATGTCCAGGTGCACGCGCAACCCTTCCGCCGCCGCCGCATGCAGTCCCACCTGGTCCAGCGCGATGGCCGTCAACGATGGCTCAAACGGGTTCGTCGAGCGGTACAGATCAGTCCCGGCAATGGTGCCCGTGTAGCCCCCGGCCAACGGCTCGCGCATGATGAAGAGATCCGCCAGACTCGCTCGAAAGGCGCGCTCGACGCCTTCGTCGGGAATCTCGAAGCGCTCCGCCGCTGCCAGCACCTCCCGCCACTCCTCCAGCGCGGAGGCGTACTCACGGCCTCAGTCCCTCGCGCGCATTGCCGGCAGGTCGCTCTCGTAGGCCTCCTGAGGCCGCACCAGCCAGCCCTGCGCCGTCTCCCCCGCCGCCAATTCCCACTCCATTGAGGAACTCTTCTTCGCGGCTGCCCCAACCTTTCCCCCCGCAAGAAACAGCAACACGCGGTCCGCCCTGTCATACTGCATCGCCAGCAGCGCGCCGCCGTCCCGGTTCGCGTTGATCCATGCCGGATTGTGCGCCACCCACCCGCCCTGCACCTCGCAGCGCACAGCGAAGCGATGTGGCCTGGAGTCCGTGTTTCTGAGGGTCAGCCGCCCCACCGCGCCCGCATCCGAGCCCGCCATCTCCAGCCGGACGCTGCCGCCCGTTCCGCGGAACACCGTGTCCAACACCGGCCACCCCTCCGCGGGCCTCACCCAGACGCTTTCCCGCACCGTCGCGCCGTCCACCAGCACCCCCACGCGGACGCGCCACTGAATCCGCGGCGCCTTCCACACCGCCGCCGGCGTGCCGCGCAAGTCGTCGTAGGTCCAGGCGATGGTTACACTGCCCGGCTCGGCGTCCAGCAGCGTCTTGACGCTTCCGCCGGGCTTCCCGACCGTGATGCGGTGCGGCGGCGCGAAGGCCCAGCCGTAGTCCACTCTCTCGGCCCCGGCCGCCGCCAGCACGACGAGCACCGTCCATACCCAGCGCATGCATTACAGAGTACAGTGCGCGGCCGTCGCACGCCGTCTGCTACCATCGCAGGGAAAAACCCAACCGTCGGAGGCGCACTTGGCCGGAGTTCCAGAGGACGCGACTGCGTCCTGGGCGCGGAGGCTCCGCAGCGAGCGGACCCCGTCTTCCCAGGTCGCGCACCTGCAACTCTGCGAGCAGTTCTTCGATCACTACGCGGGACAAGTGGAACTCTGGCGGAAGAGGAACCGCGGCTATCACAACTCCCTCGCCTCGCTGGCGCGCTTCTACATCCCGCCCCACATGAAAGTGCTCGAACTCGGCTGCGGCCCCGGCGACCTGCTCGCCGCCGTCCGCCCCGCCGAGGGTGTCGGCATCGACATCTCCGCCGGCATGGTGGACCTGGCCCGGCGCAGGCACCCGGATCTCGAATTCCACAGAATGGTGGCCGAGGAGATCGACCTCGACGGCCGCCGCTTCGACTACATCATCCTTTCCGACCTCATCGGCTTCCTCTACGACATCCGCGGCGTTCTGGACCGCCTCCATGCCCTCTGTCATCGCGACACCCGCATCGTCATCAATTGGTACAGCCGAGTCTGGCAGCCCGCCCTGAATCTCGCCGAGAGACTCGGTTTGAAGTACCCCCAACCCATCCTGAATTGGACGGCTCCCGGCGATGTCCTGAACCTCCTCCACCTGGCCGGTTTCGAAGCCATTCGCCACCGCCGCCACACGCTGCTTCCCCTGCGCATCCCGCTGCTGGCCGCCTTCGCCAACCGGTGCCTCGCCAACCTGCCTCTCTTCCGCTCGTTCGCCCTTCTCAATTTCGTGGTCGCCCGTTCCCTTCACGCGCTGCCCGAGACGCCCCCCCCCGTCACCGTTGTCTGCCCGTGCCGCAACGAGGCCGGCAACATCGAGACCATCGCCCGCCGCCTCCCGGCCATGGGTTCGCACACCGAGCTGATCTTCGTCGAAGGCCACTCCACCGACGGAACGCTGGAGGAATGCGGGCGTGTCGCGGCTCTATTTCCCGCGCGCGACATCCGTGTCTTGCAGCAATCCGGCCGCGGCAAGGGCGATGCCGTTCGCCTCGGTTTTGCTCAAGCCCGCGGCGACATCCTCATGATCCTCGACGCCGACGCCAGCGTCGATCCCGAGGACCTCGCCCAGTTCTATCAGGCCATCACTGCCGGCAAGGGGGAGTTCCTTAACGGCTGCCGGCTCGTCTACGCCATGGACCCCAAGGCCATGCGCTTCCTGAACCTCGTCGGCAACCGCTTCTTCGCCTGGCTGCTCGGCACGATGATGGGACAGCCCCTCAAGGACTCCCTCTGCGGCGCCAAGGTCCTCTGGAAGGCATCCTACGAACGGATCGCCGCCGGACGCGCCCACTTCGGCCACCTCGATCCCTTCGGCGATTTCGACCTCCTCTTCGGCGCCGCCAAACTGAATCTGAGCATCGTCGAGATCCCCGTCCGCTACCGCCGCCGCATCTACGGCGAAACCAACATCAGCCGCTTCTCGGACGGGTTGCTCCTCTTGCGCATGTCCGCCCGTGCCGCCGCCGAACTCTATTTCATTGCCTGATCGAGACCGCATCCGAAGCCTATGATCCGAAGCACCCTCGCCTCCCTGCCAGGCCAGCTTGAATCCTGGGTCGACCCCCGCCTGCCAGAATCGCGCCCCCACATCGTTTGGATCCGCCGTGGCCTGCTGCTTGCCCTGCTGTGCGCGCTCTACGCCTGGACTTGGGGCGTCTGGCCAGACCTCGTCGTCGACTGCGGCCGGGAGATGTACGTCCCCGCCGAACTCGCCGCCGGCCGACGTCTCTATCACGATGTCTGGTACCCCTACGGTCCCCTCGCGCCGGTCCTCAACTCCTGGCTCTTCCGGCTCTTTGGCGTTCATCTGAACGTGCTCTACGTCGCCGGCTTTGCATCCACCAGCGCCACGGTCCTGCTCCTCCACGCCATCGCCTCCCGCTTCGTAGCTTCAGGCGCCGCCTTCACCGTGGCCGCCGGGTACTCGCTGCAACTCTTCCAGCCTTACCTCTTCAACGGCATCGTTCCCTATAGCTACGGCGCCACCTACGGCAGCCTCCTCACCCTCTGCTGCACTCTGCTTCTCATCCGCTACCTCGGCTCCGAGCCCGGACCGAATCTCCCGCTGGCGGCGGGCGCCGCGGCGCTCGCTCTGCTCGCCAAGCACGAATTCGGCCTCGCCTGCTTCTTCGTCTTCTGCCTCACGGCCTGCGCCAAAGCGTGGGGCGCGCGCTCCCGCGCGCTGCTGCTGCCGCCCTTCCTCTGGGGCGCTTCAGCGCTGCTCGCCACACTTGCCGTTTTCGCCGTGTACATCCAGCCCTCCTCATTCGGGCACTTCATCGAGACCAACTGGATGTCCTTCCCCGGCACGCACTTCATGCGCGTCTACGGCAAGTACTGGATTCAGGCGGTCGGGCTCCGCATCGAGCCCGTGGAGACGCTTCTTCTGGTCTCCAGCACCGCTATCGTGCTGGCCGCCTGGGCCGCGGCCGCCTTTTGGCTCCGCCGCTGGGCCCAGTGGACCTTTCTCATCCCTGCGGTCGCTGTCCTATACACCCTGCTCGCCAATAAGTCCGACCCGTACAGCGGCGTGCTCCTTCTTGCGCATCAGTTCTTCTATCCCCGGGGTATGTTCTACCCGGCTTTGCTGATGTGTGCGCTCGCCGCCTGGGCCGTGTGGAAGCGTGGACCCTCGCGACTCATCTCATTCGCACCGCTGGCTTGGATGGCCGTGGCCGCCGGCTTCCGGGTGTTGAGCAGGTTCAAATGGTCAGGCTATTCGGTTTACTACTCGCCGCTCGTCTTCCTTTGCTTCTTCGTCCTGCTGGAACGGGCCATGCTTCTACCGTTGCCCGGCCGGCAACTCCGGCGGCGGATGCTGTTCGGCTCGTTGATCTTTACCTATGGCCTCGGCCTGGCTATCTTCGCCTGGAAGGACCGCTACTCGACCCTCGAGCACTTCGTCTACCCCGTCAGAACCATCCGCGGCGAGGTGCGCACCACGGCCAGCCGGGCCGATTTCACCAACCAGGTCATTCGCTTGATCCAGAGCGCAAAGGCCCAGGGCCAATCTGTTCTACTCCTGCCCGAATTCACCGGCGCCTACTTCCTTGCTTCGGCCTCGGCGCCCAATCGCTTCTTCGTTCTCACCCCGGGCGTGCTTTCTCCTGGCGCAGTCACCAGCGATTACTTGCGAGATCTCGAACGCAACCCGCCCGCGCTCATTGTCCTGACGAACCGGCCAAGCCACGAGTACGGTGTCCCGTACTTCGGCATCGACTACGACCAGGAGGTTCTCGCCTGGATTGAGCGCCACTATTTCGTCGCCGGCCACATCGGCCGCTTTGTGCGCAACCCGAAGGCCCCGCCCGCCGCTCTCCTCTACCGGCCCCGCCCGTAGCCCTCCTGCATGCCGGGCCTCCCCGGCCGTGTGAAGGACCATACATGCACAGTCCGCATCACCTGTTCTCTCTCCAGACGAAGACCAAGTGCGCCCAGTTTCTCTTCGAACCAGCGGCGATAACCGCTCGAGAGCGGACCGGCCAGCACCACCAGACGTCCGGACTGCCCCGCGGCGGCGTGGAATTGCTCTCGTAGAGTTCTCTCTGCCTCTGCCGTGGGCTGCATGGGCAGCAATAGTGGTTGCCCGGGAACCCGGTACCGCTCCTGAGGCGCGAACAGGATCTCCCGTTGCCGCGGGTCCGCCACCGCGCCAGACTGCATGGACTCCACAAATGCGCTCACCAGCACCACCTGGGTCTCGGGATGACGCTCCGTCTCCGCTCTCGCCCAGTCGACTGCCCCCCTCCAGTCCGTCCAGTGCCTGGGCGGGCGGACGAAACCCAGTGTCACACCGGCGATGACGGTCAGGCACATCGTGGCGATTCGCGCCCGCGGATGGTTGAGGCCGCGCACGGCCCAGCCGCTCACCACCGCCAAACCGGCCACGCTGGCGATCATGTAGCGGCCTACGAACATCCTCGTCCCGTCGAGTATCCCGAGAATGAAGATCGCCACCGCCGGGGTGGCCGCCAGCAGCGCCATGGGAACCAGACTCTCGCGCGCGGCAAAGCGCCGATAGCCTTCCCTTCGCCCGCGCCGGCCGGCAAGACCGGATACGGCCGCCGCGGCCGCCGCCAGCAGCGCCATCAACAGAATCAGCGGCGGGACGATGGCGAGAATTAGGTCCAGCATGGACGGACGGCCGGCGAACGTCAGCGCCCGCCGCCTGCCGGCCGTGTCCGCCAGTTGCGGGGCAAGCGGCAGGACCATCACGCACCCCGCGGCAAGTGACGAGACCGATCTGCCCCATCCCAGGCGCCTGCAGTACCACGCCATCGGAACCAGGCCCAACGCCAGCATGTAGTGCGCCCACACCGTCGCTCCGGCGCACACCGCCAACCACGCCACGTCAGTCCATCGGCCGCCATCCACACAGCGCGTCAGCGCCAGCCACGCTGCCAGCAAGGTCATCACGCCCAACGCATACGGGCGTGCGTCCACCATCGACACACCCACCTGCGGCAGGAGAAAGAACACAACTACCGCGATCCACGCCCCCTCCTGGTCCATCCACCTCCGCGCCAGGCGGAACAGAAGCGCCCCGGAGACCGCCGAGAACAGCAACGAGGGAACGCGCATCGCCACCTCGCTCAGCCCGAAGACCCTTGTCCAGACCCAGAGAATGCCGAAATAGAAGGGCGAAATGGCGCTCCACCCGTTCGCCCGCTCCAGACACTCCCGCCAACCGTCCTTCACCACCCACCATGTGCCTGCCTCATCAGTCCAGAGGCTGAAGGTGATCTCCGGCCAGACGGCTGAGATCCACAGGACAGTGACCAGTCCCAGCCAGGACTTCCAGCGGTTCGCCTCCTCCTCTGTCATTCCTGCACTGGTTTCCTTCTGGCCTGGAACAACATCTGGTAGCCCAGCAAACCGGGCAGCAGCCGTGTCCACGCCCACAACACCACGGAGATCCAGCGCGTCATCCTGCTCTCCGGCCTGAAACCGAGCACCTGTGCCGCCGGCATCACCGTCATCTGCTCTGCGAGAATCTCACAGCCGTTCTGCTCCAGCAGTCCGCGTCCGGACCTGCGCGTGTAGAACCGGAGATGCGTGCGGTCCAGGATCCCGCGATCGGAGTACTCCCAACGGCCGGAGAGCAATTGCAGCCGGGTGGTGATGTTGGCCACGTTCGGTATGCTGACCAGCAACCGGCCGTCCGGCTTCAGGTACCTGCCCGCCTGTTGCAGCAACTCCTCCGCTTCAGGCAGGTGCTCCAGCACGTCCAGCAACAGCACGCGATCGAAGTGGCCTTCCCGCAACTTCCCCTGCGTCTCGTCCAGACCTCGGCGCAGGTCGCAGCGATGGTATTCCGCCATCGCTTGCCGGCGGTCCGGCTCCGGCAAAGAATCCACCCCGGTCACCTCGCATCCCCGCTCCGCCATCCGCTCCGCCAGAAACCCCTGTCCGCACCCGATATCCAACACCACAGCCCCGGCCGGCACGGCCCGCAGGGCCAGGTCATGGCTGGAATACGGCGCATCCTTCAGCGCGTAATGCCCCCAGTACTCGGCGAACTCCGGGTACGCCTTCACTCCTTCCACCGTCCACCGGTAATTCCTCAACGCCCGCACCACGTTCCAGGCATACTTCATCCCGTTCACGTAGCAGATCTCCCCGCCGTAGTAGGTCGGGATCGGCACTTCGCGAATGCGCATTCCCTGGTGCTTCAGCTTGATGATGATCTCCGTGTCGAAGTGGAAATCATTGGTCATGTTGTCCAGAGTGATCCGCTTCAGGGCTTCCAGCGAGTACGCCCGGTACCCGCTGTGGAATTCCGTCAGCTCCAGCCCTAGCACCCGGTTTTCAAGTGCGGTGAGGATTCGATTGCCCGCGTACTTGTAGAGCGGCATCCCGCCCTTGAGAGGGCCGCCGTAGGCGCGCATCATGCGCGAGCCGAATACCGCCTCGGCCTCCCCCTTCACAATCGGCGCGTACAAGTGAGACAGGATCTCCGGCGCGTACTGCCCGTCGCCGTGCAGCAGCACGACGATATCGAACCCGCGCTCCATCATGTAGCGGTAGCCCGCCTTCTGGTTCCCGCCGTAGCCCAGGTTCTGAGCATGGCGCAGCACCTTCAGCTTCGGCAGGTCCCGCAGCGACTTGACGCCCACGGCCAGCTCGAACGTCGCGTCCTGGCTGGCATCGTCGAAGACCACCACCTCTTCCACGTTCTTCCATACGTTCGGGGTGATCCGTTTCAGCACCGGCAGCAGTGTGGTGACGGCGTTGTACGCCACCACGAAAATGCCGATCCGCTTGCCGCCGCATTGGGCCGTCTGGCTGTCGTCGTGGAGCGAGTTTGCACGGAACAACCTGGCCGGTTCAAAGGGAAGCGCCTGAGCCGCCAGATCCATCTCGGCCATAGTCCCCGGCATCCCGTCCATGCCCGTACCTCTCTGAATTCTTTAGCACTGCGGCCTGGGCGGAGCTCCAACACGCCCTAAACGCCCAGACGCTGTGGCGCGAATACCAGCCAGTATAGCGCCTCCATCCCTACGGCTCCGCCGCCTTCAGATCTGCCCCCGGCGCCTCACCCTCCCCCACGGTGAACTCCTCCGCCCTCCCGATCATTCGCAACAGCGCGCCCGGAAACTCCAGCCTGCGCCGCAGCCCAAACTCAACGGCGAACACGCGGTAGGTCCCCGGCGCCAGCGCCTGGAACGCATACCGGCCGTCCTCTCCGGCTACCGCCCGTACCGTCCGCGGCCACTCCGCCCGCAGCGCCACCGGCCAGCTCGCCAGCACCACCAGCGCCCCCGCCAGCGGCTTGCCGCCCCGCTTCACTACCCCGCCGATCACCGCCGGCTTGTCGGTCAGCAGCACTTCCAGCGTCTGCGACGGCGCCTGCCGGTTTGGTGTGAAGACGCCCTCTTCCGTCGAGCCGCCGTTGTAGGTGATCTCTTTCACCGCGTACCTCTCCGGCAGACCGCTCAGCTTCAGTTCCGCCTTCTCGCCCGGCGGCGCAGGCAGCACGAACCGCTCCCCGCCATCCAGCGCGACAAATGAGTGTGCGTCATGAAACGGTCGCCCAGCCACTGCGAGCGTAGCCAGCATCCCCGGCGGCAGCGCTGTGCGCCCCCGCGCCTTCACCACCATCAACAACGGCGGCAAAGGCTGCAAGTTCGCCTCCATCTCCGGGGCGCCGTCCTTCGGCGGCTTCACATCCAGGTCCACCATCTCTGCATCCGCCTCTTCAGAGGACTGGCTCTGCATCCGCGCCTCCAGCACCCACTGCCCCTCGGCCAGGTGCTTCACCGTGAACCGAGAATTGCAGTCCACCACCGTGTTCACCCGTGGCAGGTAGCGGCCGGAACCCTTCTCCCACAGCACCAACCGGAACTTCGAATCCGCCCGGCAGCGCCTGTCCGCCAGTGTGCCATGCACGCGCAACAGCGGCTGTTTCCTCACCCAGATATCCCCGGCGTCGTACCGCGCTCCTGCCACCAGGTACATCGGGGCTGCAGCCTCCAGTAGCCCGCCGCCCGGCCAGTAGGTCCGCGCATACCCCGATACCGGCGCACGCGCCTCCGGCGGCATCCACCGCTGCTCAATCTGCTCCTGCTCCTTCTGGACCACCTCCAGGAAGTACTCCCCCGGCGGAACCGGCGCGGCGCGGAACCTGCCCTCCGCGTTCGTCGTCGCCGGCGCCGAGGCCGGCTTCAGCAGCCGCTTGCCGGCGTCGAAAACGGACCACTGCGCCTTCACCGTCACCCCCGCCACCGGCTTCAGCGTGTCGGCGTCCATCACCCGGCCCAGGATCTCCGCCACCCGGTGCAGAGGAAAGTCCAGCGTGTGCGGCTCACCGCCCGCCCGCGGCTCCAGCACCGCCGGACCCCGCTCAATGGCGTCGATTCCCTCCACGTACCCCTCCGCCTCCACCGTCACCCGGCAGCGCACGGCCGCAAAGGTCATGTATGAATACGAGCCGCCCTGCCCGGTCTTCTGAACAACATCGCGGATGTTCTGCCGGTTGTCCATGCACCGCACCGCCACACTCGCGCCCTCAATCGGCTCGCGCGTTTCGGCGTCCGTCACCTGCCCGGACACCCGGAACATATCCGGCGGTACGTAGGGCATTCGCCTCTGTGGCTGCGCCTGCGGCGCTCGCACCGCGGGCGCCTGTGCCCAGACCAGGGCGCACGCCAGCACAACCGGAAGCTGCCGCATCACCAGTCTTGACGTTCCGGACATCTCCATCGTGGATAATACGGTTGAGTGGCTTCCAACCCAACCAACGGCGCCCTCCGCACCCTCCGTACCGAGGAGGTCTCCAAGACCTACCGCGGCCGGCGCGTCGTCGACAACGTCTCGGTCTCCGTCGAAACGGGCGAAGTCGTCGGCCTGCTCGGCCCCAATGGCGCCGGAAAAACCACGTCCTTCCACATGATCGTCGGCCTCGTCAGCCCCGACTCCGGCCGCATCTTCCTCGACGCCCAGGAGATCACCCCCCTGGCCATGTACCAGCGCGCCCGCGTCGGCATCAGCTACCTGCCCCAGGAGCCCTCCGTCTTCCGCAAGCTCTCCGTCGAGGATAACCTCCTGGCGATCCTCGAGACCCTCCCCATCTCCTCCCACGAGCGCCGCGAGCGCCTCGCCACCCTGATCGAACAGATGGGTCTCGAAAATGTCCGCAAGAACAAGGGCTACATGCTCTCCGGCGGTGAGCGCCGCCGCGTCGAAATCGCCCGCTCCCTGGCCATCAATCCCCAGTTCCTCCTCCTCGACGAGCCCTTCTCCGGTATCGACCCCATCCAGGTCCTCGAGCTCCAGCGCATCATCTTCGACCTTCGCCGCAACGGCATCGGTATCCTCATCACCGACCACAACGTCCGCGAGACCCTCGCCGTCACCGACCGCGCCTACATCATCAACTCCGGCCGCATCTTCCGCGCCGGCACCCCCACCGCCCTCGCCATGGACCCCGAAGTCCGCCGCATCTACCTCGGCGAAACCTTCGAACTCGGGCTCTGAGCCGGACCGGGCGGCGGCCTTCAACCATACTCTCTCTCCATGGCCACGTCGATGCGACAACGGTCTGAAGCCCCGCCAGGTCCCCGAAACTCGTCAAAGAGAGACACCACCAAAGGCAGCTTCGGCTTCTCGCGGACAGATGCCTTGAGCTGAGCTATACGGTCTCAAGGTCCATCATTTTCACTTCGATGGGGTCTCCTGGATTGCGGCCCATCCTACATGCATCTGAACGCGCGAATCGGTTTGGAGGTGGCGCCGGGCAATGCCGTTCCTGTCGAACTGATCATCGGCTCGGCCAGCTC
The DNA here is from genome assembly GCA_016213245.1 of Candidatus Solibacter usitatus. Classification (GTDB taxonomy): domain Bacteria; phylum Acidobacteriota; class Terriglobia; order Bryobacterales; family Bryobacteraceae; genus Paludibaculum; species Paludibaculum usitatum_A. The sequence continues at coordinate 4,410 of JACRBC010000093.1, read as the reverse complement.
GCAGTTCGGCGTGACGATGGCGGTCCGCTGAAAACGCGCCGCGGCCTATTTCAACCCGATCCGCTTGAGTAAGCCCTGAAATCGCGGGTCGGGCTGGAGCGAATCGAAGGCCGGCTCGACCATCAGGAAATTGAGATCGGCTTCTCGGCGCTGGTAGGATTTCTCGAGCTTCTCGATGGCCCGGTCCGTCTCATTCAGCCCCGCGTGGATCATGGCGATGTGCAACTGATAACGCGGCTCGGCGCCGGCGGCCTGTTCAATCTCGCGAATGAGCCGCCGGGCCTCCTCGACCTGGCCCGCGCGGCCGCAGGCATAACCGAGCCGGCCCAGAATGTAGGAATAGCGCTCGGACCCCTCCAGCGCCTCGCGATATTCGGCGATGGCCTCCTGGTAACGCCCTTGGTTGGCGTGGCACAAGCCGATCAGTACGCGAGCGGGCGCCGACTTTGGATCCGAGGCGAGCGTCTTGCGCGCCCACTGAGCGGATTCCTCAAAACGGCGCGCGCAATATAAGATCACGCCGAGGTCGCTGGCGGTGGCGTAGGAAAGCGGGTCCAGTTCCTGCGCAGTCCTGGATTCGGTGATGGCTTCCTGGACCCGCCCGCGCGAAATCAGGCCCAGCGCGAACCAGGTGTGGGCTTTGGCGTAGCTCGGGTTAAGCTGCACCGCGCGGCGGAATCCCCGCTCGGCCTCGGGCCAGTTCCAGTCGCGGAAGAAGCCGATCCAGGCCAGCAGCGCGTGCGGCTCGGCTAGCGAACCGTCGAGCGCCAGCGCCTGGCGGGCCGAGGCCTTCGCTTTCTCGATGAACTCATCCGGCGGCCCCAATTCGTGGAAAGCCATGGTGCCGTAAGCTTCGGCCAGGGCAGCGTGCGCCGGCGCATATTGCGGGTCCTTCTCGAGGGCCTGGCGGTAATACCCAACGCTCTTCTTCAGCCCTTCCTCACCCGGCTGCTTACGGGAGTAGCGCCCTCGCCAATAGAGATCGAGCGCTTCGGGGTCGGCCGGTCGGCTGCGCTCGGGGAAAAGCTGGACCTCGAGCGCCCTGGCGACCGCTCGCGCGATCTCGTCATGGACGCTGAGCACGTCGCCGCTCCCGCGCTCGTAGACCTCGGACCAGAGATGGGATTGGTCGCCCGCTCGGATAAGCTGCGCGGCAATTCGCACGCGGTCCTTCGACCGGCGGACGCTTCCCTCCAGAAACATCGTGATCCCGAGCTCGCGCGCAGCGACAGGCAGGGACTTAGCCCGCTTCACCTGGCTGGCAGTGCTGCGCGCCAGCACCCGCACGCCCTTGATTTTCGCCAGGGCGGTAGTGACTTCCTCGACCAACCCGGCACAGAAGTATTCGTTCTCGGGATCCGAGCTGAGGTCGTCGAAGGGGAGAACCGCAATGGTACCGGCGCGGGCGGACGAGTGTGGCCTCGACAGATACCAGCCGGCAGGCGCCAGCGCCGCGAGCGCGGCGGCCAAACCGAAGATGGCCCAACGCTTTCGTGGCCGCGGGTCCGGCCCGGAAGCAGTCTGGTCACGGTACCGGAAGGCCGCCGCGTAGCCTCCCTTGGGCAATTGGATGATGACCCGGTCCTTATCTCCTTCCGAATCATAGTATTCGCGGAGCTTGGCGCGCAGACGGGAGGCTTCGACGCGGACCACGGCCTCCCCGCAAGGGTCGAACGATTCGCCCCGGTCAAACACTTCGACCCCCAGGACGTACTCCTTGAGGCGGCCACCTTCTCCTTCCAGCGTCCGCTCCACCGTGTAACGCAGCATTCGGCGCAGCCGTTCGGCCTGGCGGAACGAGTTGGAGGCCAGGATGACTTCCAGTTCGGCACGAACATCGGGGGGTGGAACCGTGCCTGCCTCCCCTTTTGATGACGTCCGCATCTTCGGGTCAACCTATACCACAGCCATCGGTGAAGCGGCAACCAACTCCCGTAATCCATTGAATTGCTTGCACTTGAACAGTTACTAACGGTTACCAACGATGCACGAAGCAGTCCCCGCGGTGCAGACTGGGATGTCAGGCGGCGTATGGATGTCGAGCCAACCAGGGCGCGAGCCTCGCTGAACGCGTCCCAACTCGACAACCGGTGCTTTCCGGCAAGGAGTCACAATCATGAAGAAAATGCTCGTGTTGGCCACGTGGGCAATTGCCGTCGGGCTGACCCTTCTGGCGCTGTCCGCCCCTGTCCATGCCAATCCCGTCACCTACGCGGAATTGTATTTCAGAATGCCCACCTACCTGGGAAGCCCCTTCACAGAGGTCCCGGTGTACCTATCGGAGTACGGCACGAACCTCGCGAACTTGAACTATACGAGCGCCAGGGGAAGCGTCGGCAGGTTCGAAGCGGACGCGGGCCAGGGTACGCTCAGAGGTTTCGCCGACGCCGTGAATGGGGCAATCGGTGTCGCCGCCGGAGATCAAGTATGGGCCAGCGGGTATGTCCGGGACGACTTCACTCTCACCGGGCCGCCCCCCGGTACGCCTGTAACCATCCAGATCTATTTCGGCCTGGATGGGACCCTCTTGGGCGCCGGCAGCAATCCAGGCACGATTGAAGCCTTTGAGAATGCTTACATCGCCACACAGTTCGTGGTCGGGCCGGTCAACGACCTGTTCGCCCAATGGGCCCGCACCGAGCTGGAGATGGGATACTGCTGGGAGAACGGTTGCGGCGGCTTCAGCATCCCCATCAACAGGGTGGTCTCCTTCGACCTGAATGTTCTCGCGGGAGTTCCTTTTGAAGTCTATTACTACATGACTGCGCGGGGAGGCTGGGCATACGGCGGATCCGGCGGCACGGCCGACTTCGGCGCCACCGGGGCTATCAGCTTTACGTTGCCAGCCGGCACAAGCATCGCTTCTTCCGGGGGATTCTTCCAGGGAGACGGTGGCCAAATACCGGAACCTGCGACGGTGCTTCTGGCAGGCGCCGGGCTGGCCGGGCTGGGGATCTGGAAAATGAAAAAGCGGGCGAGGCCGAATTAGATATTGCCCGTCGCGGTATACTTCGCCGGCATCCGCACCCATTCGGCGATGAAAAACGGGTTGTCATGCCAGGTCCGCCCGCTAACCATGTTGCCGTCCCTCACACACCACTCCGGATGGATCTCCCCACGCCCTGCGAGTTCCAGAAGTGTGTCGCCTGGCACAGATGTTGTGGCAAAACAGGAGTGAACTGCACGCAACTGCCCGGGACAGTGCAAGTGGCCCGCCGGCGAGAGAGAATGGAGGAGGCATGACCCTTCAGGAGCTCCGCACTACGAAGCGCGAGGAAATCCTGCGTCTCGCCGCCGGGCGAGGCGCCCGTAACCTGCGTATCTTCGGGTCGGTGGCACGGGGGGAGAACGATGCCCAGAGTGACTTCGATTTTCCTGCTCGATCTGGACCCTGGACGCAGCCTCCTCGACCTTGCTCGGCTCCAGTGAGACCTGGGAGAACTGCCGGCCGCGAGGGTAGACGTCATTTCGTCGCGCGGCTTGCGTGACCGCGTCAGGGAAAGAGTCCTGCAGGACGCCGTGCCCTTATGAGGGATATTTTGACCGGCTGCGCCGGCCACAACGTCCGTGAAACCCTCGTCGTCACCGACCGCGCCTACATCATCAACTCCGGCCGCATCTTCCACGCCGGCACCCCCACCGCCCTCGCCATGGACCCCGAAGTCCGCCGCATCTACCTCGGCGAAGCCTTCGAGCTCGGCCTGTGAGTCTCACCCCGCCCGCTCCCCCGCCTCCTGCGTGTCGCCGAACACCTCCTCGCGGATGATCCGCTCCGTCGCCTCGTTCAAATACTCGTCCAGCGCCTGCTTCAGCTCCAGGTACTCCGGCCAGAGCGTCTTATCGAGAAACGACCGCGGCACCTTGAGCATCAGCGTCGTGTGCCGCTGCCGCTTGTACCGGTAGGGCTGCAATCCGTAGCGCCTGCACAGCGCCGAAAACAGCCGCCGCCGCCAGCGGTCCGGTAGGCTGAATTGAAGCTCCTCCGGCCACTCGGTCCGCTCCAACTGCGCCAAAGTCGCCCTCACCCGCTCTATGGCCGCCGCTGCGGCGCTGCGCTCTCCATCGGTGGACGCTCCCTCAAACAGCGCCGCTATCTTGCGCAGCCGTTCGCGTAGTTTGTGTTCCGGTGTCATCGGCAGATTCATCAATTGTAGATTGATTCCCGGCGGCGCCGGCCGCCTCCCACCGGACGCCTCTCCGCCCCGCCCCCACCCCCTCCCCGGCAAAAACCAACCGAAAATCGCATGCGCCCTTTTGCAATGCAATCAATGAACTAAACCGCTTCGCGGTATTTTCCGTCCCCGGATGAAGAGTGTGGGGAGGCTGGGGCGACATCTCTGGTGACAGGCGGGCAGGGCTGGTAAACACTGGAATCGGTTATGCCCATAACCGCGATTCCGAGTTTCCAAG
>JACRBC010000097.1 GCA_016213245.1 Candidatus Solibacter usitatus | reverse complement strand
GAGGTGAGTAGGAATGGCAGAAGTATACATTCAGGACGGTGAGACTCTTGAATCCGCATTACGCCGCTTCAAGCGGAAAGTGCAGCAGGAGGACATCATCAAGGAGATCAAGAAACACTCCTACTACATGAAGCCCGGCGAGAAGAAGCGCGTGAAGGCGGCTTTGGCGCGGAAGCGCAACCGCAAGAAGCGGCCGAGGGACGTGGAGTAGGTCCACGTTCAGCGTTGGGTTTTCGAGGCAGGCCATCTTTCGGGGTGGCCTGTTTTGCGTTTGCGTTCGAAGATCTACCATGGAGCTATATGCCGTCGTTTCTCACCGCGCTCAGGTTGGACCGGATCGACGCATGGCTGGTGATGAGCCTGAAAGCATCGGTTTATCTGGCGGGGGCGGCGCTGTTGACGTTCCTGCTGGGAAAGCTCTTCCGGCGCATCCGGCGGCTGTCGGCGGAGCTGATCCGCGAACGGGGCGGGGCGGACGCCGAGGTGGAGAAGCAGACCGACACGATCGCCAGCATTTCGCGGCGGGTGCTGTTTTCGCTGATCTGGATCCTGGCGGTGGTGCTGGCGCTGCGGGAGTACAAGTTCGACGTGGGGCCGGTGCTGGCGGGCGCGGGGGTGGTGGGGCTGGCGGTGGGATTTGCGGCGCAGAGCGTGCTGAAGGACTGGATCGGCGGATTGTTCCTGCTGACCGAGGGGCAGATCCGGATCGGCGACGTGATCAAGATCGGCGACCTGGCCGGGACGGTGGAGCAGCTCTCGCTGCGGACCACGGTGTTGCGCGGCTACGACGGCAACGTGCATGTCTTCGCCAACGGTTCGGTGCAGAGCTTTTCGAACCTGACGCTCGGCCATTCCTACGCTGTGTTCGATCTGGCGGCCGGCTACGGGGAGGATCCGGAACTATTGTCGGGGGCCTTGCGGGAGGCGGGGGATGAGCTACGGGCGGACGCCGAATTCGGGCCGCTGGTTTTGGACGGGATGGAGGTGGCGGGGGTGGACCGCTTCACCGAGCAGGGGGTGGTGGTGAAGGCGCGCATCCGGACGCGGCCCAGCCAGCAGTGGAAGGTGGCGCGCGAGGTGAACCGCCGGGTGCGGCTCAAGTGCGCCGAACGAGGCATCACCATCGCCACCGCGCAGCGGGCGGTGCAGATCTTCGAGAAAGGATTCGACCATGATTCTGATCCAGCGCAATCAACTCGCCGGCCTTGAGTGGCGGCAGCCGGGGGCATTCGCGCGAACGTTTGAGCTGCGGGCGGGCGACTCGCTGCTGGCCCGGCTGGAGTTCAAGAAGACGCTCGGCACTCTGGCCGAAGCCGAGACGGCGCAGGGCAAGTGGAGCTTCAAGCGCACCGGATTCCTATCACCGGTGGTGTCGGCGCGGGTACGCGGCGAGGAGGCCGACATCGCCATCTACAGGCCGAGTTTCTCCGGCCAAAAAGGCGCCCTGCGCCTGGCGGGCGGAGAGGCGCTGGAGCTACATGCATTGGGATTCTGGGGTTCGGAGTGGGCCCTGACGGGCGCGGGCGGGGAGCACTTGTTGCGTTTCCACAACAAGGGGCTGGTCCATCATGGGGCCGACGTCGAGGTGGGGGAGGCGGCACGCGGCCGGCAGGACCTGGAGCTGCTGCTGACGCTGGCGTGGTACATCCTGGTGCTGCACATGGAGGATTCCACCGTGATGACGCCGGTGGTAATGACTTCGTGAGCGCGCGGCGGATCCTGTACCTGGCCGCGCACGGCGGTTTCGCGGGGGAGAACCTGCCACTGGGCGGCGGGGCGGCGGTGTCGGAGCTGCTGCTGGAGGAGTGGGGGCGGCGCGGGCTGGAGGTGAAATTGATCTCGCCGGCTGTGCTGGGCGGCGGGGCGCCGGGCGGGCGGGAATTGGTGGAGTACAACGAGCGGCAGTACGCGGCGTTTTGCGACGCGTTCCGGGAAGCGTCGACCGAGGAGGCGCTGCGGCACGATCCGGCGACGACGTCGATCCTGGTGAACGACATCAGCGAGGGGCCGGACTTCGCGCGGCTGCGGGCGGCGGGATTCCGGGTGGTGACGATCTATCACGTGGACGTGGTGGCCTACATCGCGGCGATCTACCTGCGGGGGGTCGTGGGGCCGGCCGCGCTGGCGCGCACCTGGGAGGGTTTGCGGGCGATGGGAGCGGCGCGAATCGCGCCGCGAATCCTGCGGCTGATCTTCGAGCAGCAGCGGGCGAGCCTGGAGTACTCCAACGCGGTGGTTGTACCCTCGGTGGGGATGAAGGAGATTCTGCTGGCCGGCTACCGGGGCGCGCGGGCGGAGCGGATTCACGTGGTGGGGTGGGGAGCGCCGCCGGCGGCTGAGGCGGACCCGGCGATCGACCCGCGGCGCGAGTATGGGGCGCCGGACGAGGCGCGGGTACTGCTGTGCCTGAGCCGGATTTCGCCGGAGAAGGGGCAGGACCGGTTGCTCGAATCGCTGCTGGCCTGGGAGGAGTCGGGACGGATGCCGGAGCGGCCGGTGTGGCTGTTCATCTGCGGGGAAGCGGCCTTTATGAACGGCCGGAAGCACATGGAGAAGTTGCAGGCGCTGGCGGCGCGGTTGAAACGCATCCGGGTGGTGTTTCCGGGCTACGTGGCGGGCGGGCGGAAGCGGGCCTTTTTCGCGATGGCGGACCTGTACGTTTTCCCGTCGCGGCACGAGAGTTATGGGCTGACGCTGATGGAGGCGCTGAACGCGGGGCTGCCGGCGGTGTGCGTGGAGAATGCGGGTTCGCGGGAGATCATGACGCCGGAGTTGGGGGTGACGGTGCAGGCGGGCGAGCCGTTGTGGCCGGCGATCGCCGGACTGCTGGAGGACGAGGAGCGGCGAGCGGGGATGGGGCGGGCGGCGGTAGAATTCGCCGCGGCGCGGCCGTTCAGAGCGAGTGCGGCGCGGCTGGCGGAGCTGCTATTGGGTTAGGCGGCGCGAGTCCGGCTGAAGAGCAGGGCGGCGACGCGATCCAGTGGGGCGACGACCTGCGCGGCGCCGAGGCGGATGGCCTCGCGGGGCATGCCGAAGACGACCGAGGAGTTCTCATCCTGGGCGACGGTATAGGCGCCGGCGCGCAGCATGGCGAGCAGGCCCTCGGCGCCGTCGCTACCCATGCCGGTGAGCAGGGCGCCGGCCGCCCTGGAGCCCGCGGCCTCGGCCACTGAGCGGAACAGGACGTCGACTGAAGGCCGCTGGTAGCAGACCTTGGGACCGTCGTCGAGGAGGGTCCGCCAGCCCGTGGGGGACTTTTCGACGAGCATGTGGCGATTACCGGGGGCGATGAGGGCGAGGCCATTCAAGAGGATCTCGCCGCCGCGGGCTTCGCGGACCTCGATGGAGCAGACGCGGTTGAGGCGTTCGGCGAAGGCGGCCGAGAAGCCGGCGGGGATATGCTGGGCGATGACGATGGGAGGGATACCGCCGGGGAGGGACCGGAGGATCTGTTCGATGGCCTGGGTGCCGCCGGTGGAGGCGCCGATGGCGATGAGGTGCTGGGGCGTGATGCCTCCGGGCTGAGCTTTGACCGGCGGGGCGGCGGCGGGAGCGGCCGGCTGGTGGCGCGCGGGACGGGAGCGGGCGGCAGCGCGGACGCGGCGGGGGAGGTCCTCGCGCAGGTCGCCGACCGAGTAAGGGCCGCCGGGTTTGGCGAGCACATCGACGGCGCCGAGGCTGAGGGCCTCCATGGCTTTGCCGGTGGAGCTTTGGGTGAGGGAGCTGATGACGATGACGGGGAGGGGGTGGTGGTGCATCAGCTTGTCGAGGAAGGTGAGGCCGTCCATGCGCGGCATCTCGATATCGAGCGTGAGGACATCGGGGGCGAAGGCCAGGATTTTGTCGCGGGCGATGTAGGGATCGGGGGCGGTGCCGACGACCTCGAGGTCTGGCTGGGCGCTGAGGATATCGCTGAGGACTTTGCGAACGATGGCCGAGTCATCGACGACGAGCACGCGGATTTTGTTGGTGGCGAGCATCACTGTTCCTGGAATTGGATGAAGACCGAGAGGAGGCCGTCTTCGAGGGGGAAGACGAGCCAGGGGCCGGCCGGGGCCTCGGCGGCGGGGATGGAGAGGGGCTGTTCGATGTGCAGGCGGCCTTCGGGTTCGAGGCGGCTCATGGTGGCGCCGCAGAGCATGTTGGCGAGTTCGGTGACGGTGCTGAGGCGGTTGAGGTCGTCGATTTCATCGGGTTCGATGCCGAGCAGGCTGGCGGCGAGGCGGGTGCAGGAAGCGGTGGAGACGGCCAAGGTGAGCGCGCCGCGGAGGCTGCCGTCGAAGCGGGCTCGGGCGGCGATGGGGTCCGGCTGGAAGGAGGATGAAAGCTGGGCGGCGGCGATGGGAAGCTCGAAGAACATCAACTCGAGCACTTCCACGACGGCCGACTGGCAGGCGTTGTGAAGTTCGGGGTGGGACAGGTCTTTCATGTGAGACTCCCATGTGAGGCGTTTGGTGTCACGGACCGCTCCATTCCGGGAAGAGGCCCGAGAGGACCTCGAAGAGTTTTTCGGGCGGGAAGGGTTTACGGACGTAGTCCGACGCGCCGAGGCGCATGAGGGTGTGGACGCGCTGATCCGTGGAGTCGGTGGAGACGACCACGACGGGGATGCGGCCGAGGTCGGGATCGCGGCGCAGCTCCTGGAGGAGGCCTTCGCCGTCGAGCACGGGCATATTGATGTCGGTGAGGATGAGGTCGATGCGGGTGCCGGATTGGGCGGCGGAGCGGAGGCGTTCGAGGGCTTCGCGGCCGTTGCAGGCCTCGATGCAGGAGGAGATTTCCAGGCCGGCCACGGCGATGGTCCGTTTCACGAACGAGCGCATCACGGGGGAGTCGTCGACGATCATCACGCTTTTTGTCATTGCACACCTCCGTTGAGGGCGGCGCTGCGGGCCGCGCCGGGGTGCGCCGCCAGTTCGCGTTCGGGCTGGCCTGGGGCGCGAACCAGGAGGCGGCCGCTGGAGGCCTCCAGGCGGATGGTGCGCGAGACAGAGCCGCCGATGTCCTCGCCATGGATGAGCACGCCGGCTTTCCACAGGATTTTGCGCAGGGCGGCGTAGTTGCGCTTGCCGATGCTGAACACGCCGTTATCGTTGACCACCGCCGCGCCGCCGGCCAGCCGGACGACGAGGCGGCGCTTGTCGGCGCCCTGGCGGTAGGCGGCCTGGAACAGCAGCGGCGTGCCGGTGTCGGCGTAGCGGTAGGGGTGGTTGCGCCCGTTGGTCTGGCGGTCGACGCCGCTATCGGGCAGCATGAAATGGAGCATGCCGCTGACCTTCGACAGCGGATCCCAGATGGCGACGGCGATACAGGAGCCCAGGGCGTAGGTGACCAGTTCGGCGTCCGGATCGCCGGTCACCCGGCAGTCGCCCACTCCGACCACCAGGGCGTTCATGAGGCGCTCCGTTTGGCCGGCGCCCGGCCCGGCTTGCGATAGATGGCGGGCAGAATGCAGTCCAGGCCGTGCTGGAAGCCCATGAGCCCCTCGGAGTGGCCGACGAGCAGCCAGCCGCCGGGCTCCAGTTGCGCGGCGAAGCGGCGCACGAGCTGCTCCTGGGTGGGCCTGTCGAAGTAGATCATGACGTTGCGGCAGAAGATGACGGCGCACTGCGGCAGCCGGGAGAAGTCCTGCATGAGGTTGAGGCGGGCGAAGCTGACACGCTGGCGCCACTCCGGCCGCACGCGCATCATGCCCGCGCTGGCTCCCTCGCCGCGCCGGAAGTAGCGGCGGTGCCAGGCCTGGGGCAGGTCCTTCAGCCTTTCGGCGGTGAACACGCCGGACTGCGCCGCGGCCAGAACGCGGGTGGAGATGTCGGTGGCCAACAGGCGAAGCGAATCAAGCCGCGGAAGGCCGAGGGCTTCGGCGCACTGGAACAGGATGCTATAGGGCTCCTCGCCGGTGGAGCAGCCGGCGCTCCAGATGGTGAAGGCGGCCGGCCGGGCCTCCAAAGCAGGGAGGATTCGTTCTCGCAGATGGGTGAAGTGCTGGGCCTCGCGCATGAAGCTGGTGAAGTTGGTGGTGAGGGCGTCGATCAGGGCCGACAGCTCGGCGCCCGAGCGGTCGGCGCGCACGTAGTCCAGATAGGCCGGGATGTCCTGCAGTCCCAGGTCCCGCACGCGTTTGCCCAGCCTGGCGCTGACCAGGCTCTCCTTGCCCTGCTTCAGGTCGAGTCCGAAGACTTGGCGGGCCAGGGTCCGGATCTCCTCAAACGCGCTCCGGCTGAGGCGCGCCGAAGCGGGCAGGCCGGCCATGAAGGACGCGAGCGTTGGGGACTCAGGCGGCATGGCTGACTCCGGAGGCCAGAGTGGAGAGGTCCAGAATCAAGCCGACGCGGCCGTCGCCGAGGATGGCTCCGCCGGCGATTCCCGCCACGCCCTGAAACGTCTCGCCGAGGCTCTTGATGACCACCTCCTGCTTGCCGACCAACTCGTCGACCAGCAGGCAGAAGGTACGGTCGCCGCTCTCGCCGACGATCATCAGGCCCTGGCAAGGGTCCTCCGACTTGGGTTTTACGCCCAGGCGCCGTCCCAGCCTGAGCACCGGCAGCAGGCGCTCGCGCACCAGGGCCATCTCGCCGCGGTTCTCGACGGTGAACAACTGGCCGGCGGTGGGGCGGAACATCTCGCGCACGGCGAAGATGGGAACAATGTAGCGCTCGCCCCCCACCAACGCCACCAGGCCGTCGATGATGGCCAGCGTCAGCGGCACCTCGAGATGAAAAGTTGTCCCGGCGCCGAGTTGTGAGGTGATATTAATACGCCCGCGCAGCCGGTTGACCTTCTTGCGCACCACGTCCATGCCCACTCCGCGGCCGCTGACGTCGGTCACCTTTTCGGCGGTGGAAAAGCCGGGCTCGAAGATCAGGTGATAGACCTCGTTATCGGTAAGCGTGGAGTCCGGCTGGAGCAAGCCGCGCTCAACGGCTTTGCGCAGGATCTTGTGGCGGTCCAGTCCCCGGCCGTCATCGCTGACGCCGACCACGATCTGGCCGGCCTGATGGGCGGCGGTGAGGCGGATGCGGCCCGAGGCCGGCTTGCCGGCGGCTTCGCGTTCGGCGGGGCTTTCCAGTCCGTGGTCCATGGAGTTGCGCAGCATATGGACCAGCGGATCGGACAACTCCTCGACGATGGTGCGGTCCAGTTCGACGTCTTCACCACACATCTCCAGCTCGGCCAGCTTGCCGGACTTGCGCGACAGGTCGCGCACCAGCCGTGACATGCGGCGGAAGAGCTGGCCGATGGGCACCATGCGCATCGACATGGCCGTCTTCTGGATCTCGGCGGTGACGCGCGTCAGTTGCGCGATATTGCGCTGCAGGCGCGGGGACTTCACCTCGCTCAGCTCCGGAGTATGGCGCAGTATCGACTGGCTGATGACCAGTTCGCCGACCATGTCGACCAGATACTCGAGCTTGGCCGTTTCCACCTTGAGCAGCGAGGTTTCGCCGCGCGGCCCCTGACTGGTGGCGCCGGGTTCATCGGCGGCCGGCTGGGGAGGGGCGTCGGCGGCCGGCTGGGGAGGGGCGTCGGCGGCCCCCGGCGATGGGGGCGGCTGGTCGGACGAAGCCGTGGCGCGCACCTTGCTGATCAGATCGGCCGGCGGATGCGGGGTGCTGGACGGACGGCCCTGCTGGGCCTGCTCGATATGGTTGAGCCAGCCGGAAAGGTAGTCGCCGGACTGGAGAATGACGTCGACGCGGGCCGGGTCGAGAGCCAGTTGGCCCGTGCGCGCCAGGTCCAGGAGCGATTCGACCTCGTGCGAAACGTCCTGCATGACGCTGAAATCCAGGAAGCCCGCCAGGCCCTTGATGGTATGGAAGCTGCGGAAGGCGGCGTGCAGCGTCTCCTCGGTCTGGGTGCCCTGCTCGAGCTCCAGCATGCGCGCCTCGATGTTGCTCAGGTGCTCGCGCGCCTCGACCAGGAAATCCTGCACCAACTGCGGGTCCTGGTTCAGGCTGGTCAAGGGTTCCGGCGATGAAACCATGGATTGATCGAGCGCCTGCATGGCTTCGATTACGTCCGGAGGGGCGGTCAGCGGCCGTTCCGGCTGCGGTTCGGCGGGGTGTTTCACCGCGCCGCCGGCCAGGATGTTGGACTTGCGTGTTGCCATGGATGGCTCCTTTGGGGGCGGCCTGCTGCTAGGAATCCCTGAAGTCGTCCAAGGGGATAACGGTGCGCGCCGGGGCCGCCGTCTCGACGTTCCGGTCCCCGGCGGCACTGGCGGCCGGGGACATCTCAGCGGCGTTGTTCAGCATCCGTTCGAAGAGCGGCCGGAAGATCTCCGGCTGCTCCTTGGAGACTGCTTCGAAACGCCGGCCCTTGATATGGGCATCCCACTTGACGAGGCCCGGCTGGTTCAAATCAGCGGTACGGCCGGTCATGACCGGGCGCCTCCCGCGCAGGCGCTTCCAGAGGCCGCTCCCGCGCCGGCATGCGGAAGGTGTTCCAGCCCGCGCACCTCCTGGTGGGACAGTACTTCATCGATGTCGAGCAGGATCTTCACCTTGCCCTTCACCTTGGCCATGCCGAGGATGTAGGGAGTGGTCATCTCCTCGCCGAACTGCGGAGTATCTTCGATCTCGTTTTCCTGGATGGTGAGCACCTCCGAGACGCCGTCCACGACGGCCCCCATCAGCAACGCTCCGCTCTCCATGGCCACCTGCAGGACGATGATGCAAGTGCGCTGGGTGTATTCGACGTCCTCCATGCGGAACTTGCGCCGCAAGTCGATGACCGGGATCACCTTGCCGCGCAGGTTGATGACGCCGCGGACGAACTCGGGCGTCTGAGGGACGCTGGTGATCTCCTGGAGGCCCATGATCTCGCGCACCTTCAGCACATGGACGCCGAACTCTTCCCGGCCGAGGTGAAAGACGAGGTACTTGCCCTGCCGCGCTTTGGCCGCGACGTTTTCCAGCACTGCCGCTGCTTGCACTGTTCTGCCTCCTGATTGGCGCCTGGCCTCCCGACGGTGGCACGGCTTGCCGGCGCCGGGTTCGCGACGGCGGCTCACGTAGCCTTATCGGAGCGGGCGGTGGCGGGCGAGAGAGAAATGCGGCCCGGAAGGCGATGCCGCCGGGCCGGCGGCTCTGCTATGCTCAACCCCAAGAAGACAAGCGCGCGCGTTCCGGGGAAGGCCGGGACGGCCGGAGGAAGGGAGAGTCGATGAGGATCACTTCATTTCTGGGATTGGCGGTAGGAACGGTACTGGCCGCCGGCATGCTGCCGGGGCAGGCGCCGGCTCCGCCGAAGACACACCTCAAAGTAGGCGAGACGGCGCCTGATTTCAGCCTGCGGACGACCACGGGCGGTTCGTTCAAGCTCTCTGAGCAGAAGGGGAAGACCGTGGTGGTCGCCTTCTTCCCGGCCGCCTTTACCGGTGGTTGAACGAAGGAACTCACGGCGTACCAGGCTGGTCTCGCCAAATTTGAAGAAGCGGGCGCGGTGGTCATCGGCATCAGCACCGACAACCTGCCGGCGCTGAGTCACTGGTCGAAGGAAGAGTTGAAGTTGTCCTTTCCGCTGGCCTCCGATTTCAGCCAGCGCAAGGTGTCTGAAGCCTACGGCGTGTTGAACAAAGACGCCGGCTACGCCAACCGCGCCACGTTCGTGGTGGATGCCGACGGCAAGATCCAGCACATTGAGGAGGGCTCGGCGGCGGTGAACCCGGACGGTGCGGCGACGGCCTGCGCGCGGGTGAAGAAGAAGTAGTCAGAAGACAGGAGTCAGGAGCCAGGAGCGTCGAAGAACGGCTCGCCTGGCTTTCTGTACTTCCAGGCGACGTCGAGGTCGATCTCCACTCCCAGGCCGGGGGCATCGGGGACGCGCACCTTGCCGCCGTCGATCATGGGGCGGTCGCCTGTTTTGATCAGGTCGTCGAAGAAGGGCACGCTGGCGGCGTGCCATTCGAGGGCAAGGACGTTGGGCGTGGCGGCGCAGAGGTGGACTCCGGCCATGGTGCCGAGCGGCGAGCTGATGTTGTGCCAGGTGAGGTTGACGTAGTGGAGGTCGGCCAGGTCGGCCAGTTTCCTGCCTTCCCAGAGGCCGATCTTCTGGACGTCGGGCGCCAGCACGCGCAGTCCCGCCTCGGTGATGAGGCGCTCGAAGTCGAGCCGGAAGAAGTGGTTTTCGCCGGTGGCCAGGGGCGTCCTTGTGGCCCGCTGCACCTGCGCCAGGGCGCCGATGTTTTCCGGCGGGCAGACGTCTTCGAGCCAGAGCAGGCGGAGCGGCTCCAGGGCGCGGGCCAGGTCGATGGCGGCGGCAACGCCGTAGTTCCAATGGCAGTCGATGGCCAAGCCGACCTCAGGCCCGACGGCCTGGCGCACGGCCGAGGCGAGCGAGGCGGCGAAGTCGACCTCCTGGGGGCTCAACGAGCGGTTGTATTCGTCGGTTTCGTAGGGCGTGGGCACATCGACGTCGAACTTGAGGATGCGGAAACCGCGGGCGGCCATGGCGGCGGCTCGTTGGGCATACTGCGCGGGGGCGAGATCGAGGGTTTGCGAGGCGTCCCAGCCGTGATGCTTGATGCTGACGCGCGACTCGGCGCCGGCGCCGGGCTGCTCCATCCAGGATGGCGTACGCGGCTTGAGCAGCGGGGTGATGGACTCCAGGGCATCGCCGCCGTGGCAATCGGCGTAGATGGTCACATCGTCGCGGTACTTGCCGCCCAGGATCTGCCAGACGGGCATGTGGTAGGCCTTGCCGAGCAGATCCAGGATGGCGGTTTCAATGCCGCCGATGGCGTGGAAGACCAGTCCGGGCGCGGCGTAGACGGTGCAGGCGCGCATGCGGCGGATGAGGCGGTCGATGTGGATGGGATCCTCGCCTACCAGGACCTCGTTGAAGGAGCGGATGACGCCGCTGACGCCGGGGCCGAGGAAGGCCTCGCCGAAGCCGGCGAGGCCGGCGTCGGTCTCCAGGCGCACCAGGACCCAGTCGAAGTTGGACTCGATGACGGCGGTGGAGACGCGCGTGATCTGCATATCCCAGCTACGCTACCACGCCGGGCGGGGAGTTACTTGAACTCCAGGGTGACCAGCTCGCCGGCGATGGGCGGCGGCGCGGGCCTGGGCCGGGCGGCGGCCTTTGCACTGGCCTTGGGTGCGGATTTGGGGGGAGCCTTGGCTGGCGGTCTGGCCGACGCTGGCGGGGGCGGGGGAGTGGGCGCGCGGCCGGCCAGATAGCCGGCCTCCACCAGCGGAGCCGGCTTCTGCGGCCCGCAGACGAACTCCCGGCGGGCCGAAGAAGCGCCTTTGAGCATGACCTGGTTCAGCTTTTCGGTGAACAGAATGACGCGTTCGGCGGGCGTCTTGCCGGCGGCGGGGCGGGTTTCGACGTGGAACGTCACGGAGGCGGCGCCACAATCGAGCAAGACCAGTTTGCCGGTGACGGAGGAGTCGCCCTGGGGGGGCGCCCACGTGCCGGGCGTGGTGACAGGAGGCTTGGCAGGGGGCCGGGGGGAGGAGTTGGATTCGATTTCGCGCAACGCGCCGCGGGCCATCTCCGACTGCTGGGGAGTGGATGCCGCCTCGACGGCGCGGAGAGCGGAAGCGCGGGCGGCGACGTTGTCGCCGGTGGCCTGCCGGGCGCGGGCGAGGGCCTCCCAGAACATGGACTGCCGGGGCAGGATCTCGACGGCGCGCTCAAGAGCGGCGGCGGCCTCCTGAGCCCGGCCCTGCCGCAACTGTCCGGCGCCGAGGAAGAACCACGCCTCGGCGAAGGACGGGTTGGACTCGACGGCGCGCTCCAGGCTCTGCATGACGAGCGCCTGCGGGCCCCGGGTGTCTCTGACGAGCATGGCGTACTCAAACTGGGTGGAGGCGCTCTTATCGCCCAAGGCGATGGCGCGTTCCAGTTGCGCGCGGGCGGCGTCGTAATCGGATCGGCGCAGCGCGGCGTAGCCGAGCCCGGCGACGGCGGCGGGACTCTCCGGCCACTTCCTGGCCGAGTCCTGGAAGGCCGCTTCGGCCTCGGCGGTCTGGCCGCAGGCCAGCAGGGCTTCGGCGCGGGCCAGCCGCGAGTCGAGGCCGGAGAGGCCGGTAACGCTGAATGCGGATGACGGGGGAACCAGGCCCAAGGCGACCTCACGCTCGGGCAGTTGCCGGGCGGAGACGGCGGCCCGGGCAGCGGCCATGGCGCCGGGGAAGTCGAGGTTGAAAGCCTCGGCGAAGGCGGCCTGCTGCGGCTTGCCCGCCCGCATGGCCTGCTGGAAGGCAGCGATACGCCGGTGCGCGGCGGGAGCCTGCATGAGAAGGTGCGTCAAGGCCCAACTCTGGGCATAGAACAGAGTGGACGCCCGCGAATCGGTATACACTGGATCACGGTTTGCGACCGAGGCGAGTTGCGACGAATCCATCCAGGATTCGCGATCGAGAAGCTCCAGATGAGCCTGCACGGGTTTGCCGGCGATGGCCCGGCCCGCGGCGCGCGGAGAGCCTGGGACCAGCGTGGAGAAGTACTCGGCGAGGCCTTCCTCCAGCCACTGGGGCAGAGGTCCGGTGGAGTGGTGGAGAGCCAGGTGGACGTATTCGTGGCGAGCGGCGCGGAGGGTATCCTCGCCCGAGCCGGCGAGCAGGATCAGGTCACGGCCCGGGCCGGGCTGAAACAACCCGCGGTTGTTCGGAGCGGAGCGGAAGGCGGCGAAGTCCTGGGCGCGGCGGAAGAGGATGACGCGCACGGCGGGCGCGGCGTCGGGCCGTTGCCAGCCGGTGGCGCGAAACGCCGCGTCCATCTCCAGCAGGCGCGCCAGCACCGCGGCGCCGGCCGTGGGGCCGCCATCGGTGAGCAGTTCCCAGCGACCGGACGCGAGCTTCTGCCAGCGAGGCTCGGCCTGCGCCTGTGAGATGGACAGAAATGCGAGTGCGGCGAGGAGTTTGCGGGAGTGGGGCACGATAGAATGAGTCTGATAGAAAGTTTCGATTGGACCATGCGGGGCCCAGTTCTTATCCTACAGTCAGCATGGCCTCTTTGACGTTCATGGAACCGAACACTAGCCAGGTATCGCTACTACACCGGATCAGCAGCATCGTGAGCTCGAACCGCTCAGTGGACGAGATGCTGGGCGAGATCGTGGGGATGACGGTTCAGGTGACCGGCTGCGACGCGTGTCTGGTGTACATGTTCGAGGCCGAGAGCAGCGAGATTGTGCTGCGCGCCTCGCAGGTGCCGCACGCCGCCGAGATCGGCCATCTCAGCGTCAAGGTGGGCGAGGGCATCACGGGCTGGGTGTTCGAGAACAAGAGCGTGGTGGCGCTGGCGGCCAATGCGCAATCGGACCAGCGGTTCATCCGTCTGCCGGGATTAATTGAGGACACCTACGAGGCGTTCTGCGCGGTGCCGATCGTCGCCGCCGGCCAGGTGATCGGCGTGATCAACGTGCACCACAAGGAGCGGCACGACCACGCGCCGGAGGAGTTGTCGCTGCTGACCTTCGTCGGCGAGCAGATGGGCGGCGCGCTGTCCAAGGCGAGGCTGCAGGACGAAAACGCCCGGCTGGTGGAAGAGACGCAGGAGATGAGGCGCCAGCTTGAGACGCGCAAGGTGGTGGAGCGCGCCAAGGGGATCCTGCAGTACAAGTACCACCTGACCGAGGAAGAGGCCTATCTGCGGCTGAGAAACGAAAGCCGCCGCCTGCGCCGCCCCATGCGCGACCTGGCCGAGGCGATCATCCTCACCGAGGATTTCGCCCGCAAGGCGGGCGAGCCCGGCGCCCTGGACCGCGATGTGGAAGGCGATTAGGACTCCAAGCCAGGCTTACAGGCCCGTCACCGATTGCCGGGCGATCTGCGCCAGGGAGCGTGCGCCGCACTGCTGCATGATGAGGCGGAGCTCGGCCTGGAGCAGGTCGATCACCTTTTCAACGCCGGCCTGGCCGAATGCGCCGAGGCCCCAGACGTAGGGGCGGCCGATGGCGACGGCGCGGGCGCCAAAGGCGAGGGCCTTGAAGATGTCGGCGCCGCGGCGGAAGCCGCCGTCGATCAACACGGGCAGCGCGGGGCCGGCGCCGTCGAGAACCTCGGGGAGACTCTCAATGGTGGCGCGGCCGGTCTCCTCGGCGCGGCCGCCGTGGTTGGAAACGACAATGGCGTCGGCACCGTGCTCGCGGCAGAGGCGGGCGTCCTCGCGGGTGACGATGCCTTTGAGCACCAGCTTCATGCGGGTCATGCGGCGGAGGCGGTCGACGTAGTCCCAGGTGAGGGTGGCGTTGTAGGGGACTAGCCCGGCGACGTCGAGGCCTTCAAAAATGGGACGGCGGAAGGAGGACGCGGGCATGGACGGGCCGTGGCAGGAGGAGCACTGGCGCTTGTCGAGACGCTCGAACCGTTTCTGAGTTTCGGGATTGCGGCCTGCGGGGATATCGGTGGTGAGGACGAGCACGGGGCAGCCGGCGGCTTCGGCGCGCTTGACGACGCGCTCGGCGACGGCGAGTGAACTGGTGGGGTAGAGCTGGAACCAGACCGGGCGGCCGCCTTCGCGGTTGACCTCTTCCACGCTGTACGAGGAGAAAGTGGAGAGGACTTGCAGTGTGCGTTTTTGTTTGGCGGCGCGGGCGACGCCGGCCTCGCCCTCGCTGTGGAACGCTCGCTGGTTGGCGACGGGGGCCAGAAGGATGGGCGTTTCCCACTTTGTGCCGAGGAGTTCGACGCTCATGTCCACCTTGCTGACGTCGATGAGGCGGCGGGGGCGGAGCTGGATGCGGGCCAGCGCCTCGCGGTTGGCGCGCACGGTGGCGTCGACGCCGGTGGCGAGGTAGCCGAAGTGGGCGGGCGGGATCGCCTTGCGGGCGGCGGCCTCGAACTCCAGGACGTTGAGAGCGTCCTTGAGGTCGGCCAGCACAGCTTCGTCCGCGCCGCCTGAGGCGAGCAGCGGGCTGCCGGCGAGAAGTTGGAGGAAACGTCTGCGCGATGCGGCTGATCCCGTGGCCCCGATCATAACCGCCCATATTAGCGCGGCCGAGGGCTCTGGCGGCCGAGGCGATTTGAGGAGGCACGCGCCCGTGATCCGTCCGTAAGGGAATGCAGAGTCGAGGCGGGAGGCCCGAGAACCGGGGCGGAGGCGTGGAACCTGCTGCCGAGCCCGGCGTGGGCTTTCGCCGCCAAACCGAACAGGGGTCAGAAGTTGGCGGATCCGCTATTCTGCGGCATGGACGAAGTGTCTGTAAGTTACGCGAGAAACCGCCGGCCTGGTCGCGCGCGGCTACGGACGGATCACGGACGGGGGGAAGCGCCGAGAGGGGTTTCGGAAGCCGGACGAACATTTTGAACGGGGGCGGCGGTATTCCGGCGGCCTTGCGCACACGGTTCAGCGGGTGAGTTTCAGCTTGCGCGGAGGGGCGCGTCATTTGCGCCCGGCGAGCCAAAGCGGCCGCCGCACCACCAGGCCCGCGGCCACGAACCAGCAGCGGGCCAGCGGCACGATTTGCTGTCCCACGGAGACATCGAACTGGGCGTTGCGCCCGATCGGGTAAGACAGACCGGTATCAAATGTCCAGACGCGATCCCCGCCACGGACGGACGGCGCGACCAGGTAGGCCTCCCAGAAACCTCCCCAGTTCCGCCAAACGCCGCGGGACAATTGAAAACTGACCGCGCGCTGCGTGAACCTGCCGCCGGAGTCGGAGAGTGATGAGACGCTGACGTTGCCTCCGGCAGCGGCACTCTCGCCGAGCGTCTTGGACCAAGCCAGCTTCACTGTGGGATCGATCCCGGCGCTGGTAAACACCCGGTGGCCGACCGGCAGGGATAACACGGGAATCAAAGTGAATGCCGGCCGCAGTCCCTTTTCCGGGACCAACCCGAACTTGGCGCCCAGGGAGAAGTCCGACGCGCCGCCGGCCCGCTCGCGCGCGCCGGCGGCGCGGTGCGAAGACAGGCGAAAACCATCCCCGCCGAAGCGCAACTCGGTCCGATGGCCGATGCCCAGCCGCAGCAGGGGACTGCCGCCGATGAACGTCCGGTCCATCAGAATCCTCTCAGTCCGGCCGCTCAGGCTGAACCCGCTCTCCAGTTGCAGCACGCCGGCGGAGAGAATATTCACGCCGTCGCTGAAGCCCGGGCGGTCCGGCGTCAGAGGCTCCAGGATGGCCCCCACGCTCCTTTCGTCCTTTTGCAACGGAACGGCGGGCTTGCCGGCGGCCACGGAATCCTGGGCGCGGAGCGCCGCCAGCGAACACAGGAAGCCGGCCAACCAGGCAAGTTGCTTCATGGGGATCAAATCTCGGGCCATTGTGAGACTCCTGGCGGCCATGGCCGGCCACGCTGTCCTTATCGGTGAGTGAGGGCGGAATCACAGGCCAGTTTCTGTGGCCGGTTTGCCGCGCAGCGATCCTGTCAAGAAGCCGGCTCGCGGTCCGATGAGCTTCTCTGTGTGGAGGTATCGACCGATGCGGACTTATCAAAGTGCAGTGCTGGCTGCGTGCCTGACGCTGTCGGCGGAGCTGGCGCAGGCCCAGGCGGGGAGTGGAGCGCCTCCCGCCGGAGCGCGAGCGCCGTGGACGCCCGCGGCGCTCTCTGAAAAGACGCACGACCAATGGAAGTGGCTGCGCGTGGCCGGAGAGTTGCGCTCGCGGGCGGAGACGCCCACGGCGTTGAACTTCATGGAAAGCCGCGACGACGCCGACGTATTGACGCGCCTGCGTCTGAACGCGCTGGTGACACCTCGCCCGTGGCTGAGGTTCTTCGGCGAGTGGCAGGACGTGCGGGCGTTCGGATACAACCCGCCGGTCCCCGGGACGGTGGCCAACCGCATGGATCTGCGGCAGGCCTACGTCGAAGCCGGGGCCGCCGAAGGGGCAGGCTTGGGATTGCGCGTGGGGCGCCAGGCGCTCAAGTATGGCAAGGGCCGCCTGGTGTGGGACCCCGATTGGGCCAACTTCGGGCGGACCTTCGACGCGGTGCGGCTGACCGCGGCGGGGCGCGGCGCGCGCCTGGACGTGTTCGCCGCTTCCGTGCTGGCGCCCCAGGACCGGCGTTTTGACCGTTCGGACACGAGCAACATGCTCTACGGCGCGTACGGGTCGCTGGAGCGTTGGGGAAAGCGGTTGCGGATCGAACCCTATCTGTTCGTCAAGAGCAATGCCATCGCCCGCAACGAACTTGGCGGCGCCGGCGCGCTCGATCTGTATTCGCCGGGGTTTCGCGGCGCCGGGCTGTTGAGCGGGAGCGTCGACTGGGAAGCCGAAATGGTCTTTCAGGCCGGCCGCCTGACCGCCCGCCCGGTGCGCGCCTTCGGCGGCGTGTGGGTGCTGGGCTGGCAGAGCGGCGCGCGGCGGTGGCAGCCCCGCCTGTCGGCCTCCTACACCTACGCTTCCGGCGACGGCGATCCGCGCGACGGGCGCAAGGGCACCTTCGACACGCTCTATCCCACCACCCACCTGCGCAACGGCGCCACCGACCGGATCGGCTGGGCCAACATCCACGACGTGCTCCTCCAGAGCGACTGGAAGCCGTCGCGCAAGCTGAAGGTGAGCGCCGGCGCGCATGACTTCCGTCTGGCCACCACCCAGGACGCCCTGTATGGGCCGGGCGGCGCGGCGCTGGTCCGCAACGCGCGCGCCTCGAGCGGCCACGTAGGCTTCGAGCTGTCCGGTACGGCCGACTACGCGCTCAGCCGCACGCTGAGCCTGGGCGCGGGCTATGCCCACCTGTTTCGCGGTGCGTTCCTGCGCGAGTCGGGGCGGGGCGGCGCGACGCAGCCCTACGTTTTTCTGACATACCGGTTTTGAGGATGAACGATTCGGAGAAGAGGAACAGACTATGGCAACACTGACAGTGCCGCTCCAAGAGCGGAAGGCGCCGGCCGCCGCTGAGCGGGCCGGGAAGTATCTGACGTTTCAACTGGGCGCCGAGGAGTTCGGGATCCGCGTCCTGAAAGTGCGCGAGATCATGGGCGTCCAGGAGATCACCGCCGTGCCGCACACGCCGCCCTATGTCAGGGGCGTGATCAACCTGCGCGGCAAGGTGATCCCGGTGGTGGATCTGCGGCTCAAGTTCGGCCTGCCGGAACAGGAGTACACACAGCGCACCTGCATCATCGTGGTCCAGGTGCAGGGCGAGGCCGGGTCCCCAGCTTCAACGATGTTGATGGGCATCGTGGTGGACGGCGTGGCCGAGGTGCTCAATCTGGCCGCCGCCGACATCGAGGACACGCCGGACTTCGGCCATGGAGCGGCCACGCCCTACCTGCTGGGCATGGCCAAGGTGAAGGGCAAGGTGAAAATTCTGCTGGAGATCCAGCAGGTGCTGGCCAGCGCCGGCCTGGCCGCGTTGCCCAAACTGGCCGTCGAGGCGGGCGGTGGCGGCGGGAATTGAAGCAGGCGCGCAAAAGCGGGCTATTCCCAAGAAAAACAAAGGAATACATAAAGTGTGACCGGATCTCCCGATAAGAAGGGGGGCGCCGCCTCGGCGCACTGGGCGGACCGTCGAGCCGCGCTCAGGGCAGTCCGGTGGTCATCGGTGGTCGTCGGAAGGACCGCAAGGAGGCCGGGCGCCGGAAAGGAGTGGCATGCAATCGGCAGTTTTGGAAAGCGAACACACAACGGCGATCAGGAGCGACGATCGCGGCGGCAAGTATCTGGTCTTTCAGCTCGGTCACGAGGAATTCGGGATCCGCGTGCTGAAGGTCCGGGAGATCATGGGCATTCAGGAGATCACGGCGGTACCGCAAATGCCGGCCCACGTCAAGGGGGTGATCAACCTGCGCGGGAAGGTGATCCCGGTGGTGGACCTGCGGCTCAAGTTCGGCCTGCCGGAGATGGAGTACACCCAGCGCACCTGCATCATCGTGGTGCAGGTGAAGGGCGAGAGTGGGCCCATGTTGACGGGCATCGTGGTGGACGGCGTGGCCGAGGTGCTCAACCTGGCCGTTGCGGACATCGAGGACACGCCGGACTTCGGTGACGGGACGGCCACGCCCTATCTGCTGGGCATGGCCAAGGTGAAGGGCAAAGTAAAAATCCTGCTGGAGATCGAACAGGTGCTGACCAGCCAGGATCTACACGCGCTGAACGCGCTCGTGCAATAAGAACGTTCCGGAAAACAAAGGGGAAAAAAGATGAAGGTATCGACAAAGCTATACGCCAGCGTCGGAGCATTGCTGGTTGTGGGGATGCTCGTGGCCGGACTCGGCACGTGGTATCTGCGGACGCTTGGCGGAGAGCTGGACGAGGCCATCAACCTCACGGCGGTCAAGATTGACAAGGTTGACTCCATTCGTGCCAGGGCCTGGGAAATGATCGCGGCCATGCGGGGGACTTTCATGTTCGCGACCCTGAAGGACGCACAGAAAGTGGAGCAGAACATGGCACAGTGGGAGGTGGCTCGAAGCCGGACGCGCGAGTTGTTCGGCGAACTCCGTCCCCTGCTGACTACTGAAGAGGGCAAGGCGATCCTGGTGAAGCTCGAAACGGGCATGAACGAATTCGAGCCGGCGGCCCGCGAATACCTGCGGCTCAGCAAGGAGAGCAAGTTCGATCAGATCTCTCCCTTCGTCGCCAAAGTGTACGCCTTCAGCGCCTTGTTCGACACCAACGGGCGCGATTTCCGGAGCCTGCAATTGAAGTTGCTGAAGGAGTCTGCCGTCCGCGCGGATTCTCTCCGTTCGCAGAGTAGCTTCGTGAGCATCCTGCTGAGTTGTTTCCTGCTCGCCATCGGCGCGGTAGCCGTTTTCGTGGTGCGCGGCATCAGCCGCACGCTGGTCCAGGTGGTGAGCGAGTTGTCCGAAGGCGCCGAGCAGGTCTCCAGCGCAGCCACCCAGGTTTCCAGCTCCAGCCAGTCGCTGGCGCAGGGCTCTTCCGAGCAGGCGGCGTCGCTCGAAGAGACCTCCGCCTCGAGCGAGGAGATCAACTCCATGGCCCGCAAGAACAGCGAGAACTCGCGCATGGCGGCCGACCTGATGACCCAGTCGCAGCAGAAGTTCGTCCAGGCCAACCAGTCGCTGGACCAGTCGGTGGTGGCCATGGGCGAGATCAACACGCAGAGCGACAAGATCGCCAAGATCATCAAGGTGATCGACGAGATCGCCTTCCAGACCAACATTCTGGCGTTGAACGCGGCGGTGGAAGCGGCCCGCGCGGGCGAGGCCGGCATGGGCTTCGCGGTGGTGGCCGACGAGGTGCGCAACCTGGCGCAGCGTTGCGCCCAGGCGGCCAAGGATACAGCCACCCTGATCGAGGAGTCGATCGCCAAGTCCAACGACGGCAAGGTGAAGGTGGACCAGGTGGCCACGGCGATCCGGGCCGTCACCGAGGAGGCGGCCAAGGTGAAGACGCTGGTGGACGAGGTGAACCTCGGCAGCCAGGAGCAGACGCGGGGCATCGAGCAGGTCGGCAAGGCGATCACGCAAATGGAGCAGGTGACGCAGAAGACGGCGGCCAATGCCGAGGAGAGCGCCTCGGCGGCCGAGGAGCTGACCGCGCAGTCGGAAGGCTTGAAGGACATCGTGGAGCGGCTGACGGCCATGGTGGGCGGGGGCGAAGCGTCCAACCGCCACGCCCGTTCCGCGCAGCGGCGGGGCGGGGCGGCCGACGGCAAGGCCGGGGCTTCGCACCGGGCGGGCGAACGCGCCACCGGCCTCACGGCTCTGCGCCAGGCTGTGTCGCACCAGAAGAAATCCGCGGAACACCCGGCGCTGGCGCATGCCGCCCACGGGGCAAGCAAGGAGGTCTTCCCGCTGGAAGAGCAGTTCAAGGACTTTTGATGGCTCCTTCACCGGGACGGGCCCGCAGAATAGGCCCGTCCCGGGCTCCATGTGTGCTCCGTTCTACTCCGGCCGCCAGTCCGCCCATCCAGGTGTTGCCGTACCCAACCCGGAAACAGAATCGCTTTTGCGGGAGCGAATCGATGATCTCTCAGTTCGACTGCTGATCGAAGAACCGGGCCCGAAAGCCTTGGGCGGTGGTCCGGCGATCTCTCAGCCGGCCCCCCCGTGGTGACTCAACGGGGTGCGGCCAGCCGGATCGCGTGATGGCGTTTCTCCTGGGGCGTCAGCCGATCGGCGATGGCGGCCTTCAGCCAGCCGGCGCTCCGGCGATCTCGCGCACAAACTGCGCGGTCTGGCCGATTTGGTCGTTGAAGCGCTGATACAGCCCGATGATGACGGGGTCGGTGGGCTTGATGCCGTTGAGGGCGACGGTCATGCGCTCCTTCACCTCTTTGGGTGAGTTGACCGAGCGGCCGGCGGCGAGGACCTTGTAAGTGAGGCAGGGCTTGGTGGCCTTGCGGATGGTGGTCATCATGCGGGGCGGGTCGGAGGGGAGGTAGATCTCGCCGAGGGGGACCTGGCCGAGGATCTTCTCGAACTCCTTGCGGGGGCGGTTCATGTAATAGAGGCTGGTCATGAAGTAGTCGATGTCCCAGCCTTTCTCTTCGGCGTACTCGACCTCCAGCGGGTTGTGGCAGGAGAAGCCGGCCATGACACCCAAGTCGCGGATGCGTTTGAGGTAGTCGAGCGACTTGTCGAGCTGGCCCATGTCCCAGAAGCGGTTGGTGGCGGCGCCGTGCTGGGCGATGCCCATCGGTTTCAGTTTGGCGACGCGGGGCAGGATTTCAGGGGTGTTGTTGAAGTCGGGGCGGGAGAGGACGAGGAGCTGGAGTTTGCCGCCCTGCTCCTTGTACTGGAGCCAGTCGGTTTCCAAACGCTCGCTCCAGCTTGCCTGCCAGGTGTTCAGGCCGGCGTGTTCCAGCTCCTTGAGGAAGGCGATGACGCGGGCGGTGGTGTGGTATTCGCCCATGTGGGCGGAGAAGAGATAGTTGAAGTGCGAATAGCCGTAGATGGTGTTGGCGCCGGCGATCAGGCGGGTGAGTTTGTATTTGCCGAAGGGAACGGTGGGGAGGAGGGGGCCGGCCTTGGCCTCGGGGACGCGGCCGTCGGGGGGATCAGCGGGGGCGGCCTGGGCGTTGGCGGCGGCCAGCCAGGCGGCGATGGTGCCGGCGCCGCGGAAGAGGTCACGGCGGTCGAGGCCGGGGTCGTCGACGGGCTCAAGCTCCGTCATGCCGTTCATCCAGGGGGCCTCATGTTCCATGCCAACACTTGTAGCACCATCGGCTGCCGCTTGGGGGCCGGGTGATAGATTTGAGGGGGCAGACCCCATGCGCATTTCACTGTTGACGCTTCTCTTTTGCTTCGCCCTGCCCGCGCAGGACGGGCCGCGGATGATGGCGACGCCGGCGGACCTGGCCTTGGCGGTGGCGCGGGCGGAAGCGGAGCCGTGGGCGCGGGCGGTGATGGATCAGACGGTGAACACGGCGAAGGCGTGGCCGCAGTCGCACCTGGCCAAGTACGGGTTGACGGAACTGGCGCTGCCGCCGGAAGCGGGGCAGTGGACGCTGTGGGATGTGTGTCCGGTGCACGGGGTGAGCCTGAGATACACGCCGCCGGACGTGAAGACGTGCCCGATCGACAACAAGCGCTACTCGGGCTGGCCGTACGACCAGGTGACCTACGACCGCCGGCTGGACGACCTGGCCGGGGCGGCGCGGGAGCTGGGGCTGGCGTTCCGCTTCACGGGGGAGCGCAAGTACGCCGAGCAGTCGGCGTGGATTCTGACTGAGTTCGCCGCGAAGTACCTCTCCTACCCGCTGCACGACAAGGACAACAAGAACACGCGCAGCGGGGCGCGAGTACACGCGCAGACTCTGGACGAGTCCATCTGGCTGATCAACGTGGCCTGGGCCTACGACCTGCTGGCCGGGTCGGACGTGCTGACAAGCGCCGACCGCGCGGCCATCGAAAAGAACCTGCTGCGGGCGGCGGTGGAGACCATCCAGCGCTACGATGCGGGGATTTCGAACTGGCAGTCGTGGCACAACGCGGGCATCGCCGCGGTGGGGTTTACGCTGGGCGACAGCGAGCTGATCGCGGCGGCGATCGACGGCAAGTCGGGCTTCCGGTTTCAGATGCTGAATTCAGTGACGCCGGACGGCTTCTGGTACGAAGGCGCATGGAGCTACCATTTCTATGCCTTCGACGCGCATTTGAAGCTGGCCACGATGGCTTCGCGCAACGGCATTGACCTGTTCGGAGAGGCGCCGCTGCGGCGGATGTTCGACGCGCCGTTGCAGCTTGTGCTGCCTAGCGGGAACCTGCCGGCGTTCAACGACAGCAAGGAGGTGAACCTGTACGGCTACGACCGGTTGTACGAGTACGCCTGGGCGATGTACGGCGATCCGTCCTACGCCGCGGTGCTGGGGCGGCGGTCGCGCAGCCTGGACGCGCTGCTGTGGGGCAACGTGGAGATTCCCAAGGTGGAGTTGACGTCGCTGGCTTCGTCGGTATTTCCCGAATCGGGCTACGCGGTGCTGCGGGCGCCGGAGGGCGACCACACCATCGCCATGAAGTTCGGCCCGCACGGCGGCGGGCATGGGCACTACGACAAGCTGAACTTCATCTCCTACGCGCTGGGGGCAACGCTGGGACTGGACCCGGGCACGCAGTCCTACGCGGCGCCGACGCACGCCACGTGGGACAAGGTCACCGTGGCGCACAACACGGTGACGGTGGACGAGGCGGCGCAGGGCGAGTCGACGGGATCGCTGGTTTGGGCGGAGTTGGAGCACCCGGTCTATCGGGCGGTTCGCGCCTCGGCCGGCACGGGGGCATACAAGCAGGCCCTGCTGGCGCGAACGCTGGTGTTGACGGGCGAGTATGCGCTGGACGTGTTCGACGTGGAATCCAGGGACGGCGCCGGGCACCAGGTGGACTGGAGCTATCACAACGAGGGTCTCCTGGCCGGTATCGCCGCCGGCGCCGATCCAGCGCCTTACACAGCTTTCCCCAAGACCGGCGGATACCAGCACCTGACCGAGGCCAAAGCGGCGGCGACGGCCGAGGCGTGGCAGGCGGTGATCGACGCTGGCGTGGCGGCCCCGTTCAGCGGCTCGGCGTATGCGTCGAACACGAGCGTGTCGGGGACGATTACGCCGTCGGCCGAGCAGGCGGTGAGCCCGCCGAACTCGGTGAAACTCTCCTACAACTTCAACGGCTCGGGATATGTGCTGCTCTCGGCCACGCGGCTGGCGGCGCAGCCGGAGGCCGTACCGTCGGCGGTGAAGCTGTGGGTGTATGGAGACAACTCGGGGCACAAGCTGGCTTTTCGACTGTACGATTCGACCGACGAGCGCTTCGTCGCGCCGCAGGTGGTGGTGAACTGGACGGGGTGGAAGGAGTTTGAGTTCGCCTCGCCGCAGAGCTGGAGCCACTACCTGGGCAACAACGACGGCGTGCTGGATCTGCCGGTGAAGCAGATCTCGTTTGAGATCACCAACGCCGGCCCGGAGACGCCCAAGAGCGGGGCTCTGTATGCCGACGATGTTAGGTTCCTGTACGACGGCTGGCCGGAGACGCTGGCTTCCAGCTTCGATCCGCCGCTCAGGAAGATCCGGCTGTGGATGCTGGGCGCGCCGGGCACGACCGTGGTGACGGGGCGGGGATTGGGGCCGGTGCTGCCGAACACGGCGCCGTTTGTGATGGCGCGCAGAAAAGCCGCGGGCACGCAGTTTGTGACGCTACTGGAACCGTTCGAGCGGCAACCGGCGGTGACGGTGTTTGAGCGGGACGGTGAGGGCCGGTTCGTGGTGGAGACGGCCGCGTTCCGGGATACATTCCGGGTGACGGCGGAGGGCGTGAGGGAGTTTGAGCGCGCCCGGAAGGAGTGAAGCGCCGGGCTGAAGATTCTCTCAAGTTCCGGCCGTTCTTCCCGATCTGGGGACTGAGGTCACCCGGATGCTCAGCCTGGCAATCGTGTTTGTCATCCTCACGCCGGCGCCGGAGTGGCGCCAGGCGACGGTTGGGAGGCCCTGGTCGCTGCCCCTGGACGTGGAGGGTGGCGCAGGGCCGTACCAATGGGAGGTGATCGAGGGCGCGCTTCCTCCGGGCGTGCATCTGGTGGACCTGGCGACGGTGATGATGGGTTCGGCGTCACGGGCCGGTCTGTTTGGCGCCGCGGCCGAGGCAGGGCGGTGGCCTGTTCGTGTCCGGGTCACCGATGCTGACGGGGCGGTGGCGGAAAAATCCATGGAGATCGGGGTGTCGCCGCTGGGTCTGCGGCAGGCGCACATGGTTGCGCCCGCCGGGCAGGCCCTGGAATGGCTGGTGGAGCCGACGGAGTGCGCGCCGCCTTACAGGGTGAGCGCCGCTCCGGAGGCGTACCTGCCGTTGGGGCTGACGATGGGGGAGGACGGCGTGCTGCGGGGTGCGCCAGTGATCCCAGGCTCTTACGAGATTCCCGTGCAGGTCGCCGACTCCGGCGGTAACACGTTGCGCACGACGCTGACGGTGTCGGTGTACGGGGTTGAATCGACGCTGCCGCCGGTGGCGGTACGATTTCGCGTCGAGGGCTGCAAGACGGTGGTGGAATGGACGCCGGTACCGGAGGGGATTCTGGTTGAATGGGCCGGCAGCGACGAGGTGGAAGTCGTGGTGACGCACGGCGAAAGCGGCGAGCGGGCGCGGGCGGTCTACGTGGTGAAGCCCCCGCCGTGCGGCTCAGATGCGCAGCCGGGCCAATAGCGTCTTGGCCTGTTCGTCCACCTTGTCCTTGGGCATGGCTTTGGGGCTCTGGTAACGGAGCGAAGCCAAGGCCAACTTCTGCTCCAGGGGCGCGACCAGGGTCTGCACCTTGTGGCTGGCGTAGAACACGCTTCCCGTCGCGTCCTCGGTGCGGGACTCCTTCCAGCCGCGGAGGTTCCAGGTCTTCAGGTGCGTGTCCTTCGTTGCAGCGGCGGGGGAGTAAGGCGCGCCGCCTTCCACCACTTCGAGCCCTTCCAGCGGCCCGCCTGCGGCCTCCAGACTGTGCATGCGGGACTCGAATTCGCCCACGAACTGCACTTCGGTATGGACCTTGACCCGAACCGCGCCCAACTCGATGGCGTACTCGATTTCGATCTTCTCCGCTTCCACCGATGAGGCGGTAATCTCGCCGCGCGTGGCGGTGACGCCGGTTGCGGGGTTGCGCAGGGCGAGCGTGTTGTCGATGGTGTCTTTGCCTTTCTCGTGGGAGACGGCGAAGGGGAAATGGGAGGAGTAGACCAGCTTGTTGTACTTGTCGCGGTAGTGCAGGTCGGCGCGGTAGGAGCGGGCGTTGAAGAGGCGGACCTGGCCGGACGAGCGTGTGCCGGCCAGCAGCAGTCCGGGCTCGGGCAGCGCAATGGCGTAGTCGCTCTTTTCCACCGGCAGGGGCTCGGCCGGCGCAGTCCAGAAAGGATCGGTTGCGGGAATGGTGAAGAAGGCGAAGGCCTGCATCCCCCAATAGGGATGGCCGCCGTCGATGTAGCTCTCCTTGATGGCGGGCGAGCCGTCGGGCGTGAAGGTCTCGCGGAGTTTGCCGGCCGCCTGATCGAAGGCGCCGATGGAGGCGTGCCAGAGGATGTTGCGCTCGACGATGTGGCGCAGCAGGCCGGGCGAGTGGGGCCAGAGTCCCTGCTGGTAGGCGAGAATCAGCGGGGTGAGGACCCCCCAGCGATAGATCAGCGAGCGGCCGTAGAGGACATGGCCGCCGTGGCCGGCGAAGAAGTAGGGCGCGGTTTCGAGATAGCGTCCCAGTCGTGCCGCGAAACGCGAGCGCCAGCCGGGAAGGCACTCGCCGATGACGGCGTTCCAGTAAAGGAAATGGGAGGCGAAGACCCAACTGTTGTAGTAGTCGTAGGCAGCGCCTTTGAAGCCGTCGTTGTACCAGCCGCTGTCGCCGGTGGCCATGGAGTCGAGCACCGTGAGGTCTTCGATCATGGGGGCTTGATCGGCTGAGAACTCGGGCCAGCGTTCGGCCAGGCGGAGACGCACCGCTGAATTGACGGCGGTGAACCAGGCCCAGTTGTTGTTGCGCACGGGCACGCGGGTGCAGGAGGCGAGCCAGGCGGCGATGTTGGCACGATCGGCCGCGCTCATAGCGGGCAGAAGTCTGTCGCGGAGAAGCCAGAGGCTCCAGGCGACGATGGAGGACTCCACCTGCCGCTGGTCGCTCGCGGCCGGGCGGGAGAGTTGCCAGAAGTCGGCGTGATCCGGGTTGCAGCCGTTCACCAATGCGTCGCGGACCAGGCGCAGGTCTTCATCCGAGCCGTGGCCGCCGGCGACCCAGGAGGCCAGGGCGGGCAACATGCGGGTGACGCCGGTGGCGCTGAGGCCGGAACTGGTGAGAAAGTTCTTGGTGATGGTCGCGTTGGGGTATTCGACCACGGCGAGGCTTGGCGACGTCTTCAGCGCATTGCGCCGGTAGCCTTCGACGATGGAGACAAACAGGCTCCTGACCTGTTCGGCAGGCGTAGGCGGAGGCGCGACGGCCGGCTGTTTTTTCCCGCGCTGGGCAGCGGCGGCGGCGGGGATCATGCCGAGCAGGTGACGGCGGGGGATGCGGGTCATTCTGAGGAGCATTATGGCTGAACCCGGAGCCGCCTGACAGCCTTGCGGCCCATGGCGCCGTGGGCGGTGAGGGTGTAGGTGGCCGGTTCCTTGGGCATGACGTAGAAGCAGCCTTGGAGAAGCTTCCAGGCGGGGAAGGCGGGCGGGTCGATTTCGACGAGTTCCGCGTTCCAGGTGGAGAAGCACAGCAGGTGCGCCGTACCCTCGCGGTTGACCTGCGTACTGCGCACGGTGAAGTATTCGATGCGCGGCGCGCGTTGCGGGTCGGGCTTCACCTTGACGTCGAAGCTGGCGGTGGCGGACTTGCCCTGGCCGTCCTCGGCGGTGAGCGTATAGCGGGTGTCCTTGACGGGTGTGACGTCGAGGCAGGTATTGAGCGACGGCGTGAGGGTATCGACGGGGGGATCGATGCGGACTTTACGGGCGTTGGCGACGCCATAGCAGATGGAGATGGACTGGCCTTCAGCGACTACGCCTGGCGAGGCGTAGAACATGATGATCTGCAAGCCTTTGGCGGGGTCCACCCAGTCATAGAACTCGGGACGCTTGGGCGGGGCGGTGTGGCCCTGCCGCCAGCGCAGCAACGCCGGCATGCCGTCGAACAGCACCCAGGCCATCGCGGCGAGGAGGAAGAGGTTGGCGAACTGGAGCCAGTCCTGCCAGCGTTTCATCGGAGTTTGAATGATGCGGCGTCAGCCGAGTTTCGGCGGCAACTCCGTGAGCGGGCCCATCCACTGCAGCTCGCGATCGATATCGGTGTGGAGGCGGTACTTTTTGGCGACCTTCTCCGGCGTTTCTCCGCGGACCTCGATCTGAGCGCGGTCCCAGGCGCCGACGCCCACCTTGCCGCACCAGTCGAGGTAGCCGAGCCACTCGGGATTGATGCCCATGACGTCGGCGCCAATGCGGTCGGCGGCGAGAAAGTCGGTGGAGGCGATGGCGACGCGGTGGTCGACGGGCGTGCCGGAATTGGGCCCGTTGCCTTCCATGCCCTCCCAGCCGTCGATGACGGCCACGCCCCAGTTCTTGCGCAGGCGCTCGGCGGTGCGCATGATGTCGTAGTGGGTCTGGCGGACGCCGCCGTGGTAGATCCGCTTGTCGTTCCAGCGCTTGGTCTCGCCGCGCTTGTAGTGCAGAGGCGAGCCGAGCGCCATGTTCTTGATGCTCATGGTGGCGATGACGGTGTTGTGGGTCTTCAGCATGCTGCTGGAGATGACGAACGCGCCGGGGTCGCAGAGGCGCTTGGCCAGGCGCGCGGGCTGGATGTGGAGGTCGCCGTTGAGGAGATAGATGGTCTCGAAAAGAGCCTCTTCGTTGAGGTCCACGAGCTTGACGTTGAGCCGCTTGTGGTCGTCGGCGGCGAGCTGGTACTTGAAGTTGTCGTAGCCCTCGGTGGTGAAGCCGGCCGAGGACTCGGCGATGAAGACGGGCCCCTTCCAGCGAGGGGCGAGATAGTCGAGGATGCCCTGCAATGCGTCGACATGAGTGGAGGCGAGCTGGCGCTGGGTGTTGACGATGTTGGGCTTGATGACGACGGACTTCTTCCCCTTCAGCCCGGCGGCGATTTCCTTGTCGACGAGGCGCAGAGCCTCGGTGATGTTGGCGCGGCGGCTGGCGCCCTGAATCAGCCCCGCGGCCGAGCCGCTGGAGCCTCGAAGCGTGCGTGACGCGAGGATGAGACCGGCCGATGCGCCGAACAGGCCGCGGCGTGTAACCAACTGGGGCATTGCAAACACCTCAGTCCATATAGTATTTAAGGAGCGGGAACTCTGTAAAGGAGAAACTTGTATGTTCAATCAAGCTTCACGGCGTGGCTTCCTCGGCGCCGGTATCGGATTGCTGGGGGCGGGAACGGCCGGGGCCGCGCCGGACAAGCTGGAGATGCCCAAGCGGAAGCTGGGCAAGACCGGGTTGACGCCGACGGTGTTGGGCTTCGGTTGCATGACGACCTCCGACCCGACGGTGATCGAGCAGGCGGCCGACGCCGGTATCAACTGGTTCGACACGGCGCGCGGCTACCAGAACGGGAACAACGAGCGGATGGTGGGCGCGGCGCTGAAGAGCCGCCGCGACAAGCTGCACATCACGAGCAAGACGCCGGCCAAGACGAAAGCCGACGCGGTGGCGAACCTCGACAAGACGCTCGGCGAGCTGCAGACCGACCACATCGACGTCTGGTACCTGCACTCGCGATCGAACCCCGCGGCGTGTCCCGACGAGCTGTTCGACGCGCAGGACGAGGCGGTGAAGGCCGGCAAGGTGCGCTTCAAGGGCGTCAGCTTCCACAGCGGGCACAAGGAGATGATTCCGTTCCTGATGGAGAAGGGACGGACCGACGTCATCCTGCTGAGCTACAACTTCACCATGGATCCGGAGCTGGACGCGCTGATTGACAAGGCATCGGCGGCCGGCATCGGCATGGTGGCCATGAAGGTGATGGCCGGCGGTTTCCGCACGGCCAAGCCGGGCACGCCGATGCACGAGAAGATGAGCCGGCAGGGCGCGCCCGCCGCGATGCTGAAGTGGGCGGTGCGGCGGCCGTCGATCCACACGTCCATACCAGGCATCATGGACCTGGATCAGTTGGACGAGAACTTCAAGGCGGTGTGCGCCGGCTACAAGAAGGAGCTGGACGACAAGGTCCTGGCGGCGCAGTTGAAGTTCATCTCGCCGCTCTACTGCCGGTTCTGCGGCTCGTGCTCCGGCAAGTGCTCCCAGGGGCTCCCGGTGAGCGACCTGATCCGCTACGTCAGCTATGCCGAGGGCTACGGCGAGTTCGCCCTGGGGCGTGAAAACTACCTGGCGCTGCCGGAGAAGCTGCAAAGCGCGAACTGCTCGGATTGCAGCCGCTGCGCCGTTCACTGCCCGAACGGCGTGCGCGTGGCCGAGCGCGTGGCGCGGGCGCAGGAGTTGTTCGCTTGAAAGCGGCCCTGGTCTTTCTCGTGACTGTGATGGCGGCGGGGCAGTCTCCGGACTGCTCCACCGTGCAAGGCTCTGTTCAGGAAGGCAAGGCGAGGGAATACGACAGCGAGACGCTGTACGAGTACATGAACGGGAACTCGGAGGGGTATTTCCTGTATGGGTTTTCGAAGATGCGCGGGGTGACCTGCAAGCTGGGCGCCGCCAGTTTCATCGTCGATGTCAGCGAATTCCAGTCGGCGGAACTGGCCTACGGGATGTTCACGGGCAACATCGATCCGCGGCTGCCGGCGGAGAAGATCGCCGCCGGCGGGCAGGTGACGCCGCGCAAGGCGATCTTCGTAAAGGGGCAGTACTTTGGGGAGATCGCGGCCGAGCCGGACGGGGATCACAGCGCGGCGCTGAGAGCCGGCGCGCTGGCGCTGGCCCGCGGCCTGCCGGGTACGGTGGAGCCGCCGGCGGCGCTGGGCTGGTTTCCGAAGGAGAAGTTGCAGGCGGGCTCGCCGCGGCTGGTGCCGCAGAGCGTGCTGGGCCTGCGGATGCTGCAACGCGGCTACCTGGCGTTGTATGAGCAGGGCAAGGCGTTCATTGTGACGGAGGAGTCCGAAGAGGCGGCCAAAGCGCTGATGGCGAAGTTGAAGGAGCGGTTCATTCCGGCGGGAGCAGCGGCAGGGTTGGAAGACGGCTTCGTCACCGAGGACCGCTACATGGGCCGGATGTGCATCTTCCGCAAGGGCGCGCGCGTGGCGGGGTGGACGAACGTACCGCAGGGCCAGGATCCGGCGGAGCAGGGCAAGCGGCTGGCGGCCGCCATGCCTTAGCCTCATTTTCTTCAAATACACAAAAATCTCTGCTTGACTCGGCCCAACATGTGGCATAATAAGCGGCAGCTCTCGGAAGTGGTCCAGGGCGGAGGTCCTCATGCGACACTTCATAATCGGCCTGTTTGCGCTTCTCTGCTCTCCGGCATTCGCCCAAAAGAGTGTCGAACTGGAGCGAGCCGCTCATTCCGGAGACATTCGCGCGCTGCTCCGCCAACACCGGGCTGAGGTGTTCGCGGTGCGTTCGGGGGGTGCGCAACGGCTGGGGCGCGAGGCACGGCGGTTTAGCTTCGAGCCAGTGGACGGCGGCTATGCGGGCTATGCGGGGGACATGCGGATCCACCTGCGGCCCGGCGGCGTGGAATTGGCGGCGGGACCGGCGGCTCGCGTGGAGTTTGCCGGGAGGTCGCCAAATAGTGTTCTGAGCGCCGGCAATTCGGGCGGAAGGCGCTATCGCTTCACAGTGGACGCCGCGGGGCTACCAGCCTGGGGTGGTCCTGCATTCGATGAAGTGTGGGAAAGAGCCATCTATGAAGGCATCGACGTTCGGTATTATGGGCGCGGTGGTTTGCTGGAATATGACGTGATTGTGGCTCCCGGCGCCGATCTTGGCCGGGTGAGAATGATGGCGGCGGGAGGCTGGCGAATCGGCGGCGATGGGCGTTTGCTGGGGAACGGGGGCGTGTGGCAAAGCCGCCCGCTGGCGTATCAGGTGGCGAGTGACGGCCGGAGGGAATCGGTGGACGTCCGGTTCCGCATCAACGAGGATGGGACGGCGGGCTTTGAGACGGGGGCGTATGACCGCGGGCGCACGGTGGTGGTGGATCCGCTGATCGTTCTTTCAGGTTATGCAGGCGGCACGGGGGTGGACGAGGCCAGGGCACTGGCACGCGACAAGTCGGGGAACCTGATTCTCGCGGGGCGCTCCACCTCGCCTGATTTCAAGGCCACGGCCGGCGCAGTCTCGCAGGAGCGCGGCGACGCATTCGTGCAGAAGGTCTCTCCGGACGGCTCGAAAGTGCTTTGGACGGCCTTTTTGGGCGGAAGCAAGCTGGACGTGATCGAGGCGGTGACTGTGGACTCGCAGGGCGCAATCTACGTTGCGGGAACGACCTCGTCGGCCAATCTGCCCACCACCGATTCGGCGGCGCAGAGGTTCTATGGGGGCGGCAATTCGGATGGCTTCGTGGCGAAGCTGAGTTCCGATGGCGCGACGTTGATCTACTGCACGTACCTGGGCGGCCAGTATAGCGACATGCTGAAATCGATTTCAGTCGATGCCGCCGGCGTGGCCGCCGTGACTGGCTACACGGCGTCAGACGCCTTCCCTACCGCCGATTATCAGGCGCGCGCGGCGTTCGGATCGGGACCGGGGGCAATTGTGACGCGGATCGACGCCGCGGGCTCGAAGTTTGTGTCGAGCACGGTGCTCTCCGGGGATGGCGTCGTGGAGGGGCGGGCGATTCTGCAACTGGCCGACGGGACGCTGGTTCTGGCTGGGGCCGCCACCGCCTACGACCTGCCGATGGCCAAGTCGTGGCAGGCGTCGCATCGTGGGGCGGGAATGTGGCGGAGCACCGACGGCGGGGTGGTGTGGAGTCCGAGGTCGAACGGGATGCGGGGCGTGCCGGTTGAGGCGATGGTCATCGACCCCTCGAATCCGCTGGTTCTCTATGCGGGAACCATGCGAGGAGTCTTCAAGACCACCGACGGCGGGGCGAACTGGTCGCCTGCCAACGCCGGCATGTCGAACTCGCAGGTGCAGAGCATGGCCATCGATCCGAAGAACCCGTCCACCGTGTTCGCGCTCACCGTGGGCGGCAGCGTTCTCAAGAGCACGAACGCGGCCGCATCGTGGACGTCGGGCGGAGCGGGACTCGGCAAGTACCCGTGGGCGCTGGCGGTGGACCCGGCCGATCCCAGCCGGATGATCGCCACCACCGGTTCGGTGGGCGTTTTCCGGAGCTGGGACGGCGGCGAGAACTGGACCCAGAGCAACAAAGGCCTGCCATTCCCATACATGATCGGGATTGACTTCGACGTCACAGTGAAGCCCTCGGCGACCTACGTGGCCGGTTACGGCGGAGTGTTTCGCAGTACCGACAGCGGGATGAATTGGACGCCGTTGAATCTGCCGTCGGACGACATTTACTATGCGGTTTACGTGGACCCGCGCGACCCGCAGATGCTGTTCACGTCGTCGCTGTACGGCGGCTCTTACAGAAGCACGTCGAAGGGCGTTTCCTGGTCGAGTGTGAAAGGCCTGTCCAACGTCATCGTCTACCAGTTCCTGGCGAGCCCGAAGGAGACGAGCGTGATGTATGCGGCCACCGACGACGGCGTGTACCGCTCGACCAACGGCGGCGAGTCGTGGGCGCAGTTCTCCGAGGACCTGACGGGCGTCACGATTCTGGCCCTGTGCGCCGATCCTCAGCAGAGGGGCGTGCTCCACGCGGGCGGGGATTTGCTGAGCGACGGGTTCCTGATGCAGTTGGACAGGGACGGCAGGTCCCTGCTGCGGTCCACCTATCTCGGAGGGGAGCGGGACGAAATCATCTATGCGATGGGGCTCGACGCCGCGGGCGGCTTGACTGTGGCCGGCACGAGCGAGTCGAAGGACTTTCCGACCACGCCGGGCGCCCCGCAACGTGAAAACGCCGGCGACTACGACGCGTTTGTCGCGCGGTTCAACGCGGCAGACTGGACCCTGGCGTTTTCTACGTTTCTGGGGGGAACGCGCGTCGACTCAGCGCGGTACCTGGTTGCTGGAGACGGGTTCGCCACCGTGGCGGGCCTGACAGCGTCGGCGGATTTTCCGGTGACCGGGGGGCAGAGCGCGGACCTTCCGGGCGGCGCCAGCGATTTGATTGTGGCCAAGGTGGGCACAATTCCGCCGGGCTACATTCTGACCACCAGAATCGGTGGAAGCGGGATCGAGATGCCGGGCGGGATGGTGGTTGGCTCGGATGGCATCTGGCTGGCCGGGACGACGGATTCGATCGGGCTGGGCGGCACTCTGGCCGGGATGAACAAGGGCTACGGCGGCGGCGAGTCCGACGCTTTTCTGGCGCGTCTCACCGGCCTGGAGGCGAGCCTGGCGCTGAAGCCGGGGAAGGTGACGTTCGAGGTCGAACTGAACGGGTCGGAGCCAGTCCGGCGACAGTTCGTGGAGATGTCGAGCAGCGCCGGCGTGCTGCCGGTGGTTCTGCGGGTGACGCCTCCAGGCAAGTGGCTCAGCGTGAAGCCGGATCCGGACAACGCCGGGAAACTGATTCTGACAGCCGACGCGCTGGGGATGGAGCCCGGGCAGTACGAGGCTGAGGTCGAGGTGGCATCGCCGGTGCTCGGCGCGCCTTTGAAGCTGAGCGTGACGTTGATGGTGAGGTTGCCCTCGCCTCCCGTTCTGCGCGAGGTGCTGCACGCGGCCGAGTGGCTCGGCGGAGGCGTGTCGCCGGGGCTGCCGGTGATCTTGAATGGAGGGGGCTTCGGCGGGGCAGGGACCACTACCGCCTCGGCCGTGGACGGGGTCCTGCCCGTGCGTTTGGGGCAGGTCGAGGTCCTGGTCAATGGGCTGCCTGCACCGCTGGAACGAGTGGCCGGCGGGCAGATTCAGGCGCTGATCCCGTTCGGCACAGCCGTGGGCGGACTGGCCACGGTGGTCGTCTCACGTGCGGGCCAGAAGAGCGCGGCAATCGAAGTGCCGGTACTTGAGACCATGCCGGGGTTGTTCACCAACGACCCGTCGGGAGCGGGGGCGGCCAAAGCGCAGAACGAAGACAGAACGGGGAACGGCCCCGAAAATCCGGCCGAACGCGGGCGTCCCATCGTGTTGCAGGCCTGCGGGGAGGGGCAGACCGATCCTCCGGGTGTCGATGGGCGGCTGGCCACCGAGAGCCTGCCGAAGCCGCTGGCCAGCATGGAAGTGCTCATCGGCGGCGTGCCGTGCGAGATCTACTATGGCGGCGCGGCGGCAGGCAAGCCGGCAGGCTATCTCGAACTCAACCTGAAGGTGCCGGAGGATGCGCCCGCAGGGTCCGAGGTGCCGGTGGTGCTGCGTATCGGCGGCCGGGAGAGCCGGCAGAGGGTCACTGTATCGCTCAAGTAGGGCGGTTATAATTGAAGAGTGAAGCTGCTTAAACTTGCACTCCCGCTGGCCGCCCTCTTGATGGCCGCCTGCCAGAAGAATCTCCAGACCAACGACGCCGTCAAGGCGGGCGTCATCAAGCACCTGTCGACCAACGCTGGGCTCAACGTCACCGCCATGGACGTGAGCGTCACCGCGGTGACCTTCAAGGACAATGAAGCCCAGGCCACGGTCTCCTTCAAGCCCAAAGGCGGCGACGCCGCGGCGGGCATGCAGATGACCTACACGCTGGAAAAGCAGGGCGCCGAGTGGGTGGTGAAGAAGAAGCCCGACGCCGGCTCGCACACCGGCGGCATGCAGGGTGGAATGCCGGGTGGAATGCCCGCCGCGACTCCTCCGGCCGGCGGGGCCAATCCGCACGGCGGCATGGTGATGCCCAACAGCGGCATGCCGCAGAGCGGAGCGCCGCAGGGCACGCTGCCGGCCGATCATCCTCCCGTCGGGACCAGCAAGGCGCCGGAGAAGAAGTGAAGCGGGTCGCCGTCCTCGGCGGAGGGCCGGCGGGATCCATGGCTGCCGAACGGCTGGCTTCGGCCGGCCTCGACACGGTGATTCTGGACGAGAAACTCGCCTGGGAGAAACCGTGCGGCGGGGGCGTCACCTACAGGGCCTACAGCCGTTATCCGTTCCTGCTCGACAACGCCTCTGCCAAGAAGACGGTGACCGAGACTAGGATGACCGAGCCGCGCGGCGGCTCGGTCACCATGCGGCTCCGCCACCCCATGCTGATCTACTCGCGCCTGGAGTTGAACCGCATGTTGCTGGAGCGCGCCGCCTCGGCCGGCGCGCGCATCGAAAAAGCGCGCGTCACCGGGCTCGACCGCCGCGATTCGGGCTGGACCGTGCGCACCACGCGCGGCGCGCTGGAAGCGGACTTCGTCGTCGTCGCCACCGGTGCGCGCAACTCCCTTCGCAACGTCGGCACCGAGTGGTCCGGCGCAGACACCATGCGCGCGCTCGGCTATTGGGCGCCGGGGGAGCGCGACCGCGCCGACATCCACTTCCTGCCCGGCTTTCACGGCTACATCTGGGTGTTCCCGCGCTGCGGCCACCTGTCGGTGGGCATCTGCGGGAAGGGCGAGCCGGCCAGCCGGATGCGGGCGCGGCTGGAACAATACATGGCCGCGCAAGGCATCCCCGTGAAGGACGCCACATTCTTCGGCCACACGATCCCGGCGCTGGAGCGCCCGGCGTGGGCGCGCAACCGCGTCAGCGGTGAGGGCTGGCTGGCGGCCGGAGACGCAGCCGGCCTGGTGGATCCGGTGACGGGCGAAGGGCTGTACTACGCCATCCGCTCCGGCGACCTGGCCGCGCAGACGCTGCTCGACGACCGCCACGCGCCGGCGCATAAGCCTGCGCACTACCGGACTCTGCTCGATGGAGAGTTTGTCGAGGACCTGGCGCTCGGCGCCGGCGTGGCCAGGAGGTTCTTCATGGAGAAGTTTCTTTACTCCAGCGTCCCGGCGCGCATGATCGAGCTGATGCGGCGCAGCCCGCGCATGATGGAGATCGTCGACGATTTGTTCGCCGGCAAGCAGGGCTACCTTGGTTTGAAGCGGCGCCTGCTCGACAATCTGAACGGCACGCTGCTGGAGCTCGTCATGGGCGCCATGCTCGGGCGCCGCGTGGTGAAGGAAGGATGATAACGCAGTGATTACCAACCGGAGCCAGGCGCTGCTCGAGCGCGCCAGTAAAGTGATTCCCGGGGGCGTGAACTCCCCCGTGCGGGCCTTCCGCAGCGTCGGCGGCACGCCGCGGTTCATGAGCCGCGGCGAGGGCTGCCGCATGTTCGACGCCGATGGAAACGGCTACATCGACTACATCGGCTCGTGGGGACCGCTCATCCTGGGCCACTGCTTCCCGCCCGTCATGGAGGCCGTCGGCGCGGTGCTCCAATCGGGGACGAGCTTTGGAGCGCCCACCGAGCGCGAGATCGAGCTGGTGGAGGAGATCCGCGCCGCCGTGCCGTCCATGGAGATGGTGCGGCTGGTGAACTCCGGCACCGAGGCGACGATGAGCGCCCTGCGCGTGGCCCGCGGCTTCACCGGCCGCACGCTGACTGTGAAGTTCGAGGGCTGCTACCACGGCCACGTCGATTCGCTGCTGGTGAAGGCCGGCAGCGGCATGGCCACGCTCGGCATCGCCGATACCGCGGGCGTGCCGGAGGCCATCGCCAAGACGACCCTGGCGCTGCCGTACAACTCCGTCGCCGCGCTTGAGGCCGCGTTTGCCGCGCATGGCGGCGACATCGCCGCGGTGATCATCGAGCCCGTGGTGGGCAACATGGGCTGCGTGCCGCCGCTTCCCGGCTACCACGAGGCTCTGCGCGCTCTGTGCACCCGGTACGGCGCGCTGCTGATTTTCGATGAGGTGATGACCGGCTTCCGCGTGAGCTTCGGCGGGGCGCAGGAGCTGTACGGCATCAGGCCGGACCTCTCCACGTTCGGCAAGGTGATCGGCGGCGGGCTGCCCATCGCGGCCTATGGCGGCCGCGCCGACGTCATGAACAAGGTGGCGCCGGTAGGCAACGTC
Organism: Candidatus Solibacter usitatus; assembly: GCA_016213245.1. Lineage (GTDB taxonomy): Bacteria > Acidobacteriota > Terriglobia > Bryobacterales > Bryobacteraceae > Paludibaculum > Paludibaculum usitatum_A. The sequence continues at coordinate 8,815 of JACRBC010000097.1, read as the reverse complement.
TATCAGGCCGGGACGCTGTCGGGCAATCCGCTGGCGGTGGCCGCCGGCCTCGCCATGCTGCGGCATCTCAAGACCCACCCGGACGTGTATGCGCGCATCTCCGAGGCAGCCGCGCGCATCTGCGCCGCCGCGCCGCAGGGGGTCACCGTGAACCGTGTGGGGTCGATGTTCACCTTCTTCTTCGGCACGGGGCCGGTGACCGATTGGGAGACGGCCAGGACGGCGGACACGGGCAGGTTCAAGGCCTTCTTCCACCACATGCTGGAGCGCGGCGTCTACCTGCCGCCCTCGCAATTCGAGGCGGCCTTCGTGGGCGCCGCCCACGACCAGGCGGCGGTGGAGGAGACGGTGGCGGCCATCGGGGATTTCAAAGGCTGATCTGCCATAATGGCGCTCATCATGAGTGCTGCTCTCACACGGCGCCAGGCGCTGCAATCGTCTCTTGGGCCGCTGGTACTGGGGGCCGCGGGTTGCGGCAGGCGTCCGCCAACTCGGCCCAACATCCTCTTCGCCATCGCCGACGATATGTCCTGGGCCCACGCCGGCGCATACGGCGACCGCCTGGCCCGTACGCCTGTCTTTGACCGCGTCGCCGGCGAAGGCGTCCTCTTCCGCAACTCCTTCTGCGCCTCCCCGTCGTGCACGCCGTCGCGTAGCGCGGTGCTCACCGGGCGGCACATGTGGCAGGTAGAGGAGGCGGGCGTGCTCTATGGGACGATTCCAGCCAAGTACCCGCTCTTCACGCACCTGCTCGAAGACAGCGGCTTCCATGCCGGCTACAGCGGCAAGGGCTGGGGGCCGGGCGATTGGAAAGCGGGCGGGCTGGCGCGCAATCCCACCGGGCGCGAATACAACGGGAGAACGCACGGCGGCGGGGTGCCGGAGGGAATCGACAAGCGCGACTACGCCGCCAACTTTCAGGATTTTCTGAAACAGCGGCCCGGCGGCGCGCCGTTTTGTTTCTGGTTTGGTTCCACCGAACCGCATCGCGCCTATGGGCGCGGGTTGGGCCTCAGGGCAGGGAAGCGGCTGGAGGATGTCGCGGCGCCGCCGTTCCTGCCGGACTCGGCCGAGATGCGCTCCGACCTGCTGGATTACGCCAATGAGATTGAGTGGTTCGACACGCAGCTTGGCCGCATGTTGGATGTGTTGAAGGCCAGCGGCGAACTGGAGAACACGCTGGTTGTCGTCACCAGCGACAACGGCCTGCCCTTTCCGCGCGCCAAGACGACGCTCTATGACTGGGGCGTCCGGATGCCGCTGGCCGTGCGCTGGGGCGCTCGTGTCCAAGCCGGGCGCGTGGTGGACGACATGGTGAGCCACGTCGATTTTGCTCCCACGTTTCTGGACGCCGCCGGCATCAGTCCTCCGCAAGCCATGACGGGCCGCAGCCTGCTTCCTGTCCTGGAAGCAGCGGCGTCGGGGACCATCGATCCGCGCCGCGACCGCGTGTTCACCGGCATCGAGCGCCACACCATGTGCCGCCCCGATGGCGCCGGCTATCCATCGCGCGCCATCCGCACGCCCGGCCATCTCTACATCCGCAACTTCGCGCCCGGCCGCTGGCCGACCGGCGGGCCGGACTTTGTCTCTTCGAACAAGACCTTCCACGGCGATGTGGACGGCGGCCCGGCCAAGGACTTCATGCTGGCGCCGGAGAACCAGCGGCGCTACAGCCGCGAGTTCCAGCTCTGCTTCGGCAAGCGCCCGGCCGAGGAGCTGTACGACGTGGCCGCCGACCCGGGCCAGACGCACAACCTGGCGGAGTCGGCGGCTCACCGCGACACGATGGCCGCGCTGCGCTCCCAACTGGAGACGTACCTGCGGCAGACCGGCGACCCGCGCATCGACGGCCGCGATCCCTGGCAGGGGTACGTGTACCGGCAGACGACGGGCTATGGAGCATCGTTCAATCGCAGCTACTCGGAGGAGCAGCGGCGGCAGTTCCTGGAGCGGGAGCGGCACAAACCGGAGTAGCCATGGGCCATTGAGCCCGCCCGCTGGCAAGTGAGCCCCGCTTTCGGTAATGTAGCCTGCATGACACGTAGATCTCTCCTTGGCAGCCTGACGGCGGCGACCCTGGCGCGGAGGCTGAATGGATTGCCCCCGCTGACGGTGAAGGACGCCAGAGTCATCGGCACCAACGGCGGCGGCAACTACCGCTGGGCCTTCCTGAAAGTTCTTACCAGTGAACCGGGGCTGTACGGCCTCGGAACTGCCGGCAACCACTACCAGCCGCACGCCGTCATCGCCGCGCTGGAAAAACACTTCATCCCCTGGCTGATCGGCAGGGACGTGGATCGCATCGAGGACCTGTGGCAGAGCGCCCACCTGCGCACTTACTGGCGCAACGGCCCGATCAACAACAGCGTGCTCAGCGCCATGGACATGGCCCTCTGGGACATCAAGGGCAAGCGCGCCGGTATGCCGGTGTATGAACTGCTCGGCGGCAAGGTGCGCGATGCCGTTCCCTGTTACGACCACGCCGGCGGCGCGACGCCCGAAGCCGCGGTGGAGAGCGTGCGGAAGTCGCTGGCCGCCGGCTTCCGTCACGTCCGCGTGCAGTTCGGCGCCTACGGCGGCGGCGGCTTCATCCCGAAGGGGCAGGGAAGCCGGCCGGAAGGCGGGAGCGATGGACCAGCGTTTGACGAGGAGCAGTACGTCGACCAGGTGCCGCGGCTGATGGAGCGCGTGCGCAGCGAGGTGGGCGCGGCGCCCAAGCTGCTGCACGACGTGCATTCGCACCTGTCGGGCATGAACGCGGTGGAGTTCTGCCGCCGCATGCAACCGCTGCAGATGTTCTTCATCGAGGACGTCCTGCCGCCGGAGCAACTGGCCTGGTACCGGCAGATCCGGCAGAACTGCACGACGCCCCAGGCGGTGGGCGAGGTGTTTTCGCACCCTTTCGAATACACGCCGCTGATCTCGGAGCGCCTGATCGACTTCGCGCGCTGCCGTGTGTCGGCCATCGGCGGCATCACGCCGGCGCGGAAGCTGGCCGTGCTGTGCGAGAATTTCGGCGTGCGCACGGCCTTTCAGGAGGGCGGCGAGAACGATCCGGTGAATCAGCTCGCGGCCTACCATGTCGACATCTCGAGCCCGGCCTTCGGCATCCAGGAAGAGAACAGGTTCCCTCCGCTGGTGCGCGAAATGTTGCCGGGGTGCGCGGAGATCCGCAAGGGCTACCTGTATGGTTCAGGCAAGCCTGGGCTGGGCATCGATATCGACGAGAAACTCGCCGCCAAGCATCCTTTGGGCGCATTCCCGGGCGGCGGAGCGTATACGCTGGACAGGACCATGGACGGCGCCGTGGTGAAACCGTAGAAAGAGGCGACATGATCAACCGGAGAGAAGCTCTGGCGTCATTAACTGGAGCCGCGGCGCTGGCCGGAGCGCAAACGAAGAAGCGCAGAAACGTCATCTTCATCCTGAGCGACGATCACCGCTACGACGCGCTCGGCTTTCTGAAGGCGCAGCCCTGGCTGGAGACGCCGCAACTGGACCGGCTGGCGGGCGAAGGCGCGCACTTCAAGAACGCCTTCGTGACCACCGCGCTGTGCAGCCCCAGCCGGGCGTCCATCCTCACCGGCGTCTACGCCCACAGGCACCGCATCGTGGACAACAGCACGCCCATCCCGCAGGGAACCGTCTTCTTCCCGTCCCACCTCCAGAAGGCCGGGTACAAGACCGGCTTCTTCGGCAAGTGGCACATGGGCGCTGAAAGCGACGACCCCAAGCCGGGCTTCGATCATTGGGTGAGCTTCCGCGGGCAGGGCGCCTACCTGCCGAATCCGAACGGGCTCAACGTGAACGGCAGAAAGGTGCCGCAGAAGGGTTACATCACCGACGAGCTGACCGATTACGCGCTGGACTGGCTGCGCATGCTGCCGAAGGAGCAGCCGTACTTCATGTACCTGTCGCACAAAGCCGTGCACGCCGAATTCGAGCCGGCCGCGCGGCACAAGGGCCGCTACAAGGACGCCCGCTTCGTCTATCCGCCCACCATGGCGGCCACCGGCGAGATGGCGCAGCACCGCCCCATGTGGGTGCGGAACCAGAGGAACTCCTGGCACGGCGTCGAGTACCCGTATCACTCCGAGCTGGACATCGCCGGCTACTACAAGAAGTACGCCGAGACGCTGATGGGCGTCGACGACAGCGTCGGGCGCGTGCTCGGCGAACTGAACAGGCGCGGCGAACTCGACTCCACGCTGGTCGTCTACATGGGCGACAACGGCTTCGCCTTCGGCGAGCACGGCCTCATCGACAAGCGCACGGCCTATGAGGAATCGATGCGCGTTCCTTTGCTGGCGCGCTGCCCGGAGCTCTTCGGCGGCGGACGCACGGTGAACCAGGTGGTGGCCAACCTCGACATTATGCCCACGGTGCTCGACGCCGCCGGCGCGACGGCGCCCAGCGGGCTGGACGGCCGGAGCTGGCTTCCCCTGGCGCAGGGCAAACAGGCCGAGTGGCGCAAGGAGCTGCTCTACGAATACTACTGGGAGCGCAGCTTCCCGCAGACGCCGACCATCCACGCCCTGCGCGGCGACCGCTACAAGTTCATCCGCTGCCAGGGGCTGTGGGACCTCGACGAGCTGTACGACCTGCGGGAGGACCCGCTCGAAAGCCGCAACCTCATCTTCAGCGAGCAACATGCCGGCATCGTGAAACAGATGCGCCAGCGCCTCTTCGACATCCTGGAAGAGACCGGCGGCATGAACATCCCGCTCCAGCGCGACCGGGGCGGGCAGCAGAATCTGCGCAGCCCGGACCGCTCGCCCGCCTCGGAGTTCCCCGAGGAGATCCGGAAACGGCCGAAGGGGACGGCCGAGCGCCGCTAGCTTCCATACGTATAAGATCTGATGTACAATACGTACGATGTCGAAGCTCACGCTCAGTATCGACCAGACCGTGATCCTGCGTGCCAAGCGCTACGCGAAGCGGCGGGGCGCCTCCGTCTCGCGGTTGGTTGAGGAGTATCTGCGTGTGGTCTCGCAACCGGCTGAGGCGAAGGATCTCCCGCCCGTGTTAAGAATGGCGATGGGCGTCTTGAAGGGGACCAAGGCAGAGCCGCAAGAGCACAAGAGACACCCGGAACGGAAGTACCGTTGAGGCGATTCCTGTTCGACACCAATATCGTCTTCGACGTACTTCTGGAGAGAGAACCTCACTTGCGTTGGAGCGCGCAAGTCTGGGCCGCCGTCGAACGGGGCGCCGCCGCAGGGATGCTTGCCGCACACGCGGTCACGACCATTCACTCTCTGTTGCGAAAGCACGCCGGTGAAGAATCGGCGAGACGCGTGCTGGGCGCGATGCTCGGTCTCTTCGAGGTGGCGCCCGTGGACGGCAACGTGATCCGTTCGGCGATGGACAACCCCGGGCCGGATTTCGAGGACGCTGTCACCGCCTCTGCGGCGGCAGCGGCGCGTTGTGATGCGATTGTGACGCGGGATCCGCGAGGCTTTCCGGGAGGCCCGGTGGCGGTGATGACAGCGGAAGCCGCCTGCGCGCTGCTGGCAGCCAGGAGCGGCGGGCGGAGCCGCCGCCTCAGTCCCGGTCGATCGCGTGCTTGAGGCGCGCCCCGGCATACACGGCGGCGACGGTGAACAGCCCCAGCGACGACCAGACCAGGATCTGCCCCTTCCGCGGGTCGGCCGGGCGCACCGGGCCCGTGGTGTCGTCGTTGTAGGCGATGCGCACGATCAGGTGGACGCGCGCCGGTCCGCGGCCCTCCAGCCGGTTGTCGAGCACAAGCTGGTAGTGGTCCGGTTCCGCAGGCCGGTGGGAGATGGCGCCGGAGCGGGCAAACGGCGTCGACGCCTCGATGGTGTGCGCCTCGCCGCGCAGCCAGCGGGCGGCGTCCTCGCGCTTCAACAACACCAGCCGCACGCCGGAACCGCCCTCCAGCACTTCGTAGGTGCAGATGATGCGGCCGGGCTCCACCGGCAGGTCGATGTCCAGGGTGCGGAAGCGGGAGGGGGCGACAGCGACCTCGTCGTCAAATACCGTCGCCGGCCGCAAGTCCGGTTCCGCGGCGGCGGTGAGGAGCAGCAGGGCGAGGACAAGGCCGGTCATTTGAGCTCGTGCACGAGTTTGCCGCCGAGAAAGGTCATCTTGACGCGCGCGGACAGGATATCGGCCGGGGCCACCGTCATGATATCGCGGTCCAGCACCAGGAAATCCGCCAGTTTACCCGGCTCCAGCGAACCTTTCAGCTTCTCTTCGAAGGCGGCGTAGGCGCCCGCCAGCGTCCACGAAGAGAGGGCCTCTTCGCGGCTCATGCGCTGGTCCGGCGTCCAGCCGCCGGGGGGCTGGCCTGCGGCGTCCTGGCGCGTGAGGCGGCGTAGAGCCCGAGCATCGGGTTGGGCTCTTCCACGGGGAAGTCCGAACCGTTCGCCACCGGCACGCCGAGCGCCAGGAAACGGCGCCAGGCATAGGCGCCGGCGATGCGGTCCGGTCCCAGCCGCCGCTCGGCCCAGCGCATGTCGGAGGTGGCATGAGCCGGCTGAATTGCGGCGATGACGGAGTTGGCGGCGAACATCTTGAAATCGGGTAGAGAGAGGACCTGGGCGTGTTCGACGCGGAACCGCTTGTCGTTCTTGCCGCCCAGCGCGGCCGCATAGGCGTCGAGCACCGTGCGATTGGCGCGGTCGCCGATGGCGTGCGTGCACACCTGGAAACCCCTGGCGGCGGCCTCGCGCGCCACCCGCTCGATGGTCTCCCGGGAGGTGATCAGCAGTCCGCTGTTGGTCTTGTCGTCGCTGTAGGGCTGCCACATGGCCGCGCCGCGCGAACCCAGCGCGCCGTCAGCCATCAGCTTGATGGCGCGTACGGTGAGATAGCCGCCCGTCTCCGGCCCCTTGGCCAGGTACTCGCGCCACAACGGGCCGTCGCCGCCGATCATGGCCCACACGCGCACCGGCAGCCTGCCTTCTGCGATCAGTTCGCGGTAGGCGCGCAATTCCCGCGCCGAGACGCCGGCGTCGTGCACGCCGGTGAGTCCCAGCCGGGCGCACTCGCGGGCCGCGAGCTCGAGCTGCCGCTTGATCTGCGCATCGGACGGCGGCGGGATCTTCGACCCCACCAGCGACTGCGCGCGGTCGATCAGAATGCCGGTGGCGTGGCCGGCCGGGTCGCGCAGGATGCGGCCGCCGGGCGGGTCCGGTGTGCCGTCCCCGATGCCGGTAAGCTCCAGCGCGCGCGTATTCACCCAGCCGGCGTGGCCGTCCACCCGCGTCAGGTAGACCGGGTGCGCCGTGGTGGCGGCGTCCAGGTCGGCCGCAGAGGGGAAGCGATCGCCCCAGTTGGCCTGGTCCCAGTTGCGGGCGGTGATCCACTCACCCGCCGGCCGCGATGCCGCTTGCTGGCGGACGTAGCCGGCAATCTCGGCGATCGTGGCCGCCCGGCGCAGGTCGCGCGACTCCAGCAGCGCCCCCAGGCCGCGCATATGGCCGTGGGAGTCGATCAGGCCCGGGATCACCGCCGCCCCGCGCAGGTCCATGCGGCGGGTAGCTGGACCGGCGTATTCCGACAGGCCGCCGCCCACGGCGAGGATCCGGCCGTCCTTCACGGCCAGGGCGCGCGCCTTCGGCCGGGCGCCGTTGACGGTGTAAATAGTCGCGTTTTCAACGATCAGATCAGCCGTCTGGGCAAGAGCCGGGTTGAAAGAAGTTATAGCCAGGATGAGCCCTACCAGGGCTACAATAGGCTGCATGGAAGACAGTATGGCACAGGGGGGCGACTCCGCCGCACCGTTGCCGGTGCAGGTCTGGAAGGGGTGGGCCGGCTGGGCATGCGCCGGAGCGCTGGCGCTGCTCTTTCTCGTCTCCGGTCTATGGAAGCTGATCGATCCGCTGGCCACCGAGCAGCGCATGATCCAGATGCTGTTCCCCGCCCAAATCGCCATGGCGGTAGCACTGGTCACCGGCGTCACCGAGGCCTGGGCCGGCCTGCTGATCCTGGTCCCCCGCTGGCGCAGATGGGGCGCCTGGCTATGCGGGCTGCTGCTGGTGGCCTTCATGGTCTACATGGGCGTCAACTATTCCCGGCTCACCGGCGAGGACTGCAGTTGCTTCCCGTGGCTCAAACGGGTCGTCGGGCCAGGCTTCTTCATCGGCGATGGATTGATGCTGCTGGCCGCCCTGCTGGCCGGCCTGTGGGCCAACAAGTCAGAGAGCTACAAGCAGGCGCTGATGGGCTTGGGCGCGCTGGCCGTCTTCGCCGGCGTGCTGTACGGAGTCACCGCCGCCAGGCAGACCGGAATCGAGGCTCCGGCGAGCATCACGGTGGATGGCGCGCCGTTGTCGCTCAAACAGGGGCGCGTCCTGGTCTACTTCTTCGACCCGGAGTGCATGCACTGTTTCGCCGGTGCGCAGGCGTTGCAGAAAATGGCCTGGAAAGACGTGAAACTGGTGGCCGTGCCCACCGTCAACCCCCACTGGGGCGCCGGCTTCCTCCGGGACACCGGACTGCGCGCCGGCCTCTCCCCCGACGCCGCCTCACTGCGGGAGAGGTTCAAGTTCACTGACCCGCCCTACGCCGTCGCCATCGACCGCGGCCGCCAGGTGGAGGCATTCCCCTTCTTCGACGACAAGGAGCCCGCCGGGACGCTGAAGAAGATGGGGTGGGCGAGGTAGAAATCCTCTCCCAACACTCCCGGCATCGGGTCGGTTGATCGCTAGCCCAACTTCCGCAGTTGCGCTGAAAAGTCCTTTACCTGCAACGCGGAGGTAGCGAAGTCTTCACTACAAGTCCGCGTTTTCGATGCTGGTGGGGAGCTTCAGGCCGAGTCGCTGCAGGAGAATCGCCTGGTGCT
>JACRBC010000091.1 GCA_016213245.1 Candidatus Solibacter usitatus | reverse complement strand
GAAGGGGTTTTCCAGGTTGGAGACGATCAGCCCCAGCGTGCGATTCTTGCCGCTGGCCAGGGCGCGGGCATGGATGTTCGGGTAGTACTTGAGCGCGGCGGCGGCCTGGAGCACCCTGGCCCGCGTGGGCTCGCGCACCACTAAAGAGCGTTGGCACCACAGTAGTCTCGGCCGTAGTGGCGCGAAACTGCGTGCGGCGGTGAGATCAGCGGATGATGGCGCAAGGGCGCAGGCTGCCGCCGACTCCGTCAGTCCAGCCCACCACTGTCCCGGCGAGGGTGACTTCAGCGCCCACCGGGGCGGATCGCTCGGTGTAGCACTTGATCTCGCGGCGATCCGAAAAGACGGTGACGTAGTGCGAGCCGGAGAACGTCATGCTGCCGTTTTCAATCACCGCCCCCGTCGCCGTGATTCGCTGCCCCATCAGAGCGCCGCGCGGTTCGTCGCGCGACAAAACCAAGAGCGCCACGAACACCACGATGACCAGCAGTAACAGCACGCCACCGGCCTTCAGGATTGTGCCGTTGCGCTTCATCCTGCGAGCGCTGGCTCGCCGCTCCATTTCCTCGCCGATCTGGTGTAACTCATCTTCGCTCAGCATGGTCACACCTCGCCTCACTTGTCCTTTTCCGCGCTCTTCCGCTCCGGGGCACGGATCCACCCAGTTGGGACATAGCCTTCAATCTTTGGTTGATCCAACTCGACAACACGGATGGACACCCGCCCATTGCTCTCCGAGAGCTTCTCGACGGTGGCACCATCGCGCGCAAAGTGCACGCATTGATAGCGAATCAACTCGTCCATCTTCTTGCGAAGAGCAATTCCAGATTCTGTCAGCGCCGCAAGCAGATCTATATAACAGCCCTCATCGACGGCGATTGGGACCTGAGACATTCCAGCGTTCAATCGCGGCTTGGGGCCATCCAACTCGCCCTCAACCCACTCTGCTTGGACGGTCGCTGCATCGATCGCTGGCCAGTCTGCTGGCAGCTTCGCCCATAACGTCGCCCAACGGTTTGCTGGCACGCGCCCCGTCCTAACTACGGCGATCCTTTTCACATTCAAGCCGTCCGCTTTGCCGCTGATCTCCAGCCTCAGGGTGATACTAATCCAGTCCTGGCCAGTGGAATCCTCGATGCGGCCAGAGATCAGCGGGACCGGCCGCCCAGTTGTTTCGGAACGTACATAAAACCTCAACTCGGATAGCCTGAGCATTCCGGAGGGTGTCTTAACAATGGCAACTGGCAATTCTTCAGATTGGCAAACCAAGCAGGCAGATAGAAGTAGGGGCAGTGCTTTGAGCATTCCGAGCGTCCCCTGTATGCGCATCCTCTCACCTCCGGAAGCCCATGCAGGCGACCGATTTCCTACGCTCCTGATGTCGCTCCAAGGAGCCAGTCTAGACTACGCCCACAAGGGGCGCAATGGCCATGTGGGCACACACACTCGCCCTCAAGCCGCATCTGCTTCTGGCGCCACGGCAGGCGGCATAAGATGGCACGCAGGGCAAAGGTTGAGTGGGCCAGCCTCCAGCAAGCGATCAAGAGTAATCGGGTCCTCCGTCACCGCGCCGCAGGCTTCGGAGCGGCCGGCGGCGCGATCAGGCCGGCGCGGGGCCGGTGGAGTCGCGAATGATGAGCTCCGCCTCCAGCAGGATCTCGCGCCCGGTGGAGGCCAGCGCGTTTTCGGCGGTGATGGTCTGGAACATCCAGCGGCCGATGAGGTCGCGGGCGATGTGCGCGGTGGTGAGCGGAGGCGTGACCACGTCGGCCAGGGCGATGTTGTCGAATCCGGTCACCGAAACGTCGAGCGGCACGCGCAGGCCGTAGGCGCGCAGCTCTCGAAGGACGCCGGCCGCCATGAAGTCGTTGACGCAGACGATGGCGGTGGGCGTGAAGCCGCCCGAGAGCAGGGCGCGGGCGGCGCGGCGGCCGCCCTCAAATCCGTCGCTGTCGGCCACGGCGCGGAACTCGACGTGAGGGGCGAAGTGTTCCATCACCTCGACGAATGTCTGCCGGCGGTCGTTCAGCGGCCCGAGCGAGGGGTGGTGGCCGATGAAGGCCAGACGCCGGTGGCCGAGCGAGTGGAGATACTCGGCGATGCGCTGCATCGCCTTGCGGTAGTTGACGCGGATGTTGATCAGGCTCTCGCGCGGGGTGCCGACGTCGTAGACGGCGGTGGGCACCTGGCGTTCGGCGAGCTCGTCGAGCAGCTCGGCGTCCATCTCGGAGACGACCAGGGCGAGTCCTCCCAGGCGCCGGCCGATCATGAGCCGCACGCAGGCCTTAAGGCGCTCGGGATCGTAGCCGGTATTGGCCACCAGCAGTTCGTAGCCGCGGGCGCGGGCCTCCTCCTCCATGCTGTGGATGACGTCGACGAAGAAGGGGTTTTCCAGGTTGGAGACGATCAGCCCCAGCGTGCGATTCTTGCCGCTG
>JACRBC010000096.1 GCA_016213245.1 Candidatus Solibacter usitatus | reverse complement strand
TCGGCCCGATTCCGGAAGAATCTGCCCCGGCGTGCTCATCCCGCCCTGGTCGGCCTGGAAAGCACCATTCGCCACAGTCTGCCACCGGCGCAGGCCTACAACATGGTGCCAGGCCGAGATCCCCAATCCGGTTAAGCACCCAACCCCGCCCCGGCCCCCACGAGCGGGCCAAGTTTGTATAGACTATGGAAGTTTGGCTAAGGTCGCATCAATCTGTGCTCTTGCCCTCCTGGCCGCGCCCTCGCTCTGTGCCATCGCGCCCGTGAAGACTTCTGCGCGTCCGACCGTGAGGAAGACGCCCGTGCGGCGCGCCGCCGTACGCCGCCCGCCCGCAAAGCCGCTCGCCGTCAGCCCCCTCCTGGCCGCCATCCCCCCGCTGCCCTCCTATCTCTTGCCTGCTTTCCCGCCCACAGAGCCCCCGCCGCGCGCCGCCTCCCAATGCCCCCGCTGCGCCGACGCCCTGCTCTCGGTGGCTTACCAGCAGCTCGGCAAACGCTATGTCCGCGGCGGCTCCAACCCCCAGATCGGCTTCGACTGCAGCGGCCTCACCCGCTACGTCTACCAGTCCACCTTCCCCGTCTCCCTGCCCTCCTCCGCTCCCGCCCAGTTCAACATCGGGCTCAAAGTGGAGCGCGATGAACTCCAACCCGGCGACCTCGTCTTCTTCAATAACCGCCGCCGCGGCTGGCACGTCGGCTTGTATGTCGGCGACGGCGCCTTCCTCCACGCCCCCAACCGCCGCCGGCCCGTCTCCGTCAGCCCCCTCTTCACCGACCCCTACTGGCGCGCCAACTACGTCGGCGCCCGCCGCATCCTCCTCACCGAACCCGCCGATCTCGTCGCGTCAAGTAACTGACAGGACGCGGAAGTTCCTCACGTCCCCAGGCTCAATCCGCCGGCCCGGCTCAGCCCGCCGCCTTCAGGTCGTGTTCCAGTAGATACTCGGCCGCGATCGCCGCTTCGGCCATGTCCAGCGGGCGGTAGTAGTAGTGGTTCGAGGCCTCGAAGGCAATCACCGAGTGCCTCCGCGCCAGCACGTACATCCGCAGCGCGTAGTCCCGCTGCCGCTCGGCGATGGCGCGCATTTTCCGGACGGTTTCCGCGGTCCGGGGCTGATCGCGGAGGATGTAGAAATCGATCTGGTCCGCCGTGCTGCGGAAGTGCAGGTAACACGTTTCGGCGATGGCGAGGTCCAGTGCCGCCGCCTTACGCTTGTGCGCGGGCGCCAGGCCGATCGCTTTCTGAAGGGCGGCCAGGCCCGGCTGCCACTTCCGCGCCACCTCCGCAAACAGGTCCCGGGCCACAGCCGGCGGGTACGGCCCCACCCATCGCTTCATGTCGTCCTGCGGGAACAGGATCATGGACGCGGGCACGCCCGTGGGCCTCGACCGCAACAGGTTCGCCGGCCCGTGTTGCGTCGGAACCGTGTAGCCCGGCACCGTGCTGTATGGGAACCCCTCAAACCCATCGCTGAAGGCCTTCCACGCCTCCAGCACCAGCGGGGCCGCTTCGGGGCCGTAATGGCGCCGCGCCACGCGCTCCAGCACTTCGGCGGGCTCCGCCGCCGGCGAAAAGTAGAACTCGCCGGCGACATCGAGGTTGGGAGAAGGGTATCCGCCCACGGTCCAGGAGGCCTGGATGCCGCTCACGCCCGCCTTCACCAGCCCGGCGCAATGCCGCGCGATCAGGTTCGGCACCGGAATGTACGGAACGGCCGAAATCTCCCAGGAGTTGTTGAACTGCGTCTTGGCAAACGGGCGCACACCCGACTGCCGGGCCAGCGCCCAGTGCGCCGTCGCGCGCGGTCCCGGCCCCACCACGGAGATCGAGTACTCACCCACCTTCGACTTGACGCCGCCGCGCTCGATGGGAGCGCTCCACTCGCTCACGCTCATCAACGCGCTGCCTTTGGGGAGCAAGGGGATGAGGTTCTTCGCCAGCTCATCGCTCCAACCCCAATCCCAGGAGATGACTTCGGCATCCTTGCTGGAGCGCCGCACGCCGCTGTGGACCGTATCCACCAACTCCGCGATCACCTCCCACGGCTTGCGTTGCGAGCAGCGTGGGCAGCCGCCTGGTTGGTTGTGCGAGTGGCAGTTGGTCAGGTTCTCCGAAGCGGTGATGGTAAACACGCCGCCTACGCGCGGGGCGCGCGCGAAGATGTGAGCGAGCGAGTCGGCGATCCACTCGCGCACCTCCGGGACGGACGTGCAGATGGCGTTCAGCCCGTGGCGGCCGGAGACGCCGCGCAAGTGTTCGCGGCCGGCAAAGAACGGCGCGGGCATGGCGCGCGGCTCGTTCAGGTAGAGAAACGCCTTCATGCCGAAGCGGGCGAGTCGTTCGGTCAGCCGGTTGAGGTTGGCCAGTCTCTCTTCGCTGCGCTTGCCATACTCGGGAAAGAGCTTCGAGGGCGCCAGGTTGTTCAGCAGCGCCTGCATCCAGACGCCGTTGATGCCGGTGCGCGCCAGTTTCTCCAGATATCCGTCCGGCAGCGGGTCGACTTCCGTCTCCAGCAACGGGTCGCCGTAGAGCGCAAAGAACGGGTAGATGTAGCGCTGGTTGAATACCGCCTCGCGTCCAGCCCCTTCGCCTGCCTCGCCGCCGCTCGAAGCCGGCTCACGTTGGCTGAGTTGGCGGACGAAATCGAACGGCGGCTCCCCGGGCGCGGACAGTTCCCTGCCGAGCCATCTCCTGAGCGAGCGCTGGATCTCGGCGGCGCGCGCCCGCGCTGCCGCGTCCGGCGCCGCATACGCCACGGGCGGGCAGTCCGGTTTCGGCCCAACCTTCTCCTGGAGGAAGTCGTCCTCCTTCAGCACAAAGGCAAGTTGATCCGCCGTCCACCCGAGCAGCTTGATGATCTGTTCGTTGGGCAGCAGGTGCCAGTTCTGCCGGATCACCGTGATGTATATCCGGCGCAGTTGGTCCGCCGTAAGCGCCGGCTTGTGAGGCAGGCCCATCCGCGCGCCGGTCTTCAGGATGTCCCGCGGCTGGCAGCCGGCCACCTCGGCCATTCGCCCGGTGTTGGCCAGCTCCCAATTGCGCCACACAAACTGGTGCAGGCGGTCGGGAAAATGGGGCTCCGGGATGGGCGGGCGGGCCGCGCCGCCGGGCTGCGCAAAGCAGGGCGCCGCCAGACTCAACCGGGAAAATGCTCGCCGCGTCATGCCCATTGGTCCCTCCATTCAAGGCCTCGCCGCCGCCGGTGACGCATCCAGCTCCACCACGTACCCATCCTTCCCCACGTTCACCCCCCGCGTCGCCCCCATCCGCGCCTCCCGCCCCTCCGCCTCGTGAATGTGCCCGCAGAAGAACCACTCTGGCTGGTTCCTCTCGATGAACTCCAGCACCGCCCGGCTCCCGAAGTGCCGCCCCGGCGCCGCCTCGTCCAGCGCCGTCCCCCACGGCGGGCAGTGGCACACCAGAACCATCTTTTCCAGCCCGGCAAACGGCGCCAGCCGCTCCGCCAACTCCGCCTCGCTGTACTCCCCCGGCGTGTTGAACGGCGTGGGATTCGAGTGCCCTAACCCGGCCACCCGCCACCCGTTGAAATCGAACGACTTGCCGTGCAGGTCATGGAGCCCGTACCGCTCGCAGAACCGCGCCGTCTGGCTGGCGTGCTCGTGATTGCCCGGTAGCACCCACACCCGCGGCGCGCGCCTTTGGAGCACCGGCCCCACCGCGTCCAGCCCCCGCGACCACGTCACCAGGTCGCCCGCCGCCACGTAGGCGTCGGCCTCCATCCCCATCAGCCGCTCCAGCGCCCTCAGGTCGCCGTGGATATCGGAAAACACCAGCAGTCGCATACTATATAGGTGCATTGTACTGAGAACCCCGGCCCTGGCCCCGTGCATCAAAACAAAGGGAGATAAACTGAAGACTAGACAGGGCGCCGTCCGCAGCCACCCCGCCGTCCGTATCACCATGTCAACCGAATCACGACCGCGTGTCACCGTCAATTCCTGGCTGGAAGAAGAGCTCTATCAGGAGTTCGTCAACAACCGCCGCAGTGTGGACGAAAGCTGGAAAGAGGTCTTCGAGAGCGAATCCCCAGTCGAAGAGGTTACCCCCCCGCCCGTCTCGGCCGCCGTCGCCGTCCAGCCCGCCGCCACACCCACCCTCACTCCGGCCCTGACCCTCAGCCCCGCCGAACAGCTCGTGCCCCTCAAGGGCGCTCCGGCGCGTATTGCCGAGAACATGACCGCCAGCCTGGCGGTGCCCACCGCCACCTCCCAGCGCACCATCCCCGTCAAGGTCATC
This sequence comes from Candidatus Solibacter usitatus, assembly GCA_016213245.1. GTDB lineage: Bacteria > Acidobacteriota > Terriglobia > Bryobacterales > Bryobacteraceae > Paludibaculum > Paludibaculum usitatum_A. The sequence goes on along the minus strand of JACRBC010000096.1, from coordinate 8,618 downwards.
GACGAGAACCGCCGCCTGCTCAACCATTGGCGCGACCTCCACGGCAAGAGCAAGATCAGTTACACCCACTTGATCGCCTGGGCCGTCGTCAAAGCCATCAAGCACGTCCCCGGCATCAACCACGCCTATGCCGAGGTCGACGGCCAGCCCCACCGCCTCGTGCGCCCCGAAATCAACATCGGCATCGCCGTCGACGTCGCCGGCAAGGACGGCCACCGCTCCCTGCTCGTGCCCGGCATCAAGGACGCCGGCGCCATGGGCTTCTACGAGTTCCTCACCGCCTTCGACGACATCGTCACCCGCTCCCGCACCGCCAAACTCACGCCTGAGGACTTCCGCCTCACCACCGTCTCCCTCACCAACCCCGGCACCGTCGGTACCCTCGCCAGCGTCCCCCGCCTCATGCCCGGCCAGGGCGCCATCATCGCCACCGGCTCCATCGACTTCCCCCCCGAGTTCCAGGGCGTCAGCGAGGACCTCCGCGCCCAGCTCGGCATCTGCAAGGTGATGACCATGTCGTGTACCTACGACCATCGCGTCATCCAGGGCGCCGAGTCCGGCGTCTTCCTCGGTAAGCTCCAGTCCCTTCTCGAGGGCGGCGACGGCTTCTACGACGAGATCTTCGAGCAGACCGGCATGCCCTACCAGCCCTTCCGCTGGCAGGTCGACCGCCGCGGCGCCACCTCGGGCTCCAGAGACGACAAGCGCATGGAGGAGATCGCCAAACAGGCCGCCGTCCTCCAGCTCATCAACGCCTATCGCGTCCGCGGCCACCTCATCGCCGACCTCAATCCACTCGGCGTCCAGCCCGGCTACCACCCCGAGCTCGACCCCGCCTCCTACGGCCTCACCATCTGGGACTTCGACCGCGAGTTCATCACCGGCAACCTCGCCACCTCCGGACCCACCACCGTCGCCACCCTCCGCCAGATCCTCGAAACCCTCCGCCAGACCTACTGCGGCCGCATCGGCTGCGAGTACATGCACATCCAGCACCCCGAGGAAAAACGCTGGCTCCAGGAGCGCATGGAGCCCCAGGCCAACAACTGGCCGCTCGAAGAAACCGCCCGCCGCCGCATCCTCCTCCGCCTCCTCCAGGCCGAGAGTTTCGAGAACTTCCTCCACACCCGCTTCGTCGGCCAGAAGCGCTTCTCGCTCGAAGGCGGCGAGAGCGCCATGGTCGTCCTCGACGAGTGCCTCAACCGCTCCGCCGACTCGGGCGTCCAGGAGGTGGTCGTCGGCATGGCCCACCGCGGCCGCCTCACCGTTCTCGCCAACCTGATCGGGAAGTCCATGTCCCAGGTCTTCGGCGAGTTCGAAGGCAACGTCGACCCCGAGGCCACCCAGGGCTCCGGCGACGTCAAGTACCACCTCGGCGCCTCCGGCATCCAGCGCACCGCCAATGGCCGCGAGATCAAGGTCTCGCTCTCGCCCAACCCCAGCCACCTGGAGGCCTCCGACCCCGTCGTCGAAGGCATCGTCCGCGCCAAGCAGACCTGGATGGGCGACGCCCGCCGCGAAAAGGTCATGCCCGTCCTGGTCCACGGCGACGCCGCCTTCGCCGGCCAGGGCGTCGTCACCGAGACCCTCAACCTCTCCCTGCTCCGCGGCTACGCCACCGGCGGCACCCTCCACCTCGTCATCAACAACCAGATCGGCTTCACCTCCACCCCCGACGAGAGCCGCTCCTCCACCTATTGCACCGACGTCGCCCGTACCGTTCAGGCCCCCATCCTCCACGTCAACGGCGACGACCCCGAGGCCTGCGTTCGCGCCACCCAGATCGCCATCGACTACCGCCAGCGGTTCAAGAAGGATGTCGTCATCGACATGATCTGCTACCGCCGCTACGGCCACAACGAAGGCGACGACCCCAGCTACACCCAGCCCCTCATGTATCGCGTCATCAAGACGCAGAAGACCGTCGGCTCGCAGTACTCCGCCCGTCTCCTCAATGAGGGCGCCGTCAGCAAGGAAGCCGTCGAGCGCATCCGCCGCCAGATCCAGGACGCCCTCAACGCCGCCCACGAAGAGGCCCAGGCCAAGGGCGAAAAATGGGAGCTCCAGGAAGTCACCGCTTACGAAGAGGACAAGCTCCCGCAGGTCTGCCCGCGCACCGCCGTCGATGAAGCCCTCATCGGCCGCGTCGTCGACGGCCTCACCACCTTCCCCCAGAGCTTCACCCTCCACCCCAAGCTCAAGAGCTTCATCGAAAAACGGAAGGACATCCTCAAGGGCGCCCCCGCCGATTGGGCCCTGGGCGAGGCCCTCGCCTTCGGCACCCTCGCCCTCGAGGGCACCCCCGTCCGCCTCAGCGGCCAGGACAGCGGCCGCGGCACCTTCTCCCAGCGCCACCTCGAGTACTTCGATAACTCGACCGGCCAGGTCTACACCCCCATGATGAACCTGGACCCCAAGCAGGCCCGCTTCGAAGTCGTCGACAGCTCGCTCTCCGAGTACGCCGTCATGGGCTTCGAGTTCGGCTACTCCCTCGGCGATCCCCTCACCCTCACCCTCTGGGAGGCCCAGTTCGGCGACTTCGCCAACGGCGCCCAGATCATGATCGACCAGTTCATCTCCTCCTGCGAGGCCAAGTGGGGCCAGCCCAGCAGCCTCGTCCTGCTCCTCCCCCACGGCTACGAGGGCCAGGGCCCGGAGCACTCCAGCGCCCGCATCGAACGCTTCCTCCAGCTCTGCGCCGAGGACAACCTCCAGGTGGCCAACGTCACCACTCCCGCCCAGTACTTCCACCTCCTGCGCCGCCAGATGTACGGCGGCCACGACCGCCGCGGCCTCCGCAAGCCCCTCGTCCTCTTCACCCCCAAGAGCCTCCTGCGCCACGCCAGGGCCGTCAGCCCGCTCGCCGAGTTCACCCACGGTCGCTTCCAGCCCGTCATCGGCGACTCCGGCCCCGCCACCCCGGACCGCGTCTCCAAAGTCATCTTCTGCTCCGGCAAGATCTGCTACGAGCTGCTCGCCGCGCGCGAGCAGCGCGAAGCCTCCACCGCCGCCATCGTCCGCCTCGAACAGCTCTACCCCTGGCCCGCCGAGGAGATCGAAAACACCCTCTGGCGCTACCCCTCCACCGCCGAAGTCGTCTGGGTCCAGGAAGAACCCCGCAACCAGGGGCCCTTCCTCTTCGTCCGCGACAAGCTCGAGCCCATCCTCGCTTCCACCCGCCGCAGCCTCCGCTACGCCGGCCGCCCCGAAGCCGCCGCCACCTCCACCGGCTCCGGCAAACGCCACGCCCAGGAACAGGCCGCCGTCATCGACGACGCCTTCTCCGGCGGCAGCCCCGCGCGCCCCCGCCGCTACCGCGTCGTCGAAAAACAGCGCCCCGCGCGGATCGAGCGGTAATGCCCTGGCGGAAACCCTCCGCCGCGCCGCTCAGGAGCCCCGCCCGCTCGCCGCCTCGTTCGGCGACCACAGCGTCTCTTCCTTCCCCAGGCGCATGCTCGCCCACCGGCTCCAGACGAAAAACGCGTCGCTCAGCCGGTTCAAGTAGCGCAGCCCCACCGCGTCCATCTCCTCCTCGCGCCTCGCCGACACCAGCCGGCGCTCCGCCCGCCGGCACACCGTCCGGCAGACGTGCAGCTCCGCGTTGATCCGCGCCCCCCCCGGCAGCACAAAGCTCCGCAGCGGAGCCAGGGCCTCATTCATTCCGTCGATCTCGGCCTCCAGCCGCGCCACGTCCGTGTCCGTGATCCGCGCCTGCCGCGCATGCGCCTTTCCCGGAGCTGTCGCCAGCGTCGATCCCAGGTTGAACAGCTCGTGCTGCACCCGCTTGAGCATCGCCTCCAGCTCCCCCAGTTCCGGCCTCTCTCCCGCCGAAACCGCCGCCAGCCCCACCAGCGAGTTCAACTCGTCCACCGTCCCGTAACACTCCAGCCGGGCCGCGTCTTTGCTCACCCGCTCCCCGCTCGCCAGTTGCGTTTCCCCCTCGTCGCCCGTCTTGGTGTAGATCCGGCTCAGCCTGAGCCGCGGCTCGTCGAACGGTTTTTCCGCCATGCGCCTCCATTGTAGAGCCGAATCTTGTAACCCCGGAGATCGCCGGTGCCGTCTACTAACGACAGGATGCCAAGACTGGGCCTCGTGCCGCTTGCCGCGCTCGTCCTCTCGCTCGCCCCGGTTTCCGCCCAGAAATACCAGCTCCGCTCCGCTCCGGCGCGCGAAATCCTCACCCTGGTCGACGGCAACAGCCCCGCCGTCGTCCGCGAAGGCCGGTTCAGCTACTTCACCTCCACCGGCATGGAGCCCGTCGTCCTCCGCGGCGCCGATCAGTTCAGCCTCTCCGGCCCCACCGGGGTCGTCGTTGAGCCTCGCGATCACTACCCCATCTGGATCGAATCCGTCTGGCTCGACGGCGGCGGGACCCTCTACGGCTGGTACCACCACGAGGACTTCAGCGTCTGCGGCCCCGGTATCGCCGTCCCCCAGATCGGCGCCGTCGTCTCCTATGACGGCGGAGACCATTTTCAGGACCTCGGCCTCGTCCTCGCCTCCGGCGGCCCGCCGGATTGCCACGCCGGCAACGCCCTCTTCGCCGGTGGCCACGGCGACTTTTCCGTCATCCTCGACCGCGACAGCCGGTACTTCTACTTCCTCTTCACCAACTATGCCGGTCCCCTCGCCGAACAGGGCGTCGCCATCGCCCGCCTGAAGTTCGAAGACCGCCACCGCCCCGCCGGTGCCGCTTTCAAGTACTTCAACGGCATGTGGAGCGAGCCCGGCCTCGGCGGCCGCGTCTCCCCCATCTTCCCCGCCCGTGTCAACTGGCGCGACTCCGGGACGGACTCCTTCTGGGGCCCCGCCATCCACTGGAACTCCTACCTCGAGTCCTACGTCGTCCTCCTCAATCGCGCCTGCTGCGCCCCCCGCTGGCCCCAGGAGGGCATCTACATCTCCGCCAACGCCGACCTCGCCGACCCCGCCGGCTGGCTCTCCCCCTCCCGCCTCATGTCCGCCGCGGAGATCGGTTACGGCCCCGGCTATTACCCCCAGGTCCTCGGCCTCGGCCCCGGTGAAACCGATACCCTCGCCGGCCAGACCGTCCGCCTCTACATCCACGGACGCTCCTTCTGGGAGCTCACCTTCCTCCCCCCCGGCCCCGATGACAACGGCGTCCCCGAAGAACCCCCGCCGCCCACCGAACCCCAACCCTCCGAGTCCATCCGCGCCATCCGCCGCCCGCCTGCGCCCTCCACCATTCCGATCGCCAGCCCGGCAATCGGCAAGCCAGCCCCGCTTCGCTCCGATCGCTGAATGGCGTCACGCAGGAACGGCTGGTCGAATCCACGGCAATCCGCGGCTTCGCTCATTCGTGATCGGGCGGCGGTTGACACTCGGATAGAACTGTCCGAGACTGGAGTCGTGAAGGGCGCGGAATTCGAGCGCAGAGTCCGGAAGTTGGCGCGGAGTCGAAACGTCACCTGTCAATTCCTGGCCGGCAAGGGAAAAGGGAGCCACGGCCGCCTCTACTTTGGCGGCGAATTCACCACCCTCAAGGATCGAAAGAAAGAGATCGGCCGCGACCTGCTGGCCAGGATGTGCGGGGATCTGAAGATCGATCCGCGTGACCTGTAGGAGGCGAACGTATGTCCGTGTTTAGCTATCCCGCGAAATTCACGGCCGGCAGAGATGGCCGTGTCCTGGTCGAGTTTGTCGATCTGCCCCGCGTTGCCACCGACGGCAAGGATGATCGCGAGGCAATGGAAGAGGCCATGGATGCTCTCGCCTCCGATCTCTCCATCCGCTTGTCCCTCCGGGAGGAGATTCCAACACCCTCATCCGCAAAGCGCGGTCAGCGCCTGGTGCCCGTGCCCCTTTGGCTGGCGCCGAAACTGGCGCTCTACCTGGCCTTGCGTGATCAGCGAGTCAACAACTCCGAGTTGGCCCGCCGCCTTGGGCTCCACGAGAGGGTGATCCGCCGCATGCTCGATCCCGAGCATGCCACCAAGGCGGAGAAGATCCAGGCCGCGCTCGCCGCCCTCGGCAAGCAGATGACCGTCGAAGTCCGCGATGCAGCTTGACAGTGCCCCCGGATTCTGACATACGGCTGCCCTCAGCGGGCCACCCGCCGGCCTCGCGTGCAGCCACGTCCGGCCATGCTACAAGGTCAGTTCGTGCCGCAACTCATCCTCGCCATCGGCGCTGCCGTCCGCGTCTTCTTCCGGAGCCGGAGCGGCACGGCCCTCGAACTCCTCGCCCTGCGCCGCTCCTGGTCCCGCTGGGCCGATGTCTTCGTCATCGTGAAACCCGGGACTGTCATCGGCTGGCGCCGCGCCGGTTTTCGTCTCTACTGGCGTTGGCGATCCCGGCCCTGCGGCGGCCGGCCGAAGATCACCGGCGAGATCCGGGCGCTGATCCGGCGGCTGGCGCGGGAGAACCGGCATTGGGGAGCCCCCGGGATTCACGGAGAACTTCAGAAGCTCGGCTTCGCCGTCTCCGAACCGGGCGTCGCCCGGTATCTTCGGCAGGTTCGCCGCCGCGGCGATCCGGAGAAGAGCTGGTTGGCCTTCCTCGCCAATCACCGCGAAGTGATCGCCGCCTTCGACCTCAACGTAACCCGCCATCCCGCCGCGGAGTGGGTCGTCCAGCAATTGCGCGAGGCCTTCCCCGATGCTGGGCCGTATCGCTACGCCATCTTCGACCGCGATTCGAAGTTCGGTGCCGGTGTCGTCGCGTTTCTGAAAGCCACCGGCCTGAAACCCAAACGGACCAGTGTCCGGGCGCCTTGGCAGAATGGAATCGCTGAAAGATGGGTCGGGAGCTGCCGGCGCGAGCTGCTGGACCACGTGATCCCCCTGAACGAACAGCATCTGCGGCGCCTGGTCCGTGATTACATTGCCTACTGGCCTCGGTAAGGACACACCGAATCGCCGGCCAATTGAGCACCGGCCGTCACCGGACTCCCCCATGACCACTTGCCCCCGGCTGGGCGGCCTCCATCATCGCTATTCCTGGCGCGAGGCAGCGTAAAGTGCTCGCCCTCGGCACGCTCCTCGCCAGCCGGTGACCCGAGCGCAGAGAACGGCGCTCCCGCTGGACCGCCGATCTCATCGTCCAGACACTCGCCTCAAAGAGCATGTGGGGACTGCTCCTCCGCGACGCTTCCCGGAACTCCTCGCCGGCACCGCTTGGCCGGCCCCGCGACGAGCCGGGACTGCCCGGCAGTTCACCGTTACGTAACGTCGCACCTTGCCGCGGATCCGGTTCTGACTACCCACAAGGTCTCGGTCGCACTGCCCCGCGCCGAACTGCGCCCGGTGTTTCCTGCGCAGCCAGAACCGCTGCGACCTCGGCGACTCCATCGAAGTCACCCGCGTCCGTAACCGCAAGGAGGCTTACCGCTGAATCCCGTTCCTTGCCGGTAAACCCACGAATCAAATCGCAGCAACACATCACCGTCTCCGCAGAGCCCGGGCTGCGGACACCACTGTCGTTCCGATCAGCGAATAGACCGTTGTGTTGACAGCAAGGCTCACGGCCATCGCTAGGTTTTCCTCGGCACGCGTGCCACCATGTCCGCCGGTGATCAGAAGCCCCAATATTTCACCCGGATACAGGAGTACCAAGAACCCGATCCAGTCGAACAAACGGCTACAAAGGAGTAGGAGGGCAGCCACCAATGCTGAGATTGGCAAGATCCTCGCGACTACATGGCTCCTTCTGGCGCGGGTGTATGCTTCGCGTATCACTGTTCTTGGTTTTCTTTCTTCCTTCGCTCCTGCTCTTCTTTCAGCTTCCGCTGCCGCTCGGCAGTTACGGCAGCCTGGAATCGAATCCAGAGCTGCGATGCGGCAACTTGGGCGTTGTACCGTGCCTCCATGTCCGCCGCTGCCCTAGATACGGTGCTGCGCTCCTCTCGGCGACTATGAAGTATCGAGCGAACGTCGTTGAGGCCGTACCACGGCTGATAGCCTCTGTGTTGCGGTGATGTGGCATCTTGTACTGTGTGGAGGGCATGACCAAAGCGCGTAAGCGCATCGTCGCCAAACCCCTTGCCACCACCCATTTCGTACTTGATCTGCTGATCTACTGCGGCTTTCATCTCCGTGTCGACATACTGGTCTGTTTCGCGTTGTGCGTCTTGGATGGACTGAACAATGTCGCCGTTGCTCATGGCATGCATGAACGAACGACCCGGAAATTGGTTGGGGAGGCTGTCTACCCAGTCGCTGGCTCTCTGAATCACCTGGACCGCGTGATTTCCAAGCTGTGCTTTGAACTGTTGTTCGATCAGTTGGTGGTGGTACCATCCAGGCCACCTGCCATCCGGATCGACCAAGACTGTTGGACGATTGAACGCGTAGGAGTACTTATTCCAGCTTTGTGGATTCGTGACGTCCCGAGTTATGACCGTAGGGTCCGCACTCGTAAACCTCCCCTGCGCCGCCGAGTAGTATCGTGCCAGAAAGTTATCCAGCCCCGTCTCCGCATCCCTCTCCTTCCCCGTAAACTTCACCCTCTGCCCGTCCCCCCATATGCGCTAACTTAATTGGTCAAGGCGGAGAGGGGGCCGAGCTGTTTGCCGGGTGCGCCGTCGAGGGGCATCGTACAGGTGACGACGCAAGCGTCGATGGGCGTGAACCAGGTGGCCAAGAGGCAATTGGCCCAGG
>JACRBC010000095.1 GCA_016213245.1 Candidatus Solibacter usitatus | reverse complement strand
GTCCCAGATCTTCACACTGGTGTCCTGTGATCCGGAGACCACCCGCGTCCCGTCCGGACTCCACGCGCAGGAATGGACGAGACTCCTGTGCCCGGAGAGCGTCAGCAGGCACGCGCCGGAGGCCGCGTCCCAGATCTTCACGCTGCTGTCCCAAGATCCGGAAGCCAGTCGCACCCCGTCCGGACTCCACGCGCAGGAAGTGACAGGACCTTTGTGCCCGGAGAGCGTCCGCAGGCAAGCGCCGGAGGTCCCGTCCCAGATCTTCACGCCGTCAAGAGATCCGGAAACCACCCGCGCACCGTCCGGACTCCACGCGCAAGCAGAGACCAAGGCCCCGTGCCCGGAGAGCGTCCGCAGGCACGCGCCGGAGGCCGCGTCCCAGATCTTCACGCTGCCGTCAAAAGAACCGGAAACCACCCGCGCACCGTCCGGGCTCCACGTGCAGGAAGAGATCAAGACCCCGTGCCCGGAGAGCGTCAGCAGGCAAGCGCCGGAGGCCGCGTCCCAGATCTTCACGCTGTCGTCCCCGGATCCGGAGACCACCCGCGCGCCGTCCGGACTCCACGCGCAGGAAGAGACGGGACCCTCGTGCCCGGAGAGCGTCCGCAGGCATGCGCCAGAAACCGCGTTCCAGATCTTTATGCTCCGGTCACCAGCTCCGGAGACCACCCGCGCACCGTCCGGACTCCACGCGCAGGAATAGACGAAGCTCTCGTGTCCGGAGAGCGTCAGCAGGCAAGCGCCGGAGGCCGCGTCCCAGAGCTTCACGCTGTTGTCCCGGCTTCCGGAAACGACTCGCGCACCGTCCGGACTCCACGCGCAACATGTGACCACATTCCCGTGCCCGGAGAGCGTCCGCAGGCAAGCGCCGGAGACCGCGTCCCAGATATTCACACTGTGGTCATATGATCCGGAAACAATCCGCGCGCCGTCCGGACTCCACGCGCAAGAAGACACCCAATGCTCGTGCCCGGAGAGCGTCAAGAGGCAAGCGCCGGAGGCCGCGTCCCAGATCTTCACGCTGTGGTCCCAAGATCCGGAAACCACCCGCGCACCGTCCGGACTCCACGCGCAGGTAGTGACGGGGCTTTCGTGCCCGCAGAGCGTCCGCAGGCACGCGCCGGAGGCCGCGTCCCAGATCTTCACGCTGGTGTCACTTGATCCGGAAACCACCCGCGCGCCGTCCGGACTCCACGCGCAGGAAGTCACGACGCCCGAATGTCCGCTTTCAACCCACGCCTCCACTTGCACCGGATCGGCTGCCGGCGCCACTCCAGTGGCAGCCGCCCACCGCTCCCAATCCGGCGGCAGAGCGGCGCCCTCCAGATCCACATCCACCCATTGGCACCCCCGCAGATCCGCTCCCCCCAATTCGGCCCCTGCCAGCGACCCGCCCCGCCAGCGCACCCCGCTCCAATCCACCTCTCCACACTGCGCGCCCGCCGCCCTCACGTCCAGAAACAGTGCGTCCCGCGCCGCCGAGCCCGTCAGATCCGCGCCGCTCAAATCGACATATTCCAGCCGCGCCCGGCTCAGCTTCGCGCCCCGCAGGTCTGCGCCTCCGAGATACAGGGGGCGGTCCGGTCCCTGCCCGCGGATCGGCCACCCCTCCAGGTCCGCGCCCGCCATGCGCACCCGCTGCGGCAGGGGTTCGGGCAGCGGCCAGCCCTTCTCCACCGCCCGCAGCCAGTAGCGGAACGCCGCCACGCTCCCTTGCTCCAACGCCTCCGACATCGCCCGTAGCACCCCCGCCTGGGGCGTCCATTCGAGAAGCTGCCCGACGAAATCCAGCGTCTCCAGCGAAGGGACCGGCAGTTGCCACCGCGCCGGCCCATCGCCCCGGACCAGGTAGCAGGCCAGGAAAAACTCTTGCAGCGACGTATGCGCGAACTGGAAGTGCTTGGCCTCCTTGTCCGGCCTCAGCACGAACGTCGCCGTACGCAGGTCCTCCTTCAGCACCGCCCGGTCTTTGTTTCGATAGACCTGCTCCATCTTCTGGTTCGTCAGCAGGTACTCGTCCAGCCACTCCTCCAGCCGGTCCGCGTCCCACTGCTTTACGCCCTCGCGCCACAGCGCCGCCGCCAGCTCCTCCATCAGCCGCTGCTTGTGCGCCACGTCCAACTGGTGCTTCCCATCGTCCCGGTTCAGCCACGACCGCACCACCAGGTCGTACAACCGCGCCGCGTTCACTCGCTCGCCGCGCGCCCGCATTGCCTCCAGTTCCCCCAGGTGCTCGCTGATCAGCGCCAACAGGTACGGCCGCTCGGCCAACTCCCTCAGGTTATGGATGGACTCGATGACCCCGATCGCCTCCTCTGCCCGCGCTTCATCGCCCAGCATCGCCCGGAGATACCCGCGAATCTGCTCCTCCGTGAACGGCAGCAGGCAGAGCACAGGGTATCGGCTCTTGTCGAAACCCTCCCGCTCCTCGCCCGCCAGCATGGCGTTCTGGCTCCAGACATCCCGGAAATAGTGGGACCGGCAGGAGATCAGCAGCTTCCCCCGTCCGGTTGCGCCTCCTGGTGGCAGCGATGACCACAACACGCGGATGAACTCGCGCCCGCGGTCCGGCGGCAGGTGAACGATTCTCTCGTCCAAGCCGTCAAACAGGATCACCGCCGCTTGCTCGCGCACCAGCCGCAGCAGGTCCTCCGCCCGAACGCTGCGGTCTGTCAGCTTCCAGCCTCTCTGGACCACCGCGCCCAGCATCTCTTCGATGGAGGGCGTCGACTCCTTCCCTCCAGGGGCGTCGCGTAGGTCGATGTAGATCGGGATCGGCGCCTTCTCTCCCGCCGCGCGCCTCTCCAGCAGCCGCCTCGTGAGCTGCTTCAGCGTGGTCGTCTTTCCCATGCCGTACTCGCCCAGCAGAGCGAAAAAGGGCGAGCCCTTCGGGTTCATGGCCCACGCCTCCAACTCCTCCAGCGCGTCCCTGGACTCCGCGTCCCGCTGCGGCGCCTGGAGGCTCTCCGAATCTCTCATTGTGAAGGGGTGGCCCTTGGTGCGTTGGAAGTTTCGCGTCGCCTCGGGCCAGAAAACGCACGGCTCAGGCTCCGCAGCACGTGCAGGGGCCTGGGCCTCGAAATGACTCGTCAACCGGTCTTCGATCTTCTGATACAGCTCGTGGACGAACTCCCGTTGCTCAACCGAAGTTCTCATCCTCTCGAAAAACCGCCCCTTTCTGAGGAAGATCTGACGCTCCTCCAGCCCCTTCAGATCCTGGCGTTCGAAGTCCACCTCCGCGATGCCAACCGGCAACAGCGGCTTGCGGTTCGGGCCGTCGCCCACGAATTGCGGCAGTTCGCTCTCGCCGATGTACTTGCTCCCCAGAAACGCCGGGCTCACCAGCATCAGTCCGAAGTCGCAATCCGCTATCGCGTGCTGGATGCTCTCGTGCCATTTCTCACCGAGCGGGATCTTGCTGTCCTTCCACACGTCCAGGTCATATCGCTTCGAGGCGCCGAATTCCGTGCCCAGCGTTTCGAGCAGTCGATCGGTCAGGGCCTCATCCTTGTGTGCATAGGAGACGAAAAAGCGCACCACCTGCTTGCCCGACTCCAGCGCTCTCGCCGTGGTGGCGATGGCGCGCAGCGGTTCAATCGGCGTGCCCGCCACGTCGGCGGCTGCCGCGCGCGAATAATCCTCCGCCTGCGCCAGCGCCCCATCCGGCCCCGTGAACCAGCACGTCCTCTCCGCCGGCGGGTTCTTCTTTTTCGAATCCACATGCAGACGTAGCTCACACCCCAACCGCTCAGCCGCGTCGTTCACCCGCTTCCGGAACGCCGTGAATGCCCCCATCGCCGCCTTGGCATCCGCGTGGTCGGGGAAGGCCAGGCCTAAGCACTCAGACAGCCGGATGCGCTCCGTCACCGCGGCTTTGATGATTTTAACAAGCCGTTCCCTGTCCGGACGGCCCAGTTCATCCAGCCACTTTCCCATTTGTCTACAGAGAGAAGCACCGAAGATGACCATGCAGCCACTGTACCATGAGTTTAGGATATTTACGATAAAAGTTTTATATCATGTGAGTTGGCTGTTTGCCGGTCCCAGCCCGGACACCAATATTTTCTCCTTCTTTTCAACCACTTGCGGCCCAACATGCTCCGTACCCCTTGCGCCGGGTGTATTCCATGACCGTGCTCATCGCCTCGCGCCAACTCGACTCCACCCGCCGCAACCCGGCCCCCGCCAGGCCCGGATCCAGGCGGAAAACTGAGGATGACGGAACGACCCTACTTGGCCTTTGGAATCAGCAACTTAAGCCATCTGGAACGAACCTGAGAAAACCCGAGACGGACCTCAGCCAGCCTCCGCCACCCCAAACCGCGCCGCCCGCGAGTCGGATTCTGATTGACTCCGGTGCGGACGGGGCTTACAATTCCGCGAGAGGTAGCTGTGCCGCGAGTTCAACTTCCGCCCCTAACGCTCGAGGTCTGGGAAAGCGGCTTTGCTCGTGCTCTCTCGGCCTGTTGGGCCCTTTTCTGGACCTGGTTCGGGTTCGCCTCAGGCGTCGCCGCCTCGGCCTCTCTCCTGGACGTGCTGGCGCAGTCGGCGCCCGGCCTGGTCTTCCTTGCCGTCGTCTCGCTCGCCTGGTGGAAGCCACATACGGGCGGGGCCATCTTGCTCGCCTTGGGCATCGTGGTCTTCGCCCTGTATTGGAACCTGATCTCCCTGCAACCGACCGGCGACGGGCTCGCCGCCGGCTCCATGCTGGCGCTGCCCCCGATGCTGGCCGGCGCTCTCTTCCTGATGGCGCCAGGGCGCCGCGATGCCCACTGATCCGGCCCGCCAGCCTTGATAGACTGTTGTCCAGTATGTTACGCCGACGGTTTCTGCTTTCCCCGCTGGCCGCCCCATCGCTGTTCGGGGGCTCGCGCATTGACCTCTCCCGCCTCAGCCTGCTGACCGACGAGGTGGGCAAGACCCACGCCGAAGCCGTCGCTTTCGCCCGCCAATACGGCATCGGCTGGCTGGAGTTGCGCAGAGTGCCCGGCGAAAGCCGTACTTACGCCTACATGGAGGAGCCCAAGCTGCGGGAACTGGCCGCCGACCTCAAGGCCAACGGTCTCAAGGTCTCGTTCCTCAATACCCCCATGCTCAAGTTCCAGCTTCCCGGCACCGAACCGGCGCGGGGGCGCACGGAGACCCCCGAGCAAAAAACCAAGCGCGAGGAGCGCGAGAAGCAGCAGTTCGACAACCGCCTCGCCGACCTGCGCAAAGTCATCCGGGCCGCTCACATTCTCGGCGTGCGCGACATCAGGGTCTTCACCTTCACCCGCGTGGCCGAGCCCGAATCGGTCTTCCCGCGCGTCGCCCAGGTGCTCGACGAGATGGCCGCCATCGCCTCGAAAGAAGGCATCCGCCTGCTCGTGGAAAACGAAGGCTCCTGCAACGTGGCCACCTCGGCTGAGCTGAAGCGCATCTGCGAGCTCGTTCCCCGCAAGGGCTTCGGCATCAACTGGGACCCGGTGAACGGCATGAGCCGGGAGAAGCCATTCCCCGACGGGTACGCCCTGTTGCCCAAGAAACGCATCGGCAACGTGCAGATGAAGGCCCGCGCGCTGGTGATCGGGCCGGACTTTCTGGATTGGCCCGCGATTCTCCAGGCGCTGGCCAGGGACGGGTACAAGGGCAAGGTGGGGCTGGAGACGCACGTCTTCGACGGGACGCTGATCGAGAAGTCCCATCTCTGCCTGAAGAAGCTGCGGGAGATCATGGGTTGATGGGGCGATTCACGCCGCCTCCGCTGGCCCGTCATCTCCTTCTCGGACTCATCGCCGCGCTCGCCGTCGCCGGCCTGGCCATTCTGCTCAACCGCGGTTCCCAGGTGCGGTTGGATGGGAAAATCCTGAAGGTCCGCACCATCGCGACCGATGAAAGCGACTCCATCGCCGTAGTTGATTTGCGCGTCTCCAATCCCGCCAGAACGCTCTTCCAGGTGGCCGCGGTCCAGGTCGAGGCGCGCTTGGACGGCGGGCGTGTGGAGGAGGGGTTGAGCGTGCCCCAACTGGACCTCGACCGCTTGCTCGAATACAACAAGCTGGCCGGCCCGCGCTATACGGAGGTGCTGAAGGAGCGTGCCAGGATTCGCGGCGGAGAGCGGCAGGACCGCACCGTCGCGGCGTCGTTTCACATCTCCGAAAAGCGGTTGCGGGAGCGAGCCGGGCTGGAGCTGAAGATCCGCGACGCCGACGGCATCGTCGTGGTCATCTCTGAAAGACCCGCCAGGTAAAGGTCAGAGTTGGTCCAGGTGCACCTGCGCCGGGGGCAGCCCCGCAGTGATGCCGGCGCGCAGGCCGCGCCGGTACGACTTGTCCTCGTACATGCGAGAATCGGCTACCGCCAGCAGGTTCTCGGCCGTCAATCCGTCGTCCGGAAAGTGCGCAACGCCGAGGCTCAGTGAAACCGTGCGCTCCTGGCAAAGGTCCATGCCGGCGTTTTCCACCATCGCGCAGAGACGGCGCCTGCGCAGGCGGAGAGCGTCCTCGGTTGGTCCGGGCAGCACCATCACAAACTCGTCGCCGCCCATGCGCGCCACGAAGTCGTACTCCCGGCAGAGGTCCTTTAATCCCTGCCCCACCGCCTGCAGGAGTTTGTTGCCGGCAAGGTGGCCGAAGCGGTCATTGACCTGCTTGAATCCGTCCAGGTCACATACCAGAATCGTGATGCGTGCGTTGTTCCGGGCCGCTCGCGCCAGTTCGTTGCGCAGGTGTTGTGACAGCGAGGCCGCGTTGGGCAGGCCGGTGAGAAAGTCGTATGTGGCCTGCGTCTCGGCTTCGCGGAAACGCAAGGCGTTTCCGACGGTCAGGGCCAGTTTCGGCGCGATGGCCAGCAACAGGCCGAGGTGCGAGGGAGCGAAGACGTCCCGGCGCTCGGAATAGAAGGTCAACACGCCGGCCACCCCCTCCGGCCCGTCCAGCGGCACCGCCAGCGCCGAGCGGAGGCGCGCGAAGGCTTCCAGGTCGCGGTTGGACATCGGCTCGGCGGCCGGATCGGCGTTCAATGCCGGCTTGCGCGTGAACGCCACCACCCCGCTCAGCCCTTCATTGAGCCCCATGGAGAGGCCGTTGAACAGCGCGTAGTTCTCTCCCTCGATGAAGGAGGCGTGGAGACGGTTGTCGCGCCTCAGGAAGACGACCATGGTGTCGTACGGAATCTGCCGCCTGAAGCGGCGCGCCAGCGCCGTCAGCGTCTCCTGCAGGTTCAGGGAACTGCCGAGGATCTGCGTAAACTCGAGCAGCGATTGCTCCTCGCGCCGCGCCGCCGCGATGGTGGCCAGAAACGCCGGCGTCTCCACCAGCGCCGGATTATCGCGCGGCGCCGCCGCCAAGGCCGACAAGTCCGGCGCCTGCGCGCCAAACGTGCGCTTGCCTCCGCTGTGCGTGGCGCGGGAGTGCTCCTCCAGCTTGCGGTAGGTCTTTTCGAGCACCGCCACCACGTCCGGATCCAGGCCGCGGCCGGCGTCGGCGCAGACCACCGCCATCGACTTGTCCAGGGGCAGCGCCCGGCGATAGTGCCGGTCCGAAGACAACGCGATCAGCGTGTCCACAGCGGCCAGAATGCGCGCCTCCAGCGGAATCGCGCCGCCTTTCAGGCCGCGCGGGTAACCGCTGCCGTCCCAGCGCTCGTGGTGGGCGCGCACGATCGGCGCCACGGCGTAAGGGAAGTGCGCGCGTTCGATGATGTCGGCTCCCACGTCCGGGTGCACCTTCAGCCGCTCATACTCCTCCGGCGTCAGCCGGCCGGGCTTCATGATGATGTGGTCCGGCACGGCCACCTGGCCGATGTCGTGCAACACCGCGGCTGCCCGCAGGGCCTTCAGTTGTTCATCCCGCAACCCCACCGCCCGGCCCAGCCCTACGGCGTAGGTGGACATGCGGTGCAAGTGGTCCAGGGCCGATGAGTCCTTCGATTCCACCGCCAGCGCCAGCGCCTCCACCATGCTCAACTGCAGCGAGGCCAACTCCTCGGCGTGCAGCCGCTCCCTGGACAGAGAGTCAATCTGCAACCCGTAGGACCGATAGACCAGGAACAACAGCGGCAGGATCATCACCGCGGTCTGCCACCAGGGCAGATGGACCACCGCCGTCAACAGTCCTGCCAGGGCAGCCCCGGCCAGATAGTAGGGCAGCGACCACAGAAACCGGTTCTGCCACACGCGGCGCAACAACTCGCGTTCGCTCAGCGCAGTGGTCGCCGCCAGCGGGAATGCGGTGACCAGGAACAGAATGGTCCCGGCCAGCGGCAATGCCGCCGCCACGCCGCCGTGGGGCAGCAGGCCGTAGATGCGCTGATAGGCGGCGTTGGCCGCTTCAATGCCCAACACCACAACCGCGGTCTGGAAGGCAAGCGACAGCCAATCGACGCGGTTCTTCTGATCCCGCATACAGTGAATCACGGTGCCCGACACGCCAATGATCAGCGTCTGGCCGAGGTTCAGTTGCGCTATGCTCGCCAGGATAAAGATGAAACCGACCGAGATTGTACCTGCGGCCGTGGGTACGCCAAGCCGCAGCAGCGAGGTCACCACGGTCAGGGCCAGGTAAGCCAGGAAGGCCGGGTCGTTGGACGAAGTCCAGGTGAGCCCCTGCCTCACGGCCATGGCCAGTGCCAACACCAGGATGATGGCCTGGAAAGCTCTTGCCTTGCTCGACATGCGGTTCCGAACAGTCATCCGGAGGAAGCCGGGATCAGTGCACGGCTCGGGCCATTGGCTCCGGACGGCGCACCGCGGCCTGCCACCTGTGTTTACTTATGTTTCTATCGGTTTGTTCAGCGAGAGACTTTAGTCACTACTGAGTTTGCGGGACCTCTTGACTGGTACTTCAGTCCGGGTTGGGACATTCTGTCCCGGTCCGGACCCATCTCCAAGCGACACCCAATCGTCCGCTTTCTTTACAATGGAGTTCTCGCATGGTGGACATTCACTCCCACATCCTGCCCGGTATCGACGACGGGTCTCGCTCCATGGAAGAGACGGTGGAGATGCTGCGCGTCGCCCGCGAGCACGGCACCACGACCATTGTGGCTTCGCCGCACGCAGACACCCAGTACCACTACGACCCGGAGCATGTCGATGCCCTCATCGCCTCGGCCACGCTGCTGGCCGGCCCGGGAATTGAGATCGTCCGGGGGTGCGATTTTCACCTCATGTTCGACAACCTCGAAAGGGCGCTCAGGTTCCCCGAGCGCTACACCATCAACGGCAGGTGCTACCTGTTGATGGAACTCTCCGATCTCACCATTTTTTCCAATACCTCCGCCCTGTGGTCGCAACTGGAAGAGGCGGGCATGAAGATCATTCTCACCCATCCGGAACGCAACCCCTTGCTCCGCCAGCGCTTTGAGCAGGTGGAGGAGTGGGTCTCGCAGGGACGCTACATGCAGGTCACAGCGCAGTCCCTGCTGGGCCTCTTCGGCCAGAAGGCGCTCGACTTCGCCCGCCTTCTGCTGGACCGCGGCCTGGTGCATTTCATCGCCAGCGACGCCCACGACACCAAAGGCCGCCCGCCACGGCTGGATCTGGCTCATCGTTGGGTAGCCGAACGCTACTCGCCCCGGCTGGCCGACCTGCTTTGCATCGAACACCCCAAGGCGGCAGTCGAAGGCCGCCCTCTGGACCTCTCCGGCTTCCCCCCAGCGGTGGCGGCCAGGAAGTCCGGCTTGCTGGCCCGGTTGCTCCGGCGCTGAGCCTTTTGACTGAATCCCCGCCACGGTCCTGCGTCTCTAACCTCCTGAGGCTGTTTGTTAACCTATACCAAAAAGTATAGAATGAACTCAGCCACCCTCTCTGGAATCAACGTGCAGATCGAAACCGCTACCTCTCATCGAATCAACAGAATCAACTGGGTGACAACCATCGCCCTGGCGCTGTTCCACGTGGGCGCCATCGCCTCCCTGTTCTACCTCAACTGGAAATCCGTCGCGGTGGCGGCGGTGCTCTATTGGATGTGTATCGGCTGGGGGATCGGCATGGGTTACCACCGGCTTTTGACACACCGCTCCTACCGCGTGCCGCGCTTTCTGGAGTACCTTTTCGCGGTTTGCGGCGCCCTGACGTTGGAGGGCGGCCCGATCTTCTGGGTGGCCACCCACCGCGTGCATCACCAGAGGTCGGATCAGCCCGGCGACCCGCACAGCCCGCGCGACGGCTCATGGTGGTCGCACCTGGGCTGGATCATCTTCGGCGAAACGCAACACAACGCCACCGGCGTTCTGACCAAGTATGCGCCGGATCTGGGCAAGGACCCCTTCTACCGCTGGCTGAACACCTATCACTACGTGCCCCTGATCGTCCTGGGGCTGATTCTGCTCGGATTCGGCGGCTTGTCGATGATGCTGTGGGGGATCTGTACCCGGGTCGTCATCGGGCTGCACGCCACCTGGCTGGTGAATTCGGCCTCGCACATCTGGGGCGGGCGGCGGTTCCAGACGCGCGACGATTCGCGCAACAACTGGTGGGTGGCGGCGTTGACCTTCGGCGAGGGCTGGCACAACAACCACCACGCGCATCCCACCTCGGCGCGCCATGGCTTGGCCTGGTTTGAGTTCGACCCCACTTGGCTGCAGATTAAGTTCCTGTCACTGGTCGGCCTGGCCAGGAAGGTCCAGGTGGCGCGCGTCCAGGATAAGATGAACGAAGACCAGATCGCGGCCGCGTAGCTGAAAACGCCGGCCGGACCGGCGGTCTGCGCGACAGGAGGTCTGGATGCCGACACGCAGAGAAGTCCTCTTTTCGGTCGCGGGCGCAAGCCTGCTTCGTGGCGCCCCCGTCCGGCAGGACTGGCCCCAGTGGCGCGGTCCGCGGCGCGACGGGCTCTCCACTGAAACAGGACTGCTGAAAGAGTGGCCCACTGCCGGGCCCAGGCAGGTGTGGAGCGTGCAAGGACTGGGCTCCGGGTATGGCACGGTAGCCATCGCCGACGATAGGATCTTCGTCCAGGGCGGCCAGACGGGCAAGAGCGGCGTCCAATGCCTCGACCGCGCCAGCGGCAAGCTGCAATGGCAAGTGTGGCTGGGGGCCGAGGGAGACAACGACCGCGGCGGCGGGCCGCGTTCCACCCCCACGGTCGAAGGCGACAGGCTGTGGGCGCTGAACGAGTCCGGCGACCTGGCCTGCCTCGATACGGCCAACGGCTCAACCCACTGGAGCATGAACATCCTGCGGGACTTCAAGGGCCGGAATCCGCACTGGCTGCTGAGCGAATCCCCGCTAATCGACGGCTCCAATCTCATCTGCACGCCGGGCGGGCGCGGCGCGGGCATCGTAGCGGTGGACAAGCTGAGCGGCAAGCGGGCGTGGTCCAGCCAGGAGCTGAGCGACGAGCCGGGTTACGCCTCCTGCATCGCCGTGGAGGTGGGCGGCGTGCGCGCCATCACCACGCTGACGTCGGAGGCCGGCGTGGGCGTCCGGGCGTCGGACGGCAAGCTGATGTGGCGCTATGAGAAGCCGGCCAACGGCACGGCCAACTGCGCCACGCCCGTCTTCGGGAACAACAAGGTGTTCTACTCATCGGCCTACGGCACCGGCGGCGGCGTGCTGGCGCTGAGCGCCGCGGGCGGCGAGGTGAAGTCGAGCGAGCTGTGGTTCAACCGGGAGATGATGAACCACCACGGCGGGGTCGTACTGGTCAACGGCTATCTGTATGGCTTTTCGAACGCCATTCTCACGTGCCTGGAGTTCGAGACCGGCAAGGTGATGTGGAAGGACCGCAGCGTCGGCAAGGGATCTCTGACTTACGCCGACGGCCAGCTCTACCTGTTGGGCGAGAGCTATGCCGCCGGGCTGGCCGAGGCGTCTCCGGCCGGATACAAGGAGAAGGGCCGCTTCCGCATCCCCGAGCACGGCTACCCGAGCTGGGCCCATCCGGTGGTCTGCGGCGGGCGGCTGTATATCCGCAACCAGACCCAGTTGCAGTGCTTCGACATCAGCGCCGGTTAGTGTCGTGTCTCTGAAGTACGTTGCCCGCTTGCTTGCGCGCGCGGCTCTGATCAGAGCCGTGACCGTGAGGGAGCGGTATCGGCACAGTAGCACCGCGGCGGGGGATGGCCCTGCGAGTGGTCACCACAGCAGCCTCAGGGTGAACTGCATGTTGCGGGCCGCCGCGCCGCTCTGATAGGTGTATCGGAGGCCGTTGGCACCGACGGCCTGCGGCTGCTGCGGGCTGTTGGTGGGGTTGAAGACATCCCACTGGGCGCGGAGCCTCATGCGCTCACCGATATTGAAGGTCTTGAAGAGCGAGGAGCTCAGGTACCACAATCCCGGGCTTTCGACGAACTGATTCTGGAGCGGCATCAGACCGCCGTAGGCGCCGCGATAGGTAGTGCCGTCCTTGAGCGGGACAAACACGGTGTTGGTGCCGTAGTAGGGCGCATTCGGGTCCCCGGCAATCGGCTTGCCGGGAAACGGAATCAGGTTCTGGAAGGCGGGCTTGTAGCCGGCGGGCACGCCCATGATGCCGTTGGGGTTGCCCTGGGCATCGACGCTGTTGATCTGCGCCGGGTTGATGTAGCCGTTGTACCAGAGGTAGGCCGAGAGACAGCGGCCGCTGCGGCAGTCCTGGACCGGGTACTTCGCGCCGTAGACTTCAAACGGCACGCCGGTCGGGAACTGGTTGGCGGGCAGGCTGAACCACGTGGTCGCCCAGGTGCCGTAGCCGGAAAGCTGCCAGCCGCCGATGGCGGCGTCGAGCCAGCGGTTCATCTGGCCCCCGAACTTCTTCTGGCGGCCGACCGGGATGTCGGCCACCCAATTCCAGCTCAGCCGGCGCTTGGGGATGGTGGTATCGCGCCGGTAGTTCATGAGCCGGTCCAACTGGCTCTGGTCGAGTCCGGCAACCTGGGCGTTGACGTAGTAGGCGGCGGGGTAGAGCGTCGTGGTGGTGCTCTGGTTGCTGCCGTCGACCAGCGTGAAGGCGTTGCTGACGACATAGAAGAGCTGGTAGCTGAAGCCGTTCGCGTGACGGCGGTTCAGTTCCAACTGCAGGCCGGAGAAGTTGGCGTAGCCGAACTTGCCGGTCTGGATCAGATCGCCGTACAGGGCGTCGTACGGGCGGGTGGCGCCGGCCGAGGTGGGATACGCCAGCCCGCTGTTGACGGCCCAGGCGTAGGCGGGGGTCTGGGGGTTGAGGCTGCGGTAGGCGTCGAGATTCGAAGTGTGATTACCCACCCAGGCGGCACGCGCCAGGGTCTTGGCCAGCACCTCCTTCTCGAGCGTGAGATTCCAGTCGTGAACGCGCGCGTCGGGGTTGTGCGGGTCCATCAGCGAACTGGTGAGCGAGCCCGCGCTGAGCCCGGAGACGCCGGCGCCGTTCAGCACGTCGCGCGTGTTGCTGCCGGCGACGTAGGTGGGGACGTTCCGCAGGCTGTAGCCGGCGAGGCCGTCCGGTGAGAAGCCGGTGCTGTCGGGCGAGTAGATCGGATTGCTGACGAACGGGATGGCGGCCCGCATCTTCTCGAGCTGGCTCTGGATGACCACGGGGAAGTAACTGAGGCTGTAGCCGCCGCGCACCACCAGCGGGCGCGCACCGCCGCTGGTGCGCCAGGCGAAACCGGCGCGCGGGGCGAAGTTCTTCCAGTTGCTGAACAGCAGGCTCTGCGGGAGACCGGCCTGGGCATTGTCGATGAACTTCACTCCGAGGCTCCGCAGGCGCGCCACTCCCGGCTGCATCGACGGGTTCAGCTTGTAGTAGGCGTCCAGCGGCTGGGTGAGCACGATGGACTTCATGGCGAGGTCGAAGCCAGAGATGTTGTTGTACTTTTCGTGGAGGGCCGGCCAGGCCTGCCAGCGAATCCCCAGGTTGAGAGTCAGACGCTGGGAGAGCTTGAAGTTGTCCTGGAAGTAGAGCGCGTACTGGCTCTCGCGCATGTAGAAGTAGCCGTGGGTGGTCTTGTACCCATACATCATCTGGCCCAGGAAGGCGCTGGCTACCGCGTTGCCGGTCAGCGGTGTCACACGCGGCGAGGCGACGGTCCCGGCGGGGTCCCATAGCGCCGTCCAGTTGGCCACCGGCTGGGTGAGGCCGGCGCTCTGCTCCTGCTGCGGCAGGTAGTTCACCTGGTTGCGCCGGAAGTGCGCACCCATCTGCAACTGATGGCGCCCGGCGATCTTGGTGACGTTGTCGTCGAACTGGTAGAACACGCTCTTGTCAGCGTTGGGGTAGACGGTGCGGTAGAGGGTTCCGGTCAGGCCCAGGCTGAGGATGTCGGGCCACTGCTTGACGCCCATGGGATTGGGCAAGCCGAGCTGGGCGTCCCAGTCCACTTCATTGGCCGGGTCGGAAGCCTGGAAGAAGGCCTGGCGGTAGACGGTGAACAGCAGCTCGTTGAAAAGCGTGGGAGAGATGGACCGGATCCAGGACAAGGCGCCGGACTGTCCGGGCGCGATGTAGGCGTTGCGATTGGCGGAATTGCGCTTGAGCGGGACGGCGCCGGAGAAGGGCCCGTCATTCAACAGGCCGTTGTTCGAGTAACGGAAGTAGACGGTGTCCCGGCTGGAGAAACGGTGGTCGATGCGGGTGGACCAGGTACGGTCGCGCTGGATGGTGGCGGCGTCGCCGGACCAGTTGGCGGCCAGCAGCGGGTTGACGCCCGGCAGCGTTGGCAGCGGGGTGAGGTCCATCAGGTTCTTCCACAGCGGCGACATGCGCGCCGGGTCGATTGCGTTGGTCCTGCCGTTGAAGCTGAATGCACGGCGCTGGAAGGTCCGCGAGTCGGTGGTCCAGGGATCGAAGATCAGAATCTGCCGGCCGTTGGCGTCGATCAAACCGCTGAAGTCGCCGCCACGCATGGCCTGGGTGGGCACGGAGTAGTTGACCAGGGCGTTGGCCAGGCGCCGGGTCCCCTCATAGGCAAAGAAGAAGAACGTGCGGTTCCTGCCCTGGTAGAGATTCGGCAACAGGACAGGACCACCGATGCTGCCGCCATACTGCCCGCGGTTGGCGAACGGCGCCAGCGCGTTGGAGGCGTCGCGCGTGCGCGCGCCGCCGACCCGGCTGTTGGTGTGCGTCTCAAACAGCGAGCCGTGGAGTTCGTTGGTCCCGCTCTTGGTGCTGGCGATCACCGCGACCGGCGTGTTGTATTTCGCCGAAACGTTGTTGTTGTCGACGACAACCTCTTCAATGGAATCGAGACCCGGTTGCCGGTACTGCAGGTAGCCGCGGGAGCGCGACACCAGCGGCGCGCCGTCCAACTGGAACTCGGTTGAGCCATAGCGCAAGCCGGACGAGCGCAGCCCGCCCCCTTCCATTCCGGGCACGGAGACCATCAGCGACAGCAGCGTGCGGTCCGAGCGGGGCAACTGCTGCACCTGCTCCTTGGTGATCACGTGGCTGATGGTGGCGTCGACGACGTTGACCATGGGAGTGACATCATTGACGCTGACAACGGTTGAGGCGCCGGCCGGCTTCAGCACCGGCTCCACCGTCAGCTTCTGCCCGGACTGGACGATCAGATTCGCTTCCCAGCGATCCATTCCGGGCGATTCGGCGGCGAGTTGATAGTCGCCGGAGATGATGCCGGGAAAGACGTAGAGGCCCGCATCGTTGGTGCTGGTTTCGAACTTGACGTTGGTGGCAGTGTTCCTGAGGGCCAGCTTCGCGCCCGGAATCACCGCCCCGGTTGTGTCCCGCACAGTTCCGCTGACGGTGGAAACAGCGGTTTGCGGTGTGGCGACAGGCAGCAGGATGGCCGCCAGCGCGACCGAATGGATGACGACCCTCAGAGATGACATTTGATTCATTCCTCCCCTCCCGGCCCGGGCGGCTAAATCAGCTTGAACCCCAGCAGCCGCGCGGCGTTGTTGTAGTACACCTTCTTGAGGATCCGGTCCGGCAGCCCGATGCCGTAGATGCGCCAGCGTCCCTGCGGCGGCACGGCGCTGGGGGCGTAGTCGAAGTACTCGTCCTCGGTCTCCAGGAATCGGAAGTAGCACTGATACATGGCGGGCGTCAGGTCCTGCTGCGGGACCGACTTGCCGTTGGGCGTGGCGTCGGTGCCGAACAGGATGCGGTCTTCGAACTCCTCGAAGAACCGCCGGGCGCGGCGCGGCTGCCGGCCGAGCTCACCGATGCGCGCGCCGATCTCGACGTGCATATTGGGGTAGCGCTTCAGCCAGGCGGTGACCTCGTCGAGATTCTCCGGGTGGTTGGCGACGTGGAGACAGACGAAGGTCGTCTTCGGGTGGCGCTCGATCACGCGGTTGCGCTGGGCCAGTAGCTCCGGCTTGGTTGGATAGTCCTTGCCGTAGAAGGACCAATTGGGATGGTTGCCGAGCTCATCCCAGCGCTCGTTGAAGCGGTCGATGGGCGTAAAGAAGGCGTCGGGGTCGGCGGTGTGGATGAAGACGGGCAGGCCCAGCTTGCCGGCGGCGTCCCACATGGGATCGAAACGCGTGTCGTCCACCTTCACCAATGGGCCCTCGCGGCCGTTTTCGCGGACCACCAGTCCGAGGTTCTTGAGGACTTTGACGCCGATGGCCCCGGCCTGTTTGGCACGCTTGATTTCCTCGGCCTGCCAGGCCGCGTAGCCGGGCTCGCGGATTTTCTCCCACGACGGTTCGGTGGCGCTGAGGAAGCGTCCGGGGTGGACCTTCAATCCGGCGATGTACCGTGCCAGCGTCTCGCCGTTGCCGCCGGTGAGGTTGAGCATGGTGCGTACGTTGAGCTCATCCATCCAGAGCACGATCTGCGCCAGCTCGGCGGCGGACTTCTGCGGCGCCTGGGCAGCGGATCGGCCGCGCCCGAAGACTCCGCCGACGTGCGTATGCACGTCGATGATCGGATAGCGCGCCTTAGCGACCTTGTGCTCGGGGACCACCAGCATGCTCTTCGGCTGGAAGTCGTCCAGGGCCAGCTTGCCGGCCGGTGCGGGCTGTTGGGCGGCGGTGACGGCTGCCGGCAACGCGGCCGCCGGCAGGGATCGCAGCAGGTTTCGTCGTGTGGGTTTCATAGTCGTCATGCCTTATCTCGGCCGCAGGCGCGGCCACTCCAGCTCCACGCCCTGGGCCGCCAGCCTGCTCTGGAACTCAAGCAGGAGCTTCTCCGTGTTGCGCACCTGGCGCGGGGCAAGCTTCGACGAGACGCAGTGGGCCGCCAGCGCGCCGGCGCTCTCGCCGATGTTCCATTCCACCGGGTGCAGGCGGTAACAGCCGTTGGTGATGTGCGTCACGCCCAGGTTCTTCGACGCCGGCAGGAGGTTCTCCACACGCTTCGGAATCAGCGCGCCCAATGGAATCTGGAAGGGCAGGGAACTGACGTCGATGTAGTTGTCGCCGCCGCTGGAGGGGTGCAGATCGATGCGGTAGCTGCCCACGCCGACCGAGTCCTTGAACGATTCCGCCGACACTTCCTCACGCGGCTTGCCGGTGAGCTTCATGCGCGCCTCGGTCCCCACGTGATGCTCCAGCACGGTGAACTCGGCTTGAATGCGGCGCGACTCGCGGATGTAGGGATACTTCGCCAGCCCGTCCGGCGTGCCGGTGACATCAGGGCGCAGGTGCAGTCCGGGCCAGCCGGCGCCGCCATCGGGGCGCGGAGCTTCGGTCTGCATCCAATAGACGAGCGAGAGACTCAGTTGCCGGCCGCGCTGCAGATGCAGCGCGGCGTCCTTCGTCGTGCCGCCGTAGAGGTTGCCCAGCCAGTAGTCGTTTTGCGGCCAGTTCACCAGCGTGACGTCGCTGCGGCAGAAGCCGGGCTCGAAGAGCTCCTTCTGCACGATGCGGCGGTAGATCCACAGGTTCAAACCCGCCTGCCTGGAGCGTAGCGTGGGGTCGAAGAAGACCTTGCGCTCCTTGAGCGTGATGGGATCGGACATCGACCAGCTCAGCAGGCGGCCCGGCCAGGCCGGCGTCATGCGCGGGATGTAGTCGCGCCAGAAGGCGTATTCCTCGGGCTTGTCGATGACGTGGCTCGCGCCCTCCTCGTGGCCCAGCGCGAAACAGACGGTGAAGGCCTGGTGATTGTGCGGCTGGGCGATCTCCGGCGCGTGCAGCTCGCCGGTTTGGGCTCGCGATTCAAAGCCGGTGACGAACTCCGTGCCGCTGAGCGGCAGCAGCTCGCCGGTCTCGGTGGCGTCGATGAAGCAGGCCGCGCTGATGGTCCGGCGCGCGCCGGCGGTCTCCACGGTAACGGCGCGGACGCGGTCGGCGGCGGCGTCAGCCGCCACGGGCCGCGTCTCCAGCATCACGGCGAGTCTTCCGGCGGAGACGTACTTCTGGAGCATGGCTTCCAGCACGGCCAGCGACACGCGCGGCTCGTGCGTCAGCACCGAGACGCTGCCGCCGCCGGGATTGAGCCGCGGCTGAAAACGCGCCGCGGCGCTGAGCGGGTAGTTTGCCTTGTAGTAGTCGCGGACGGCCTGGCGGTAGGCGCGATAGGCCTGCGTGCCGCCGAAGTTCTCCATCCACGGGTGCTCGTCGGGCGGCACGGCTTGAGAGGTGAGCTGGCCGCCGATCCAGCCGGTCTCCTCGGTCATCACCACGCGCATGCCGGCGCGGCAGGCGGCCAGCGCGGCCGCGCAGCCGCCCGTGCCGCCACCGATCACGGCCACGTCGCAGGCCAGCTCGCCGCCGGCCGCCCAGGCGGGAATCCGGGCCAGGGGCCCCAAAACGCCGAGGCTTGAAATTGTTTGGAGAAACGATCTTCTGGATGCGCTCATGGCGGCTGTGTTCCTACGCTATCATGAGCATGAGCGCAGGGCGCGAGCGCCCTGACTGGGGATCCTGCCGATGGCTGTCGTCACCGTTTCCGGCGAGCCCGGATGCCGTACGCGAGAAGTCGCCCAACTGGCCGCGCAGCGGCTGGGATTCACCCATATCTCGGCCGAACGGTTGGACTCGCTGCTGGGTGAGGAGTTCGGCCCCATTGTGGAAACCAACTCGCGCGCCTGGCCCGACATGGCCGCGTCCATCCTGTTGCGCCACGCCACCGCCGCGCACCTGGTGGTGGGCGTGGACGGGGCGGAGCTCTTCTTTCGCAACTTTCCGCCGCTGCTGCGCGTGCGCGTGGTGGCGCCGGAGAGCCGGCGCATCGGCAACATCATGCTGGACGACCGGCTGGACCGCGCCGCCGCCCGCCACAGCCTGCGCCAGCGCGAGGTCAGCCTCAGGAAGACCAGGAAGGCGCGCTTTTCCCGCGCCACGGCCGCTCCCGGCTCCTTCGACATTGCGTTGAACGCGGAGTCTCTCGACACGGCCCACATGGCCACTCTGATCGAAGCCGCCGTCGAAAGCCGGGACCTGCTGGCCCATGGGTTTCTCTCCCCGGCGGCCGAGGCGCAGCTTCAGTTTCAGATCCGGCTGCGCCTGGCCAAGCACGGCATCCAGCCGCAAGGCCGCGCCAGCCTGCACTCGGTTCAGTTCGGCCACCCCAGCGAGGAGAGCTTCGCCAGCCTGCTGGACTTCTACCGCATCGCCTGGGAGTACGAGCCCAAGAGCTTCCCCATCGCCTGGGACG
The DNA here is from genome assembly GCA_016213245.1 of Candidatus Solibacter usitatus. Taxonomy (GTDB): domain Bacteria; phylum Acidobacteriota; class Terriglobia; order Bryobacterales; family Bryobacteraceae; genus Paludibaculum; species Paludibaculum usitatum_A. Next base: position 9,601 of record JACRBC010000095.1, on the reverse strand, counting down.
AGCAGGGGCGCGTGCTGGAGTCCTTCACGCCGGACTTCTTCCTGGTCGAGTCCAATCTCTATGTCGAGCTCACCACCATGAAGCAATCGCTGGTGACCCGGAAGAATCGCAAAATCCGGCTGCTGCGCGAGATCTACCCCCACGTCAACATCCAGGTCTTCTACCAGAAGGACCTCCAGGACCTGGTGCTGAAGTACGGCCTGGTTCAGGAGCCCGCCGCGCAAGGATGAAGTAGGCCTATACACACATGCGAACCCCCGCACTGCCCATGATCGAGCGCGTTCTGTTCAGCGAGGAACAGATCCAGGAGCGCATCCGCGAAGTCGCCGCGCAGATATCGGAGCGCTACAAGGACGGCAATCTGAAACTGATCGCCGTGCTGAAGGGCTCGGTCTTCTTTCTCACCGCGCTGGCGCGCGAACTCACCATCCCCGTAAAGGTCGATTTCCTCGCCATCTCGTCGTTTTCCAACCACTCCGGCAGCCCCGGCGTGGTGCGCATCGCCAAGGACCTGGACGACTCCATCGAGGGCGAGGACGTGATCCTGGTGGAGGACATCGTCGATACCGGCTTCACGGCGCGCTACCTGATGCAGAACCTCTCCGGCCGCGGCCCGAACTCCATCGCGCTGTGCTCGATGCTGGACCGCTCCTCGCGGCGCATCGTGCCGCTGCAGATCGACTTCCGCTGCTTCGAGATCCCGGACCGCTTCGTCATCGGCTGCGGGCTGGACTACAAGCAGCTCTACCGCAATCTCAACTTCCTGGCGATCCTGAAGCCGGACTCGCAGGGGTGAGGGGGCGCGGGGAGCGGGAATGCAATGCGCTGATTCAGGTCAGCACACAATCCAGCCTACGCGCCGGACTCTCCGAGGCGTCCGGGCCATCGCAAGAGAAAGAAGTGGTGGCCGCAAAGAGCGCAGCGGTAGGGTTGCAGGAGCCAGAGCACCGCCTGTTCGATCGCGTTGCGGGCGCCGACGCTCCTGAACTCGATCGATCTGCAATATGGACAGCGGGTGGAGAACAGCCTGAGCATTGCACGCAGCATGATCCTAGCTGTCCCCTTTCGCCGTGCTGTTCGCGCTGGGCCTGGAGTGGCCTTTGACGGATTGTGCAGGGAAGGCGGCGCCGCCTCCGCTGCGCCAACCGCCGGCAGGACGGCTTGCTTCCCGCGCGGCCATGATTTCTTCCTGCGATCGGAGGTCCGGCCCCGATAGCCGGACCTGCTGTTTCGCTCGCGCAACCTGCCGCTTGTGTCGTTTTACCAGTCTCTTACTCATTGGTTTCCTCTCGCCGGAGCCTGCGCGCCGGGCGTGCTTTCTTCGGGCTGCATCGCGGACAGGACTTCTTCAACGGGGACGGTGGCGAAGCCCGTGGCGTGATCGGCCAGTCCATATGGAATGACGAGTTCGCCCTCGTGTAAGAGGGCGCCGCAGGTGTAGACGACGTTCGGCACGTAGCCCTCCCTTTCGTCCTGGTCGGGCTGCAGCAGGGGTTCGCGCAGCCGGCCGATGACCTTGCTCGGATCGTCGCGATCCAGCAGAAACGCGCCAATGCAGTACTTTCGCATGGGGCCGACGCCGTGGCTGAGCACCAGCCAGCCCGCGCTGGTTTCTAGCGGGGATCCGCAGTTCCCAATCTGGACCAGCTCCCAGGGGAAGGCTGGCTTGATCAGCAACTTCCGTTCATTCCAGAAATGGACGTTGTCGGAGTACATGAGGTAGATACTCTCGCTGTCCTGGCGCGAGAGCATCGCGTAGAGTCCGTTGATTTTGCGCGGAAAGAGGGCCATGCCCTTGTTTTGAGCGGCCGGGCCGTTCAGCGTGACGAAGCGGAAGCGAAGGAAGTCGGAGGTCTCAACCAGCTCCGGCATCACCACCCTGCCATCGTAGGCGGTAAAGGTCGCGTAGTACATGTGGCTACCGTCATCGTTCTGGAAGCGGACGAAGCGCGCGTCCTCGATGCCGTTGCGCTGCGAGGGAGTGGCCGGAAAGAGGATGCGCTCGGAAAGCGGCTGTCCGGGCGGGAACTGAACTTCGTAGTTCGATCGGGCGAGCATCCAAGCGCCCTGTGCAGTCTGCTGATCATCGTGCTGGCGGCCCAGGTTCAACTCAGCGTCGAGGCCGCCTCGAAGGTCCTGCAGTGAGAATGTCTCACCCAGCCTGTCCATCAGCCGGCGTGTGAACTCGCCGGTCAACCCCAGCTCTGCCAGTTTCCGGGAGAACAGCCCCTTCTCGTACTGGGAATTCTGAATCTGGCGGGGCTCGCTGAGAAAGCCGGTAGGGGTGAACACCTCGATGCGGTGATCGGGATGGATGACGCCGGTCCGGAACGTGATGGAGGAGATGTGTCCCTCCCCGGTGGCGCGCAGGCTGAGAATGAACCGCAGAGCGCCGCCTGGCAGGCCGGATTGGTCGGGATGCGGGACGATGGAGGGGTTGAACAGCGCGGCGGATTCCAAAGAGTATTCGGCCAGGAAGTAGGAACCGATCAACAGGCGTCTTTGTCCGGAGACCTCCGCATCAGCCGCCAGTAGCCCGCGAACGTGCTCGAAGCGCTCCAGAAAAAGCCCGTGGATCCCCTGGTGCCGCTGCGAGAACTCAGCGGAGATCTCTTCCATGAGTGGTCCCACCCGCTCCTCCGGAAGCGACATGATGCGGGCAATGATCTGGCCGGCGCGCTGTGAATTCCCTGGGTTGAAGGGCCGCAACAGGACGCGCGACTGGTCCGGCTTGAGGATCGTGCTGGCGCGCTTGACGCCAATCGGGTGGGCGCTCATTGCACTCCGATGGCGATCGGCTCTTTGAAGCTCGTCACCATGTTCAGCGCCAGGCGCATCTCGGCAAGCGACAGCAGGAATGCCAGCGTGGATTCCGCTCCCTGGTTCCCATTCACCCGATCCACATGCAACCCGTCGCCGCAGCCGCCGCTCTCGGGAGAGTAGAGCTCCAGCCCGAGATCGTTCCAGCCGATGAACCAGTCGAACGCGCGCTGGGCCTGTTCGTACCACCAGAAGTCCGAGGTGACACGAAAGGCCTCAAGACAGGCGGAAACGGATGCTTGGGCCTCGATGGGCTGCTGGTCGAAGGTGGCGCGTTCGCCGCCGTAGTGGTAGAAACCGTTGCTGCCGATCGGCCGGAAGTGTCCATTCTCTGAGGTCTGCAGCCTGGTCAGCCAGCGCAACGCCTGCAAGCCCTGCTCCAGGACCTCCGGCTGTCCGGTCGCGCGCCCGCTTGCGATGAGGGCATGGGGGAGCTTGGCGTTGTCGTACGAAAGATCCTTCTCAAACCAGAACCAGTCCTTCGTGGCGTTCCGCTTGAGAAGATCCATGAGTTTGGAGGTGAGCGTCTCGCGGGTCTGGTTGACGAGACTGTCTCCGCTCAGCCGGCGCAGATACTCGTCGATGCCGATCAAGCCGAATGCCCAGGCGCGCGGCGAGGTGAACTCCGCCAAAGCCGGCAACGCCTGTGCGAAGAGCCGGCCGGCGATCATCTGGAAGCCCCGGTGCAGCGCGCGTCCCACGCCGACACCGAGAGCCCAGAGCGCCCGTCCGTGACTGTCCTCCGAACCCTGGTCGTCGAGCCAGCGGCGGTCAAAACTCATGTGGTTGTGGAAGCGCTTCGTACCTGCGTCGAAGGCGTGCTGGAGAAAGGCGGCGCACGTGGTGGCCATGGTCCGCGCGCGATCCGGCTCCTCCCCCAGCTCCCCGAGCAGCACGGCGAGAATGAACGCCCGCGCGTTGTCGTCGGTACAGTAGCCCTCGCTGAAGTTCGGCACGTCGAAGATGGCGTGCTGGAAGATGCCGGTGGAATCCGTCATGCGGGCCAAGTGATTGAGTTTCAACTCCGGCAACTCCCTCGGCCGCTGGTCGAGCGTCTTGGCGGCCAGGGATTTTTGGGAGCGCACCGTCGCGTCCAGACGCGAGAGCTCAAAGGAACGCATGTAGAGCTGCGCGACGTTGCTCCAGATCATCTCACGCCCCATCCTGTACGCGTTCTTGCGAATGGCGTGACGCCTGGTATCGTCCCCGAGCAGGGCGATCACTTCCCGTGCCATGGCCTGGGCGTCGCCAAACGGCACCAGCACCCCGCGGTCGTCGGCCAGCAGTTCGGCCGCGTGCCAGTAGGGCGTTGAGATGACGGCCTTGCCGGAGCCAAAGGCGTAGGCAAGGGTGCCGGAGGTGATCTGCGCTTCATTCAGATACGGCGTCACGTAAAGGTCCGCCGCGCCGATGAACTCCATCAAGGTCTCCAGCTCGACGAACCGGTTGTAGAAGATGACGCTCTTCTCCACCTTGTTCTTCTTGGCCAGGATCTCCAGGCTCAGCCGGTAGGCTTCCCCGTGCTCGCGCAATTCGTTCGGATGCGTGGCGCCCAGCACGATGTAGACGACATCGGGAAACTCCCGTAGAATGCCGGGCAACGCGTTGAGCACGGACTCGATTCCCTTGTTGGGAGAGAGCAGGCCGAAGGTGAGCAGCACCACCTTGCCCTCCACGTCGAACTGATCCTTGAAGTAGGTTGGATCGACGAAGCCCACGTCCGGAATTCCATGCGCGATCAGGTCGATCTTCGACAGCGGCGCGCCGTAGACGTCCTGCAGCATTTGACGCCCGCGCTCCGCCATGACAACCAGCCGGGTGGAGAGCGAGATCAGATCCTTCATGACGCGCCGTTGGTCGGTCCGGGGTTCGGGCAGAACGGTGTGGAGTGTCGTGACGACAGGCATCCTCAATTCGCGCAGGAACGCCAGAATGTGACTGCCCGCGGGTCCGCCGAAGATGCCGAATTCATGCTGCAGGCTGACGATGTCCACGTTGCTGATGTTGAGGTAGTCCGCGGCTCGCAGGTAGGACGGCAAGTCCTGTTCTTCGATCTCAAATCGAACCACTTCCGGGTATTCGTAGCCGGCCCTATTGTCGTTGACCGAGACGGAGAAGCACTGGCTCCGCGGGTGCGCTTCGGCAACGGCCGCCAGCAGGTCGGACGTGAACGTGGCGATCCCGCACTTGCGGGGCAGGTGGTCGCCGACGAAGGCGATCTTCCGCACTTTCGAGTTCTCTTTCATGATTTTCTCTTTTCCGCCGCGTGCGCCTGGCGCGCGGTCGATGAGTGGAATGCCACCGGCGGCGCCGGCGCCGCGAAATGAAGCGCGTCCCTCAGGTTTTGCAACTCACGGTAGTAGTAGAGAGGAGTCGGCCGCCTTCCCTTGAACTCCAGCACCCTGAGAAACTCGATCTCCTCGCCGGTGGCGTCCCCGCTGAGGGATTTGTCGGCGAGAAATTGCTCGAAGCCGGGTTCGGCGGCCACGGGCCGGTCGTCCAGCTTCTCCGTGAACTCAAAACGCTTCGTGCCGCCCGCCGCCAGCCGGCGGTTGAGGGAAACGGTCATGCCGAAACTCCTGAGATCGATGTCCCAGGAGGCGATCACCTGATCGAGGAAAGAGACGCAGCCCTCGATGGAAATGTGGAAAATGTCTGTGTCCAGGAATTCCAACAGGACGACTCGCACCTGCTCAAAGCTTTGCCCGTTCAGTTGCGCCCGTGAGCGCAGCCACTCCTCGCTTCGTAGCTCTTCCCGGGCGACGCCCTGGGCGACATCCAGAATCTTCTGCGTGATCAGACGTTCAAACTCACCGAAGGGCTCGTTCTCAAAAAGCCGCCGCACTTCTTCCCGGCGCTCTGCTTCGCACTTGCGAAGGACCAGCCCCCGGCATTCTTCAAAGAGCGGACGTGGAGGCGCCGCGACCTTCTTTTGGATTTCCAACTTGCGCTGGACCTCAGCGAGTTTTGTCAGCTCTCCGGCAGGGAGCTTCAGAAACTGGCCGATCTTCTCATAGATGTCGGTGCGCCCAGGAGCAGGAGGCGCCTTCTTCCGGGCCAGCAGTTGGGAAATATAGGATTCGGTGACTTGCGCCGCCGCAGCCAGCGCCTTTTGCTCAAGGCCCAACTCGTTCAAACGGTGCTTGATCAGGAGCGGAACGTCCATGTGTCCCCTTTTTCAATACTTAACCAGAAACGGTGAAGCTCATCTCAAAGTATGACAGAGAACGTCTCGTACAGCAAGCTGTAGTTAACCTATCTGAGTTAACAGTAGGCAAGTTGACATGGGGGCCGAACTTCCTTCCGAACACCCTCCTCTAACCCAGTTCGAGAAAGTGAGAACTCAATTTGCCCTGTTTTCAACGACTTGAAATCCGGAGTGGCAAAAACGCTTGCGGCGGTGTGCTTACATGATCGCGGCGAAAACCGGCGGCCCTCCGGGCCCCGATGTGACGCGCCGCTGCCTGGAGCGGTTCTCTCGTGGCTGGGAGGACATCCAATCCGGCGGCGGGACCAGGGGTGGTCCCGCCGGCCGATGAGCTCGGCGGCGGCGTGCCCGGCGGCCTCATGCGCCGCGCCTGCTCTGGGGAGGGCGGGCGCGGCGTTGACGGCGCCGGTTTTCGCCGCTAACAGGCTGCCTATAATAGTGGAGGTTCCTGAGGGGGACTCATGTCTCAAGCCGCCAACGACTACATCCGCACCCACTCCGCCCGCTTTCTCGAAGAGCTCAAGGAATTCATCCGCATCCCCAGCATCTCCACGTTGCCCGAGAACGCCGGCGACGTCGCCCGCGCGGCGCAATTCGTCGCCGATAGCCTCAAGGCGGCGGGTCTGGAGAACATCGAGATCATTCCAACCGAACGCCATCCGCTGGTCTATGCCGACTGGCTGCACGCTCCCAGCAAGCCCACCGTGCTGTGCTACGGCCACTACGACGTGCAGCCGCCCGACCCGCTGGAGCTGTGGCTCTCCCCTCCGTTTGAGCCCACCATCCGCGACGGCAATCTCTATGCTCGCGGCTCGGCCGACGACAAGGGCCAGATGTACATGCACGTCAAGGCCATCGAGACGCTCTTCGCCGTGCACGGCACGCTGCCGCTGAACGTGAAGTTCATCGTCGAGGGGGAAGAGGAAGTCGGCGGCGCCTCCATCACGAAATACGTCGCCGCCAATCAGGCCAAACTCCAGGCCGACGTGGCGCTGGTGTCGGATACCTCTCTTTACGCCGATGGCGTCCCCACGTTGTGTACCGGCCTGCGCGGGCTGGTCTACATGGAAGTGGAGGCCTCCGGGCCGGCGCGCGACCTGCACTCGGGCCTCTATGGCGGCGCGGCGCCGAACGCCGTCTACGGGCTGATCGAACTCCTCGGTAAGGCCAAGGACGCCGACGGCCGCATCCTGATTCCCGGTTTCTACGACGCCGTCGCCGAGCCGGACGCCGCCGAGCTGGCAAGCTGGAAGTCGCTGCCGTTCTCCGAAGAGGAGTTCCTTGCGAAGGAAGTCGGTTCCTCCTGTCTGACGGGCGAGCCCGGCAGGATGGTGCTGGAACGAGTGTGGTCGCGGCCGACGCTGGAAGTCCACGGCATCGCCGGCGGCTTCACCGGCGCGGGCGCAAAGACGGTGATCCCGGCCACGGCCACCGCCAAGGTCTCCATGCGCATGGCGCCCAACCAGGACCCCGGGCAGGTCTACCAGCTTTTCGCCGATTGGGTGGCGGCCCACACGCCCGCCGGCATCCACACCCAGGTCCGCAGGCTCAGCGGCGGCCCGGCCGTCGTCGTCAGCACCTCGCACCCGGCCATCCACACCGCGGCCGAAGCGGCCAAGGATGTCATGGGCCGCGAGTGCGTCTTCATCCGTTCCGGCGGCTCGGTCCCCATCGTCGGCGACTTCGCCGCACACCTCGGCATCCCCACCGTCATGATGGGCTTTGGCCTGCCAGACGACGGGCTCCACTCCCCCAACGAGAAGTTCAAGCTCGACAATTTCTACACCGGTACAATGACCATCGCCCACTTCTTCGAGAAGTACGGCTGCTGATTCACCACCTTGTCGTCACCACCACAACTCTCGGCGTCGCAATCCGAGAACGTATTCAAAAGCGCCGGCGTGGCCAGCTTCGCCGTGCTGCTGAGCCGCGTCAGCGGGCTGGTGCGCGAGGGCGTGATGAGCCGCCTGTTCGGCGCCGGCAGCGCCGTGGACGCGTTCATCATCGGCTTCCGCATCCCCAACCTGACGCGGGACCTGTTCGCCGAGGGCGCCCTTTCAGCCGCTTTTGTCCCCACCTTCGTCGACTACCTCCACCGCAAGAGCAAGGAGGAGGCCGCCCACCTGGCCAACCTGGTGGCCACCGCCATCATCCTGCTGGTCGGACTGCTGTGCATAGCAGGCATTTTCGCCAGCCCGTGGCTGGTGCCGCTGCTGACGCGCAACTGGGCCGCCGCCTCGCCGGACAAGGTATCGCTGGCTGTCACGCTGACGCAGATCATGTTCCCCTTCCTGCTGCTGGTGGCGCTGGCCGCGCAGGCGATGGGGATTCTGAACGCCTGCAACCAGTTCGCCGTCCCGGCCTTCTCCTCCACCTGGTTCAACGTGGGCAGCGTCGTCTTCGGCCTCGCCATCGGCTTCGGTCTCGGTCCCCGGCTCGGCCTGCAACCAATCGAGGGCATGGCTTGGGGTGTGGTCATCGGGGGCGCGCTGCAACTGCTCTGGCAGGCGCCCAGCCTGTACCGTTCCGGCTTCCGGTTCCGCCTGGCTTTTGACTTCAACCACCCGGGGCTGCGGCACATCTTCAAGTTGATGGGCCCGGCCATCATCGGCAACGCCAGCGTGCAGGTGAACGTACTGGTGAACACCTTCTTTGCCGCCTCCATCAACGATCCGGTGCGGGGTCTGGACGGCGCCACATCCTGGCTGCAGTACGCCTTCCGGTTCATGCAGCTCCCGCTGGGCCTGTTCGGCGTGGCCATCGCCACCGCCACGCTGCCGGCCATCGGACGGAGCGCATCATCGGGCGACATCAACGAGTTTCGCGAAACGCTGGCCCGCTCCCTGGGGCTGGTCTTTCTGCTCACCGTGCCGGCCTCCGCCGGACTGATGATCCTGGGGCCCTCCATCATCGGCGCCATTTACGAGGGGCGCCGCTTCGAGCCTTACGACACGCACCAGACCGCCGTCGCGCTCTCCTTCTACGCCATCGGGCTGGCCGGCTACTCCGCCGTGAAGATACTCACTCCCGCCTTCTATGCGCTGAAAGACTCGCGCACGCCCATGTACGTCAGCCTGGGCTCCATCGCCATCAACGCGCTGCTGGCCTGGACGCTGGTCAACGGCCTGCACTTCGGCCACGCCGGACTGGCCCTTTCCACCTCCTGCGTGGCGCTGTTCAGCTTCCTGGTCCTGTTCCAGGCCATGAAGCTGCGCATCGGCGGCGTCCACGGCCGCAGGCTGCGCGGGGTTGTGCTGAAGGTCTCGGTGGCCACGCTGCTGATGGCCTCCTGCGTCTGGGTCTCATCCACCTTCATTGCGTACGCTCTCGGCAGCCGCTTTCCGGGGCGCATGGTGGACCTGGCTGTTTCCATTCCCCTCGGCCTTGCCGTACTGTTGTGGTGCTGCCGCTCGCTGCGCGTCGAGGAGCTCTCCATGGCAGCCCGGGCGCTGGGCGGCCCTCTTCTGCGTCGCTTCCCGGCGCTGAATGCTAAACTTGCTAACTGATGCACCAAGACATCGCCGCGGCGCTCCGCCTGCAAGCTGTCGACTTGCGGATCGCCGAATTGCGGCG
>JACRBC010000092.1 GCA_016213245.1 Candidatus Solibacter usitatus | reverse complement strand
GCTGCCGGAGATTCAGAAGACGGTGCGACAATTGGAGAAGAGAATCGCCGAGCTGGAAGCGGTCATTTCCGGGAAAACCGAATGAACAAAAACGCACATTTGAACCAGGCGCCGCTGGCATACAAGAACGACGCCTTCATGGATAGCTGGCACGGACGCTCGCTGCGCATCCTGTCGGAGTACCTGGAGCCGTTGGACCGCTTCAGCAAGGAGAAGATCCGCGACACGGTGGTGTTTTTCGGATCGGCTCGAATCAAGGAAGAGGGCCCGCTGGAGCGCTACTACAGAGAGGCGCGGGAGTTCGCGCGGCTGATCACGCAGTGGTCGAACGCGCTGGAGCCGCCGACGCGGCGGTTCGTGGTATGCACCGGCGGCGGGCCGGGCATCATGGAGGCGGCCAACCGCGGGGCGCGAGACGGCGGGGGGAAGTGCATCGGTTTGAACATCGCGCTGCCATTCGAGCAGTACCCGAATCCGTACATTTCGCCGGAGCTGAACTTCCAGTTCAACTACTTTTTCATGCGCAAGTTCTGGTTCGCCTACCTGGCCAAGGCGCTGGTGGTGTTTCCGGGCGGCTTCGGGACGCTGGACGAACTGAGCGAGATCCTGACGCTGGCGCAGACGCAGAAGCTCGAGAAGAAGATCATGATCATGCTGTACGGCACGGAGTTCTGGAAGGAAGTGCTGAACTTCGACGCGCTGGCGCGGCACGGCATGATCTCGCCGGAAGACATGAACCTGATCGACTTTGTCGACGATCCGCACACCGCGCTGGACCATTTGAAGGGCTTCCTGACCAAGCACTACCTGCAGCCGCACCAGGTGAGGGCGGCCGAGGAGTTGCCCGACATCGCAAAGTCGCGCATCTGAGGAACGGCGGCGCGCCCCGGTTGGGTAACCGATGGGCGGCGGAAGCCGTTATCCTTACAGAGGACTCATGAGCACACCGCCGGCGCCGCCGCAAGCCGAACTGCTGGACCGCCCGTTTTCCTTCTACCCGCCGATCGGGGGGGTGGAGAACAACGAGTGGCGGCTGCGCGAGGCCACCTGGAGCGAGATGGTGGTGCGAAACACGCAGAGCGACCTGGAGGTGGCGATTCCGAGGCAGTACTTCGCCGGGGTCTCGGAGACCGACAAGCCGGTGATGATCGTCGGCTTGACGCAGGAACTGGAGTACAAGACGGGGGCGATCTGGCCGGTGAAGCGGCGGATGTTCTCGATGCCGGCGCCGCCGATGACGCCGCCGCCGGGAATGAAGAGCGAGCCGGCGCCGGGAGAGCCGCAGGGGTTAGGGGCGATTCTCGGCTTCAGCGGAGAGTCGACGGACACGCGGATCGAGAAGATGATCGCGGTGTCGTTCGTGACGCTGATGGTGATTGTGGGGCTGGTGTGGGCGCTGGTGAAGTTCACGCCGGAGACCAAGCCGTCGTTCGTGGCCAAGGACCAGGGCTATCTGGAGTTGTCCAAGGACGACGACTATTTCGCGGTGGTGCGGCATCTGGGCGCGCCGGGCGAGGATCGCTGGAAGCCGGACTCGGGCGAGTTGCAGTACCGGGCGCTGGTGTACAAGGAGCGCGGCTACGCGGTGATCCTGATGGGGACCAAACAGGACGACGCGCGCTACATCGGGGCGATGGGGCTGGGCCCGGACGGGAAGGGGTGGTCGGCGCTGCACTCGATCGAGTTCAACCGCGGGGCGAACACGATGGGGATGCTGAAGAGCCTGCCGCGATTCTGAGGGCGCGGCGGCGGCGGACGAACCACACGAGGGCGAGCAACAGGCAGGCGAGGACGCTGGCGGCGGCGGGAAGAAGGGGGAAGCGGGGGCCAGGAGCCGCGGAATCGTTCAGCGTCCAGTCGTAGTCCAGGTACTCGATTCCAGCACCCGGGGCGAGCAGGAATTCGGCGCGGCCGGCAGGCGCATGGCGGGCGAGGAAGGGGACGAGGCCGCCGGCGGAGGCGAAGTCGGAGGCGTACCACTTGAAGATGGGGCTGAGGCGGGCGAGGCGCCGTTCGGGAAAGAACGCGTTGAGGCGGGAGTTGGCCAGCCAGGCGCGAGTGTTGCCGTCGAGCTGCCGGTCGAGGCGTGCAGGGGCGTAGGCCTCCCGACGGAGGGGCGGGCAATCGCGGGCGGCGCAGACCAGCACGGCGTGGACGCGCGGGTCGCCCATACGGCGGAGTTCGGTTTCGATCTGATCCAGTGAAACGGCGCGGCCGTCGACGGTGTGGCGCACGGCCTCGAAGGGGTTGCCGGTTTGGCGAATGCTTCCGACGGGGTAGTGCGCGACGATCCAGCGGACGGTGAGCGCGTTGTAGGCGTTGATGAGGGCGGCCTTGCGGGCTCCAGGCGGCATGGCGGAGGGCCATGGGGCGGCGAGGCGGGCAAGGTAGGCGTCGAGTTGGGGCAGTCCGTGCTGTTTGAGGCTCCGGTAGTCGACGCGGGCTTCCGGGGTGACGTAGAGCTTCAGTGTCGCGTCCCAGAGGGAGTGGTCGATGTCGGGCTGGGCGGGTTGAACCGGCAACTACCCGATTGGACCACAGGCGGCAGCGGGTTCGTCTTGCGGCTCCTGCGGCTGCTTGCGGAGAGCGGTGAACAGGGCGCGGACGGCGGTTTTGCGGCTGGCGTGAAACTCCTGCGGGGCGAAGAGGTCTTCTTCCTTGATGAACGGATCGGTTTGTTTCGTCAGCCTGGTCAGTTCGGCGAGCGGGGTGGTTTTGTAGACGATGTTGACGACGGAGCAGTTTTGCTGGAGGAGGGCGGCGCGCTGGGTTTGGAGTTTCTTGAGCTCGGCGAGGGCGCGGTAGAAGGAGCGCTCGAGATCGCGGCGGTAGCGGGCGAAGCGGTCCAGTTTGTTGGCGTTGGAGTCGTCGCCGGCGGCCATCGGGTCCGTTTCGGCAATGAGCTGGGACTCGAAGGATTCGATGCGGCGCAGGTTCCAGGCGTGGATGAGGAGGCGGCGGAAGATCTCGTTTTCAAGCGCGCCCTCGGGGCGAGTGTCGGCGATGAGGCCGGCCTGGAGGGTTTCGAACTCCTGGCGCTGATCGTCAGAGACGTGGAGGGTGGCGGCGGTGAAGCCGTGCTTGCGGGCGTTCTGCGCGGTGCGGGCCTTGCCGTCGATGGTGCGAGGTCCGGTGGAAAGCTGGGCGTTGGCCTGATTGGCCAGGACTTGAGCCACGGTAGCCATGGAAGATCTCCTCAAAAATGGAAAGGGCCGGC
>JACRBC010000094.1 GCA_016213245.1 Candidatus Solibacter usitatus | reverse complement strand
TCGGCCCGATTCCGGAAGAATCTGCCCCGGCGTGCTCATCCCGCCCTGGTCGGCCTGGAAAGCACCATTCGCCACAGTCTGCCACCGGCGCAGGCCTACAACATGGTGCCAGGCCGAGATCCCCAATCCGGTTAAGCACCCCCGGGTCAAGTTGGTCATGTTGATGACAACGCGCATGTGGATGTTGATCGTGATGGCGGCCGGGTGGGCCGCCGGCGGCGACCGGTTGCTGGTCGTCCACAAAGGCGACGATTCCCTCGGCATCTACGATGCCTCCTCGGGCAGGCTGGAGACAAAGATCTCCGTCGGGAAGAAACCGCACGAGTTCGCCCTCTCTTCCGACGGGAAGCTGGCCTACGTCACCAACTACGGCGTGGACACCTGGAACACCTCGGAGCCAGGCGGCAACTCCATCACGGTGGTGGACCTCTCGGCCCGCAAGGCAGTGGCGGAGATCGACCTCGGCCAATACCACCGACCGCACGGGATCGAATGCGGCGAGTCCGGCAGGTTCTACGTAACCACGGACTTCCCGGCGGCGCTGCTGGTCGTCGACGGCGGCAAGCGCAAGGTCGCCTACGCCATCCCTCTGAACGGTAAGCTACCCCACATGGTCCTGGTGTCCACGGACGAGCGGAAGGCGTGGACGGCCGATGCGGGCTCAGGTACGGTCAGCGTGATCGATCTGCGCTACCGGCGCCAGACCCACACGCTGGAGACCGGCGGCGTTCCCATGGGGTTGGCGCTGACAGAAGACGAGAAACGCCTGTTCGTCACCACGCAGAGCGGCAATACAGTGGTGCTGGTCGACGCGGTGGCCAACACGGTCAGGCGGCGCATCGGCGTGCCGGGCGGCCCGGCGCGCATCATCCGAGCCCCGGACGGCAAGCGCATGTACGTCAGCCTGATCTCCTCAGCGGAGGTCGCCGTGCTGGACCCCTCGGCGATGCTCGAAGTGAAGCGGGTGGCTGCGGGGCAGAGAGTGGAAGGAATGACTATCGACGCTGGCGGGGCGTTCTTCTACGTCTCCGCTCAGGGGGAGAACCGGATTCTGAAGTACTCGCTGCCTGAGCTGGAGCCTGTGCTGGTGATCGAAACAGCGGCCAAACCGGACCCGCTGCACGTCTGGAAAGGAAGGTAGGAGCCTACTCATGCTCACCCGGCGATTGCTGATGACGGCCGTGCTGGCGCTGTGCGCCGCCGCGCAGGAGATGACAGTGGAACAGGTGCTGCAGAAGAACCTGGAAGCCGTCGGCGGCAAGGAGGCCATCCAGGCCATCAATACCCTGGCGATCGACAGCAGGATGTCCTTCCAGGCGGGGGAGGCGCCGATGAAGATCCGCGCCAAACGCCCGGCCATGGTGCGCTCCGAAATCACCGTGCAGGGCCGGGACATCGTCTCGGCGTGGGACGGCGCCACGGCCTGGATGATCAACCCGATGATGGGCTCGGGCGAACCGCAGAAGATGGACGCCGAGATGACCAAGTCCATCTCCGAGAACGCCGACATGGACGCCAGTCTGGGCGCCCTGGCGATGTTGAAAAAAGAGGGAGACAAGTTTGAGCTGCTCGGCAAGCAGGACGTGGCCGGCTCGCCGGCCTACAAGGTGAAGTTCACCCGCAAGGGCGGCGAGGTCCGGACCTACTACCTGGACGCGAAGTCCTGGCTGCCGGTGAAAGTCGAAATGAAGGTGCGCCAGATGGGCCAGGAACTGGACATCGAAAGCCTGCCGGGCGACTACCGCAAGGTGGCTGGCATCACCATGCCCTTCCAGACCGACCAGCGCATGGGCGGCAATTCCATGATGCTGATGAAGGTGGAGAAGGTCGAGGTCAATCAGCCGTTGGACGACGCCCTTTTCAGGATGCCCGCGCCCCCGCCGAAGGCCGCTGAGCAGAAGAAGTAGCGTGTCAGCCGGCGTGGCGGCCAGACCAGAAGCCAAGTGCGAAGGCCAGGCTGGAGCAGCCGGCCAGCAGGAGCCAGAGCAGCGGCAGGGTGCGTCTGCCGACGGTGAACCCGCCGTGCGGTTCAGGCTCGGGTGGCGGGAGACGGGCGGCCGGCCGCGGGGCGGCTGAGGCGAGACCGGCCGCGCGCTGCTCCAGCCGGTGGACCTCGCGTTCGAAGGCGCGTTGAACCGTCGACAGCGCGCACAGCGCGTCTACCGTGTCGCACTCGCCCTTGCTGACCAGCCCCGCTGCCGCCGACGCAAATGAAACCGCTGTTGGATCCACGTCTGAGTAGTGCGCGCCCGGCGGAAAAATCTCAGGCGGCGTGGGATTCGCGCTGATCGATGGGCTTGGTAGGGTCGATGAAGGGCCAGCAGAAGGCGCCGAGGAAGTAGGCGCCGGCCATCGTGTACAGGAAGAGGTTCCAGTCGCCGCCCGTGCGGGCCAGAATCAATCCGCCGATGGACGGGGCGAGAATGCCGGCGAAGTTGCCGAACATGTTCATCGAGCCCGACAGTGTGCCGGCGTACTTGCCGCCGACGTCCATGCAGGCCCCCCAGGCGCCGGGCATGACGATGTCGTTGCAAAATGAGGCCATGCCCATGGCGAGCATCCCGTAAAGCGGGTCGCGCACCTGGATGCAGGCCAGCATGAAGAAGCTGCCGCCCAGGAAGCCGGCCACTCCGAGCATGCGGCGAGCGCGGCCGAGCGAGCCAACCGCGATCGCCAGGCGCTTGGAGAGGAAGCCGGCCGATAGCGAGCCGAAGCCGCCGAACAGCAGGGGGAGGATGGCGTAGCGGGCCGAGTCGGCCATGGAGAGCCCGCGGTCCTCCTGCAGGTAGGTGGGGAGCCAGGTGATGTAGAAATACCACGGGTAGGTGATCAGGAAGTACTGCGCCCACAGCAGCCACACCGAGCGGGAGCCGATCATGCGGCCCCAGGGAACGTCACCATGGCCCGAGGCCGTCTTCTCGGCGCCGGCCAGCAGCGCGAGTTCCGCTGCGTTGACCGACGGGTGGTCCGCTGGGTTGTCGCGAAACCAGCGGTAGAAGAAGACTGCCCACACCACGCCGATCAGGCCAAAGACAAAGAAGACCTGGCGCCAGCCCATGTAGGCGAACAGGAAAGCGAATAGCGGCGGCGTGAACGCGCCGCCCCAGCGCGCGAACGACCACATGATGCCCTGCGCCCGGACGCGCTCGTGCGTCGGCAGCCAGGTGGTGAACGCCTTCGTCAGGTTGGGAAAACAGCCCGCTTCACCCGCGCCGAACAGGAAGCGGACCACCCACATCGAGGTGAAGCTCCACATCCACCCGGTCGCTGCCGTGAAGAACGACCACCACAGCACGATGCGCATGATCACGCGCCGCGGGCCCATCCAGTCTCCCATCCAGCCCCCGGGGATTTCAAAAAGAGCGTAGGCGAACGCAAAGGCGGAAAAGATCGCGCCCATCTGGGGCTTGGAAAAACCAAGATCCTTCGAGATCGATGGCGCTGCCTGCGACATCGCGACCCGGTCGATGTAAGAAAGGATGGCCAGGGTGACGGCGAAGACGATCACCCAGTGGCGCGCGCGCGTGGGAGCCTGAGGCGGCATCATGAGGTCCCATCGAACCACAGCCGCGCCGCGGCTGGCAAGCCGCGCCGTTACTCCATCCGCCTGCGAATCGCCGCGGCCCGGTCGAATATCTCCTCGCGCGTCACGCCTGCTTCTCCGAACAGCGCGAAGATGTTGTCCAGCGGAGTCTCCGGCGAAATCGTGTGCGACGCGGCCAGAATGTATCCGCCACCGTCAGAGGTCATGACCTCGAGCAGTTGGGCCGTGGCGCGGCGCACGTCGTCGGCCGAGCCTTTGGGCAGCAGCCACTGCGTGTCCACGCCGCCCATGAACGTCAGGTGCCGGCCAAACTCCCGCTTCAGCTCCCCGGCTTCCATGCCCGGACAGTTCGCCTGCACCGGGTTCAAGACGTTGAGGCCCATCTCCACCAGGTCGGCAATGATCGGGCGCAATGCGCCGCAGCAGTGGTAGGCGACGGGCAGGTTGAACTGCTTGCCCGTGTCGAAGACGCGCTGGAGGTGCGGCTTGACGAGACGCCGCCAGCTTGTGGGGCTCATCATCAGGCACCGTTGCCCGGCGACGTCGTCACCGGTCCAGTACCAGTCGAGCGGGAAGCGCGCGCAGGCCTGTTCGCCGACGCGGATGGCGAAGTCGGCACACCGCCGGAACATCTCGTCGGCGAGTTCCGGCCGTTCCGCGATATCGAGCATCACGTCTTCCATGCCGCGCAGCCGCCAGTACATCTCAAACACGCATGGGGAGACGTCGCAGCCCACGAATGCGTCGACGCCGGCGGCGATGACCGGCTCCATGCGGCTCAAGAGCCGTTCGGCCTGCTCGTCTGGGAAAGCATAGGCCAGTACCTCTTCGGGCGGCTTTCCGGCCAGCGGGTAATGTTCAATCTGGTTGAACGAGAACCGTTTCACCCAGCCGATGCCCCACTCGTCGACGTGGCCCTCGCCGTCGTGCTCGTGGACGATGCCCTCCATGGCGTAGTTGTTGTTCACCCACGTCTGCACGATGTCGTTGCCCATCGCCTCGCCCACCTGGCCGGCCGGAATCCTCAGCACATCCGACAGCAGTCGCGCCGTGTCGGGATGGAACCACATGAAGATGGGAACACGGTCGGCCGGTTCGTGGCGCAGCGCGGCGTGGACACGTCCCCGTGAGGTCATGTTTCCGTCTCCTCCGGGCGGACGAGTTCCCGGTCGAGCCAGTCCAGGTACGACGGCGCGCCGTCCACCACGGCGAGCGCCAGGATCTCGGGCACTTCGTAGGAGTGGACCTTGCGAAGTTCGGCGCAGAGCGATTCGAAAAGATCGCGGCGGCTCTTGATGGTCAGGGCGAACTCCTCGCTGTCCTCGACGGCGCCCTTCCACCGGTAGATGCTGCGCACGCCCGGTGTGATGGTGACGCATGCGGCGACTCGCGAGTCGACGAGATGGCGCGCGATGCGGGTGGCCTCCTCGAAGGAGGCACAGGTGCTGATAACGACTATCTTGTCGGTCATCTGGCGAAGATCCCGAACGGAAGTGTGGACATGGCGTCCCAAACGGATTATAAACATATGAAGGACTTTTGTTCGCGGATGCTTGCCCTCCTTCGCCAACTCGGTTATGTGGCCGCAGCCGCAGTGGCCTGTTTCTACGTCTTCATTGTGCTGAAAGGGCCCAACGGGCTGCCGGTGATGATGGAGAAGCGTCAGCGGATCGAGCGCATGAAGCAGGAGAACGACACGCTGCGGATGGAGATCGAGAAGCGCAGGCAGGCGATCGAGCACCTCGAGAGCAGCGACGAGGCGCGGGAACGGGCCATCCGGGAGCACACGCACAAGGCCAAGGGCAACGAGACGACCATCTACCTGCCCGAGGGCGAGACGGACAAGAGCCAGGAGTAGGCGGCCGGCCGCTGGTTCACATCGACATCAGAGTTCAGGCGACGCTGGAGGCCTTGGCGTAAAGCTCCTCCAGTTGCTCCTGCGTTCGGGCTTCTGCGGCGACGCGCAGGATGGGCTCGGTGTTCGATGCGCGCAAATGAATCCACCCGCCGGGAAGCGTGAGCTTAAGGCCGTCCGAGCGGTCGACCTGCGCCCCTGGGAAAGTGCGTTCCAGGGCCTGCATCATCTGTCCAAGACGCCCGTGCTCAAAGGGAAGCTTGCCGAGACGGCGATGGTAGGCGGGCAGCGTGGCGGCCAGCTCCGACATGGTCTGCCCGGTTTCGGCCATGCGGTCGAGCAGGAAGGCCATGCCCATGTAAGAGTCGCGGCAGTATTGGACGACCGGGAAGATGATGCCCCCATTGGAGCCCTCGCCGCCGATGATGGCGCCGGCGGCCTTCATGCGCTCGACCACATTGGCCTCGCCGACCGGGGCCCGGAAGACGGCGCAGCCATGGCGGGCCGCGATGTCGTCGATGACCGCGGAGGTGGTGAGGTTGACGACCACCGGGCCTTTGCGGCGGCGCAGGGCGCAGTCGACGGCCAGGGCGAGCACGTCGTCGTTGTCGAGGATGCGTCCCGTTTCATCGCCGACGGCCAGGCGGTCGCCGTCGGGGTCCTGCGCGAAGGCGGCGTCGGCGCCCGTCTGCCTGATCAGGGCCTGCAACTCCCCTAGGACCTCGGCTCGCGGCTCGGCCTCGCGCGGGAAGGGTTGCGAGGGGTCGACGGAAATGGCGTGCAACTCGCAGCCGAGGACCTCGCGCAGAAAGTGGACGCTCATCAGCGAACCGGCGCCGTTGACGCCGTCCAGGGCCACGCGGAAGCCCCGGGCGCGGATCCTGTCCACGTCCACGTGCGCCAGCACGCGGGCGATGTGGCGCTGGGGAGCTGAAGCCGTGTCGGTGACCACGCGGCGGATCTCGTCGTTGGCGGCCTGGCGGAACTGGCTCTGGTGGTAGAGGTCGAGCAGTTCGCTGCGCTCATAGTGGTTGAAGAAGAGGCCCTCGCGGTTGAACAGCTTCAGGGCGTTGTACTCGGGGGGATTGTGGGAAGCGGTGACGGCGATGCCGCCGCGGGCGTGGATTTCGGCCACGTGCACCTGGATGGTGGGCGTGGGGGCGATGCCGGCCTTGACCACCTCGCAGCCGGCGGCGAGCAGGCCGCAGGTGACGGCGTGCTCGATCATCTCGCCGCTCGACCGCGTGTCGCGTCCGATGACCACGGGGCCGGGGCCGACGTAGGTGCCGAAGGCCTGGGCGAAGGCGCAGGCGAGATTGGGCGTAAGGAACTCGCCGACAACCCCGCGGATGCCGGAGACGCTGATCTTGAGCTGGTGCACGCGGCTCACAGGCTGTAGCTCCTGACGAGGTCCATCACCTGGTCGAAAAGGGCGCGAGGCGGATCTCCACGGCTCTCGCAGATGACGCGGACCAGCGGCTCGGTCTGGGAGACGCGGACGTGGAACCACTTACCCGGCCAGTCGATGCGCAGGCCGTCGGTCGTGTTGCGGATGCCGTCGGAGAAGCGGCTCTCGATCTCGTAGAGCATCTCCGGGATGCGATGCGTCTCCAACGGGATCTTGCCCTTCAGAATGGAGTAGCGCGGGTAGGCGCCGATGATCTCGGAGAGCTTGAGGCCGCGGCGGTCCATGAGGGAGAGGATGGCGAGCATGGAGACGATGCCGTCGTAGACGAAGCGGAAGCGCGGCATCATGACCGCGCCGGTGCCTTCGCCGAGAACGGCGATGGAGTCCGCGGGGTAGTTGGAGAGGGCGTCGGTGGCGGGCTGGCGGCCGACGGCCACGCGGATCACTTCGCCGCCGCGGGCGGCGGCCACCTCGTCGAGCAGGGCGGTAGTGGAGATGGAGGTGATGACCAGCCTGCCGGGGCCGCGTTCGAGCAGCTCGTCGGCGATGAGGACCAGGACCAGCTCCTCGCTGGCGGCCTCGCCCGCCTCGGTGGCGAAGGCGACGCGGTCGCTGTCGATGTCGAACAGGAAGCCGGCGTCGGCGCCGATGGGGCGGATGAGCGGCGCCAGTTGCAGGGCGGCCATCTTCTGCGTGGTGGAGGGCTCATGGGCGAAGGCGCGGCCGTCGCGCGCCTCGTTGATGAGGATGAAACTCGTGCCGAAACGTTCGTTCATGCGGCGGAGGATTTCGCCGGAGGTGCCGTTGGTGCAATCGACCAGGACGCGGAAGCGGCTGAGGCGATTGAGGTCGAAAGCGGCGGAGACGTCGTCGAGGTAGCAGTCGACGGCGGCGGGGTCGTGGCGCAGCGCGCCGATGCCGCGCCAGTCGAGGAAGTCGAACTTCCTGAGGTGGTAGATGTCGAGCAGTTCGCCGGCCTCGGCGGAGGAGAGGTAGGCGCCGTGGCGGCCGAAGAACTTGAGGGCGTTCCACTCGGCGGCGTTGTGGCTGGCGCCGATGGAGATGCCGCCGGCGGCGTCCAGGCGGCGGATGGAGTGCTGGATGATGGGCGTGGAGACGACGCCGAGGTCGACGACCTCGTGGCCGCAGGCGAGCAGGCCGGCCACGACGCCCTCACGCATCATGACGCCGGAGGAGCGCGGGTCGCGGCCGATGATGACCTTGCCGGGCTTGTCGAGGAAGCTGCCGAAGGCGGCGGCGAAGTCGAGCACGTGGCTGGCGGTGAGGCCGTGGCCCACGATGCCGCGCAGTCCGACTTGCGAGATGCGCAGGCTGGTTGCCTCGGGCATGGGTCAGCGCTCCAGGCGGAGAAGACCGAAGGCCTCGGGGATGTGGTGATTGCCGGTGGGCCCGGTGGGCCGCCAGGCGATGTTGGCGCGCTTCGGCGGCGGGCCCTGGAAGCGGTAGTAGTTGACGCGGAACTCGAAGCCGGGCTTGACGGCCTTGGCGGTGATGGAGGCGATGGGGATCTTCATGGCGCCATACCAGACCTTGGCGGCAGGGTCGATGCGGGCGGCGACGGTGAAGCCGGAGTCCCAGCGCCAGCCGCCTTCGGGCAGGGGCTGTTTGCGGTCGATGTCGAGGTCGACCCATTCGCCCTGAGGGGAGACCTGATACTCGCGGTATTGCCAGATTTTTTCGAAGTCGGCGCCGATGAAGATCTCGGCGGCGTCGTGTTCCCAGAGCTTATTGGTCTCCTTGGCGGTGACCGGATTGGCGATGAGGTAGAGCTCCTGGTAGGGGCAGATGAAGAGGAAGTAGAGGTACTTCTTTGTCCAGCGGGAGCGGAACTCGGAGCGATGGCCGGGGGTCTGCTGGCCGCGGGCGTTGTTCTCGGAGAAGACGGCCGGGGCGCCGCGCCACAGCGGGGAGGCGGGGTCGGTGCTGAGGGCGGTGTCGGACTTGAGCCGTTTGCTGAGGGCGACTTCCGGGGTCTGGGCGGCGGCGGGGAGCAGCAGAGTGAGGAGGAGAGGCAGGAGTTTCATCGCTCACTCCATCATACGTCTCATGCCGCGGCGTTACGGCGGCGGCGGGGCGGACCGGCGGTTGACGCGGGCGTCGCGGGCCTCGGCGATGGAGATGCCGTTGGCCTCCAGGGTGCGGCCGAGGGTCTGGTCGAGGGAGACGCGGGCGTTGCTGTAGGAGGCGAGAGCGGCGACGGCGGCGGACTGGGCTGTGGCGAGGTCGCGCTGCTGCTGGATGACGTTGGTGGGGGTGGATGCGCCGAGCTCGAACTTGCGCTGTTCGCCCTGGAGGAGTTCCTGCTGGAGGGCCTGGTTGCGGAGCGCGGCCTCGTGGCGGGCGCGGGCCTGCTTCAGGGCGACGATGGCGTTCAGGATGTCGACTTCTACGCGGTTGAAGCTCTTGCGCGAGGAGAGCTCGCTCTGGCGGAACTGGAGCTGGTCGATGGCGGCATCGGCCTGGGCCTGGCGGTTGTGGATGGGGGCCTGGTAGAAGGCGCCGATGCGGCTGGTGGCAAAGTTGCGGCGCATGACCTGGCCCATGGCGGTGCCGAAGCCGCCGATAAAGTAGGGGTCGGGGCCCTTTTCGCCGTGGGGATCGCCGGCCAGGCCGGCGTGGCTTTCGGCGCCGAAGGCGACGAGGTTAGGCAGGACGCCGTTGCGGGTGCCGAGGGATGAGACTTTGGAGGCTTCGAGGTTGGCGAGGGAGGCGAGCAGGTCTGGCCGGTTGGCCTGGGCCTGGCGGATCATCTCTTCAATTGGGGGAAGGTCGTCCTGGGCGGGGATGGCGATGCGGTCCATGGGGACGATGCGGGCGGCGGTGAGCACGGGATCGGCGAGGCCGTTCCGGCTGAGGAGGCTCTTGAGCCGCAGTTCCTGTTGCTGGAGGGTGGTCCGGGCGGAGACGAGGGCGAGCTGGGTGGTGGCGACCTGGGACTCGGCGCGGGTGAGATCGGGCGGGGCGAGCGAGCCGAGTTCCACCTGGCGGCGGACGTTGTCGCGCAGGGTGGAGGCGAAGCCGGCGGCAAGTTGCCTGGCCTTGACGTCCTCGTGGGAAGCGGCGAGGCCGTAGTAGAGGTTGAGGACCTGGGTGATGAGCGTTGACACCTGCGACCTGAAGTTGAGGTCGGTGGTGTTCAGGTTCATGCGGGAGATGGTGATGGTACGGGAGTTGACGGCGATGCCGAAGCCGCGCAGGAGGCTGTGTTGAAAGGTCAGGGAGAGGCTGGGGGCGACGGAGGGGTTGAGGATATTGGTGGGGGAGTTTTCCCAGAGGTAGTTGGACTTGGACGCGAGGGTGACGCTGCCGCCGCTGATGAGTCCCTGCTGGATGGAGGCGGAGAAGACGCGGGTGTCGGAGGTGAGGACGGCGGTGCGGCTCTGGGTGACGTTGGACTGCGGCTTATTGGAGTGGGTGAAGGCGGAGGTCTGCTGGACGATGGGGTCCAGTGTCTGGGTGACAGGGCCGATTTGGCTGATGGAGGCGTTGGCGGCGCCGCCGCCGCCCGCACCGGCGCCGCCGACGCCGACGCCAGCGGCCTGCTGGCTGCCGGTGACTCCCTGACCGGCGGCGACGCTGCCGGCCTGGGAGCGCTGGAGGCGCCAGGCGGCGAGGATGGGGTTATAGCGGCTGATTTCGAGGTCGATGTTGTTTTCCAGGGCGAGGGCGATGGCGTCCTGGGCGGTGAGATAGAGGTTGCCGGCGCGCATGAGCCCGGCCAGGCGAGTGGAGCCGGCCAGGCGAATGGGGCTCACCTCAACGGGGCGGTAGGGCCGGGTGAGGATCGATCCGGAGGGGCGGACGGGCTCGAGGACGGTCTGCTGGGCCTGAACCAGGGAAGCAGGGAGCAGGAGGCAGAGAGTGAGGGCTGTGACAGGCCGGCTCATTGGACGCCTCCCAGGGTGGACTGGCGGCTGACGCGGCCCTGGAGGGCCTCGTCGAGGGAGACGTTGTTCACGTCGAGGGTGCGGCCGAGGGCCTGGTCGTAGGCGATGCGGGCGTGGGTGTAGTTGGCCATGGCCTGGACCTCGGCGCTCTGGGCGGTGGCGAGGTCGCGCTGGCTCTGGACGACCTGGAAGGCGGTGGTGACGCCGAGGGTGTACTTGCGCTGATCGGCGGAGAGGGTCTCCTCCTGCAACTGGCGCGACTTGAGGGCGGCCTCGTAGCGGGCGCGGGCCTGGCGGAGGCCGATGACGGCGTTCTGGACGTCAACGCGAACCTGGCTGGTGTTTTTGAGGAGGTTGAGCTCGTTCTGGCGCATCTCGAGCATGGAGGTGGCGTAGTCGGACTGGGCGGCGCGGTTGCGCAGGGGGATATTGAGGGAGAAGCCGGCGGAGTAGCTGGGGTAGTTGGCGCTGAAGATCTGGGAGAGCAGGCGGCCGTAGCCGCCGGAGAGCTCGGCGATACCGGGCTGGAGTGCGCCGAGAGCGGTGAGGTCGCCGGCCAGGCCGTTGGTGGTGAACTGGGCGAAGGCCTGGAGGCTGGGCTTGAGGGCGCTCTTGATGCCGGTGAGGTTGATCTTGTTGCTTTCGAGGTTGATGCGGGCCTGCTGGATTTCAGAGCGGCGGTCGAGAGCGGCGGCGGTGAGGTCCTCCAGGGGCGGGATGTCGTCCTTTTCGGGGACGGCGATCTTGTCCAAGGGCACGATGCGGACGGCGGAGAGGCCGGCGGTGGCGACGCCGTTGCGGCTGAGGACGTTCTTGAGGATGGTCTCCTGCTGCATGAAATTGGTCTCGGCGATGACGAGATCCTGCTGGGCGGCGTAGACCTGGGCTTCGGCGCGGGTGATCTCGATTTCGGCCAGCGAGCCGGCGGCGACGAGTTTCCGATTGTCGTCGAGCAACTGGCGGGCGGTGGCGAGGCCCTGGCGGCGGGCGCGCACGTCTACGTCGAAGCTGACGAGATCCCAATACAGGTTCAGGGCGGAGGAGATGGTGGCGATCAACTGCTGCTTGAACTGGAGGTCAGTGACCTTGAGGTTGTTCTTCTGGACGCGGATGTTGCGGCCGTTGACGGCGGAGCCGAAGCCCTGGAGGAGGTTCTGGGCGACCTGCAGATCGAGTGCGCCGGTGGTGTAAGGGTTCAGGTTGAAGAACTGGCTGTTCACCTTGATGTGCTGGTTGGAGTAGCCGACCTGGGCGTTGAGGCCGAAGTCCCAATTCTGGGAGTACTGGGTCTGGAAGACGCGGGAGTCCGAGACGAGGGCGGTGGTGCCGGTGAGGATGGTGTTGCTCTGGGGGGTTTTGGCGTGCTGGAAGTTGACGAAGGCGGTGAGGGTGGGGTCGAGCGACATGATGCCGGGCCCAAGCTGGGTGACGATGCCGCCGCCGGAGCCGACGCCGCCGCCACCGCCGGAGAGGCCGGAGTCCGCGGCGAGGCTGACGCCCTGAAGGCTGACGCTCTGGGGGCCGGCGGCGATGGGCAGGCCGACGCTGCGCAGGGCTCCGCCGGCCTTGGCGCGGCGGAGGACCTCCTGGGCGAGGAGGGGGGCGTAGCGCTGGACCTCGACATCAACGTTGTTCTCGATGGCGAGGGCGACCACGTCCGGGGCGGTGAGGTAGAGCTGGCCGGCGCGGGTGAGGGCATCAAGGCGGGAAGAGTTGCCTGTGCGGATGGGGGCAACGGTCTTGGAACGATAGGGCCGGGTGAGCCAAAGCATGTTGCCCTGGGCGGGCTCGACGCGGAGATCGGTCTGGGCTGCGGCGAGGGTAGCCAGCAACGGCAGAAGGCACAATCGTGACGTGTATAGTTTGATTGCTCGCATGGGAGGGATCTTCACCGGCGGTATCTCATCACTAGGATAAGACGGACGCAAGGCGAGGTCTGTTCGCGCGGCTTTCAGTTTTTGGTGGGGGGAGGCGGGTAGGCGGCCGAGCGGCTGTTGACGGGCCGCTGACGAATAGAGACGAAGCCAGGCCGGTTTTGGCGCTTGGCGAGGTGCTGAGCGAGGGCAGCGAAAGGAAGGGCCATCCTGCGTTAAGATCCACAGAATCAGTGAGTTGGAGAGGATGTTTGGAACAGGCGTAGGCGTGTGAAGGCGGCAGGGGGCATGGAAGGGCTGGGGAATGCTGATTTTGGGGGCAACGAACCGAAAGAGACAGGAGTAGGCGGTGTCGCGGGGCGAGCCGGAGGCGAGGTGGTCGGTGCCCCCCTGCGGGGCGCACAGTAGCAGGGATGAAAAGCGGATCGACTGAGGGGATAGTGGAATCAGCCGCAGGCGAGCGAAGGCCGGTTATCGATTGGTGCGAGAGAGCCCGTTTGTGAATCTGGCCGGGGACGCGTCCGGGAGTAGCGATTGAGCCAACCCGCCGCCTCCACCTTCACGTCGTAGTTGCCCACCGGCAGCGTCACCACCGTGAAGTAGCCGTTGTCGTTGCTCGTCGTCTCGCGGGTCAACCCGATCGCCGGCGCCGGCACCGTCACTTTGGCCCCGGGCGCCAACGCGCCGGAGCGTCCACAACCTCTCCGGAAATCGTCCCGCGGCTATGCCCCACCAGTGATGCTGCCAGCAGTGTCAGAAGTGCCGTCAGTTGTAGTTTCATAGACCTCCCTTCCAACATTCGACTGGAGCGTAGCACCGAAATCGGCCTATTGGAACGAGGAACGGAACGGCGCGCCGTTTTTTCACATTTTCGGTTTCCGCCTGCCCCGGCCCAGCTTCTGGTACAACTTCTTCATGCGCTCCGCCGCCCTCATCCTCCTCTGCCTCCCGGCGACTCTCGGCGCCCAACCCGCCTGGCGCGAGCAGGCCCTCCTCGACCTCGCCCGCTCCCCCCATGCCCGCCTCCATCCGGTCCCCGTGCGCGCCGTCAAGCTCAATCCCGGCTTCTGGAAGTCCCGCCAGAACGTCACCATCGAGAAGTCCATCCCGTCTCTCCTCACGCTCCTGGAAGAGCACGGCGTCCTCGACAATTTCAGGCGCTTGAGCAACCCGGCCGACTACACCCCCCGCCGCGGCCCCCTCTACACCGACTCCGACATCTATAAGTGGATCGAGGCCGCCGCCTGGAGCCTCCAGGTCCGCCCCGATCCCAAACTTGAGGCCACGCTGGACAAGCTCATCGGCGAGATCCTCTCCGCCCAGGAGCCCTCCGGCTACCTCAACACCTGGTTCGTCGAGGACCGCGAGAAGCTCCGCTTCAGGCAGATGATCACCGGCCATGAGCTCTACTGCCTCGGCCACATGATCCAGGCCGCGGTGGCCTATTACCGCTCCACCGGCAAGCGCGCCCTGCTCGACGGCTCCATCCGCTTCACCGGATACCTCCTGCGCGACTTCGGCCCCGCACCCAAACAGCCACTCCTCACCGGCCACCCCGAACTCGAGCTCGCGCTCGCCGAACTCTACCGCCTCACAGGCAATCGCGACTACCTCCGGCTGGCCGGTTACTTGCTCTCCGGCGTCGAGACCGCGCGGCTCAAGCTTCTCCCGCGCGACACCGCCTACACCTTCTCCGGCATCCCTTTTACATCGCGCACTCAATTTGAGGGCCACGCCGTCCGCGCCCTCTACGCCGCCGCCGGCGCCGCTGATTACTGGCTGGAGACCGGCGATGCGGCCTACCGGCGCACTCTCGACACCCTCTGGAGCGACCTCGCCGCCGGCAAGATCTTCGTCACCGGCGGAGTCGGCTCCCGCGCCTCCGGCGAGACCTTCGGCGATGCCTGGGAGCTCCCCAACCGCCAGGCCTACACCGAATCCTGCGCCGCCATCGCCGGCCTCCTCTTCAACCAGCGCATGCTGGCCGCCACCGGCGACGCGAAATACGCCGCCCTGATGGAGCGCGCGCTCTATAACGGCATCAACTCCGGCATGGACTTGAACGGTACGCTTTACTGCTACCGCAATCCCCTCGCCACCGGCAGCACGGAGAAGATCCGCAATCCCTGGTACAACACTACCTGTTGCCCGCCCAACCTCCAGCGCACCTTCGCCGCCCTCGGGGCCTACTTCTACTCCACGTCGAAGGACGGCGTCTGGGCGCATTTCTACGACAACAGCTCGCTCGACTGGCGGCTGGAATCCGGCGCCGCCCTCAAGTTGGAGATGAAGACCGGCCAGCCCTGGAACGGCGATGTCTCCATCACGCTCAATCCGTCGAAGTCCGAAGAGTTCACCCTCTACCTCCGTATTCCGGACTGGTCAGGCGACACCAGGGTCCTGGTCAACGGCCGGCCCGCGCCCGAGTCCCCCCAGGCCAACACCTACCTCGCCCTCAAGCGCCTCTGGAAGCCGGGCGACACCGTGACGCTCGACCTCGACATGTCCGGCGGCCTCATCTTCGCCAACCCGCGCGTCGCCGAGGACCACGGCAAAGTGGCCCTGCGGCGAGGCCCCATCGTCTACGCTTTGGAGCAGCCCGACAACCCCGGCGTCTCCGTCTTCGACGCCACCATCGACCCGCGCACGCCGATCGTCGCCGAACACCGTCCCGGCTTCCTCGGCGGCGTTACCGTCCTCACGCACAAGGGCCACGCCTACCCGCGCCCGCTCGACGGCGAACCTCTTTACTCCGCCCAACCGTTCAAGGCCACCCGCCCGGTCGACCTGACCTTCGTGCCCTACTACACCTTCCACTCCCGCGGCCCCGGCGCCATGACCGTCTGGATTCCCGTCCAGTAGCCCGGTCACTGTCCGATCAGTTCAGCCAGTTGCGCGCCCGTGATCTCCACGCGCGGCTGGAAGTCCGCGCTCACCGCATACCGCAACAGCGAGTCCCGCAACTGCCGCGCCACCGGCCGCCGGTCGAGCTCTGTCTCCACGTCCAGCGCCACCGCCAGCAGCCGTCCCTTGCCCACGCGCGCCTCCACCACCGCGCCCAGCCGCGTGTTGCGGTGGTAGTCGTCAATCACCTGCACCACCGGCCGCAGCCCCGCCGGCATACCGTCCAGCACGAACGCCCTCGCTCCCTGCGTCAGCTCGTACCATTGGAAATCGCTGTGCCCGTCGTTGGGGAAACCCGCCAGCGCCGGATGCCCCGGATCGCACAGCACACCCATCGTCCCCGGCTGCTTCGGGAACCACGTCAGCGACCAGAACACCGGCAGGAAGCGGATCTCCTGCATCTTTCCCCCGCGCGCCGCCAGCACCACGCTCCCGCCCTCCGCCAGCCTCTGCCGCGCCTCCGCCGCCGACCGTGTCACCAGCACGCCCTCCGCCGGCGCCGTCTCCAACCGTTTGGGATACACCCAGATGTCCCAATCGTTCGCAAAGCCCGCCGCCTCCACGGTCAGTCTCAATCGCGACGCGCGCTTCACCTGCGCCAGCGGCGCCTTCACCTCGCCCAACGGCGTCACCGTTCCCGCCTCGGACTTCACCGCCGCCCACCGCCCCTGCGCCACCGTCGCGCCGGCGTCGTCCTTCAGCGTCCACCGAACTGCCCCGCTGAGCATCCCCCTGCCGTAGTGCGACACCAGCGCCTTCGCCGTAAACATCTCATCGTTGGTCCACACGAACTTTTCAAAACGCGCCAGTGGCACGGTGGCCCCGGCAAACCGGCGCATCTGTTCCGCCGAGAGAAACCCCTTCGAGTCCCAGAACGAGTCCAGCAGCCCGATCAGCGCCTCGCCCTGCCCGGGAAAGTCCTGCAACTGGAGCAACTGGAATCCGCCCAGCCCGGGCGTCCGCAGACATGCCTCGATGTCCTCCTTGTACAGCTTCCATGCGAACCGCCCCGACGCCCGCTGGAATGCCTCCGCCTGGTCGCCCATCCCCTGTGACTCCAGCCTCTCCCGGAACGCCTCCAGATTCCTCGCCTTCAGCACGCCCGTGTACTTGCCGATCTCCCGGAAGTCCGGATACGTCACCCACTGCCCCAGTTCGTGCGCCACCGTCGGCACCCCGATGCCCTCGATCAGCCGTCCGTAGTCGTAGTCGGTCCCCGCGGCGCTCTTCTCCCATCTCGAACCGTGCACGCGGAAATACCCGGCCTTCGTCTTCTGCGCGATGTAGAAGTCCGACGCCTCTCCCGGAACCAGCCGCACGTAATCGGCCGAGAACGTGTACAGCCGGCGCGGATCGGCCTGCTTGAACTCGTTCACCAGCCTGTCCATGAACTGGAAGTCGCCGCGCAGCTCGTTGCCCAGTCCCAGGGCGATAAACGACGGGTGGTTGCCGTATGCCTTCAGAATGCGGAAACCCTCCCGCCGCATGAAGGCGCTGAGCGGCTCGTCCTTGCCTACCTTGCCGCTCCACACCGGCAACTCCACATACAGCAGGAAGCCCGCCCTGTCCGCCGCCGCGAACGCCGCCTCCGGCGGGCAGTGGGAGTGGAAGCGGAACGAGTTCAATCCGTGCGCCTTCGCAATGCGGTACAGCCGCGCCCACGAATCCTCGTCCATCGCCGGGTAACCCGTCAGGGGGAAGATGTTGCACTCCAGCGTTCCGCGCAGATTCACCGGCCGTCCGTTCACCACGAACCGCGTGCCCTTCGTGCCGATCTCCCGCAGCCCGTACGCCACCGTCCGGCTGTCTGTGAACCGCCCCGCGGCCACCTTCACCTCCAGCCGTTCGACATTACCTTCGTACTCGTCCCACGCCTTCGCCGCTGTGCCCGCGGGCACGTTCAGCGTTACTTTGCCATCTCCCTCCATCCCCGCGGCCGTGCCTGTCACGCCCCCGGCGCTCACCACAGCGTCCACGCGCCCGCCGGTCGCGTTCCTGATCGTCACTTCCACTCGCGCCGACTTCGCTCTGAGGTCCGGCGTCACCCGCACGTCCTCGATCCACACTGCATCGGTCGCGCGCAGCTCCACACGGCCCACCACGCCGTTCCAGTTCGTCTGCGTGTGCTCGCCCACGCTGTGCGCGTCCTTCCCCACGTCGATCAGGTAGCTGTTATCCACCTCCAGCCGGATCGTGTGCCGTCCCGGCGTCATCGCGCCGCCCAGGTCGTAGACATGCGGTGTCGACAGGCTCTCCTGATCCCCTTGTGGCCTCCCGTCCACCCACACCGCGCTCCGCCAGTGAACGCGCTCCAGGAACAGCTCCACCCGCATCCCGCGCCACGCCTCCGGGATGGCCACCTCCCGCTCGTACGTCACCTTGCCGGCGATCGTCGCGGGTCGCGACAGCCAGCCCTTCTCCGGCCCCTCCGTCTTCTTTCCATACCCTGCCTGGTCCGTGGTGCCGGGCAGGAAGATCTTCCCCCCGTCAAACTTCCACGTCCCCGAAAGGTCCATCCGCCGGCTCTGCGCCGCGCAGGAAAAGACGGCGGCGCCCAAGAGCGCCGCTGTCCGGAGTGTGTACCGCATGGAACAGGTCTACTAGAAAAGGAACTTGATATTCAACTGGATGCGCCGCGGGTAGTTGGCCTGCGTTGATGCCACCGCCTGGCCGAACGTCGAGCCCGTTGGGGTTGTGTTCGGCGCCGGGAACAGCGGGTGGTTCATCGCGTTCAGGAACTCGCCTTTGATCTGCACGTTGTAGCGCTCCTTAAATCGCGTATTCTTGATCACCGACAGGTCGTAGTTGTTGGTCTGGTCCGCGCGGATGAAGCCGAACCGCGGCGCGAACCACCGCACGTTCGACGCCAGTTGCAGCGTCGAGTTCTTCTCAAAACCCGCGTCGGTGTTGAACCATCGCTCCACCTTCTGCTGGTCGGCGGGCAGCGCGATGTTCTTCACGTCGCCGATGAAGATCAGGTTGCCGAAGCCGATCGGCGACCCGCTCTGGAACGTGTAGACGCCCGCAAGCTGCCAGCCGCCGAGGATTCCCTCGGCCGCCGCCGGCATCGAATTGCCGAAGTGCCTGCCCTTTCCGAACGGCAGCTCCCAGATCCCGCTCACCACGAAGCGGTGCGGCCGGTCCAGGTCGGAGATCACCCGCACCGGCGTCGGATCGTCAGCCTGGAACGTCTCCGTCATCTGCATGTACTTGGAGAACGTGTAGCCGCCTGAGAGGGTGAACCCGCGCGCAAACCGCTTGTCCACGCTCAACTGCATCGAGTGGTACCAGGTCTTGCCGTCGAACCTCGACTGGCTGATCGCGTCAAACTCCGGATACGGCCGCAGCAGCCTCTCGCGAGAGAGGTTCGCGCCCGTGAACGTCCCCGACGCGCCCGCCGGCAGCAATCCCTGGAACGGGTTCGGCAGGTTCGCGCTCAGGTAGTTGATGGTCGTGGTGTCCCGCAGCAGGCTGTGGCTCAGGTACTTCTGCGGCGTCGCGTTCAGGTTCTGCCCGATCTCGATGTCGCTGCCCAGGTTCCCCACGTACGTCAGGTCCATGACGAAGCCGGAGCCCAGTTCGCGTTGCACGCCGAACTGCCAGCGCTGCATCTTCGGCGCAACCGGGTTCTCGTTGTAGAAGCTGATGCTGTTGCCCACGAAGGTCTGAGGGCCCTGTCCCGCGCCCACCGGGTCCAGGATGCCGTTCGGCCATGGATTCGACAGCGTCGACAGGAACGTCAACCCGTTGTCCTGCGTCGGCACGAAGCTGGTGTTGCGGCTGAAGCCGCTTTGGATCACGTCGCCGCGGCGCTGGCCCAGGAATCCGTAGAACACTCCGTAGCCGCTCCTCAGCACCGTCCTGTTGTTCAGCCTGTACGCCGCTCCAAGCCGCGGCATGATCAGCTCCTTCGGCGTGTTGTACAACGAGCGCGGCTGCCCGCCTACGTTCGGGAATGTCAGCCCGCCCCTGGCGCTGAATGAACTCGCCGGTACCTCTGGCGTCTGGTTCAGCGCGTACTTCGCCTGCGCCGCCGCCGAGAAAGGCTGGGTGTAGGCCGTATCGAAGCCGCGCACGCTGCGGTTGAACCGCTCCGTCAGCGCGTTTTCGAACTCCCAGCGCAGGCCCAGGTTCAGCGTCAGCCGGTCCGTCACTTTCCAGTCGTCGTGCAGGAAGAAGCCCCAGGACAGCGACTGCTCCGCGTAGCTCGCCGACCGCGCCACGAAGCTGCTGCTCGCCGGCAGCCCCAGCAGGAACGACGCCACGCTCTGGCCCAGCGACCCCGGCGCCGCCGTCGAGTTGTCCAGCGGGCCGCGCGTCCAGGTCGCGTCGAAGTTGAACTGCCCCGTCTGGTTGTTGGCGAAGAACGTGTCCGTCTCCCTGTAAGCGCGCCACTCCATGCCGCCCTTCAGCGCGTGCTTCCCCGTGGCCTTCTGCAGCGTCGCGTTGAACGAATGCGTGTCGTTCGGACGGTACTCCCCGCCGATACCCGTTCCCTGGTAGCCCGTGATGTCGAAGCGCGGAAACCGCCTCATGTCCGCCGAAATCAGGTTGTTGTACGACGCCGGCAGGCCGATCTTCGTCAGGTCAAAGCCGCGCTGCTCCGGATTCGCGTTCGTCCCGCGGATAAACCGGTTGTAACCGTAGCGCAGGTTCAGCACCGTCGTCGAGTTCAACGCGTACACGTGATCGAACACCCCGGCGCGCGAGCTGAACAGAAACCACTCGCCCGTCGTCAGGTTGTTGAAGAAGTTGTTGTAGTCGCTGTTGCGGTCGTACCAGCTCACCCGCGCGAAGATCCTCTGCTTGTCCGTCAGCGTGTGGTCCACTCTCACCGAGTGCGTGTAGTAGGCCGCGTGCTCCATCAGTTCCGGGCGCAGGTAGTTCTGCGTGCCATCCGCGTTGCCCGCCTGCAGCGGCTTCGGATAGTAGGTGTCCAGCACCTTCTTGGAGACCGGGTTGAACAGCGACGCCGGGATGATGTTGCCCGCGAACGGGTCCTGCTGATAACGCCCGCCGGCGACCGAACGCCGCGTCCACGGGTTGTACACCTGGTAGTTTGCGTTCACTCGCAGCAGCGCCGAGAAGTCGCCGCCCTTCATCGCTTCGCTCGGTACCGTCGGCGTCCCGTTGTTCCTCGGCCGCGCCTCTTCGATGCCCTCGTAGCCCCACATGAAGAACGTTTTGTTGCGCCCGTCGTACAGCTTCGGCAGCCACACCGGCCCGCCGGCCGATGCGCCCCAGCGGTGATAGTAGAAATCCGGCCGCGGCGTGCTGGTCCGGTTGGCGAAGAAGTCGTTCGCAAACAGTCCGGGCGTCATGTTGGAGTAGTACATCGTCCCGTGCAGTTGGTTGGTCCCGGACTTCAGGCTGATGTTGGTCACGCCGCCTTCGGTCTGGCCGAAGCTGGCGTCGAAGGTCGCCGTTTGCACCTTGAACTCCTGCACGATGTCGGCCGGCGGCACGTAGGACGAGATCACCTCGCCCGCGTTGGCCGTCGCCGTCGCCACCGCTCCGTCGATCGTGATGTCGCTGCGGTTCGCCCTGGTCCCGTCCATCGTGTAGCCCACGATGTGCGTCGGCTCGAACGGGCGATCCAACCGCGGATCGCGCGTGAATGAAACGCCAGCCGCCAAGCCGATCAGGAAGTACGGGTTCCCGTGCGGGATCGGCAACTCCGACACCCGGCGTCCGTCTATCACCGCGCCCAGCGACGCCGTCTCCGTCGCCAGCAGCGGCGTCTCTCCCGTCACCGTCACGCTCTGCTCCGCCGCGCCCACTTCCAGCTTGATGTCCACCTCCAGCCGGTCGTTCACCCTGACTTCCAACTCATCCCGCAGATACTTCTTGAACCCCGCTACTTCCACCTTCACCTGGTACTTGCCAGGGATCAGGAAAGGTGCCTGGTACAACCCCGAATCATTCGTCTTCAGCGAAATCTTGGTGCCCATGGCCTTGTTGACCACGTCCACCTGCGCGCCGGCCACCACTGCGCCGGAGGCGTCGGTCACCGCACCCACGATCGTTCCGCGGGCATCCTGCTGGCCCATGCCCGCCGTCGCCAGCAGGCAGAGTACGGAAATGACTGAGAAACAACGCTGCATCATGATCATCCTCCCGCGAGACCACCAGTCGAAGCGCTGGCGGCTGTCATGTCAGCTTGATCATATACCGGCGTGTCTCAAAAAGTAAGCGGTTTCATTCCGCCCCGGTGCGCGCCTGCCGGCCGGGCGCAATGCGGTAGATCCTGTAGCCGGGTGATTCGGCGGCCAGGGTGTAGCCGGCCATCATCTCGGGGAGCGACGAGCGGACGTCAAGCGAAGGATTGTAAGGCCCCAACCCATCGGCGATCCAGGTGGGGCGCGGGCCGTTGAGAAGCGCCTGGCGATTGGCGCGGGCGATGTCGGGGAAGGTCACATGGGAGTTGGACAGGTGGCGATCGGCGATGACGCCGCTCAGCGGCTGGGAGTCGAGGAAGCGCGTGCCGGCCGGCAAGCCGCTCAGCGGGTAAAGATCGGGGCGGTAGCCCCAGACAAACAGCGTATCGCCGGAGTGCGATCTGGACTTGAGGAAGTCCGCCGCCTTGCGCGAGCTGTCGAACATGGCGAGGTCGGACCAGGCGCGGCCCTGCACCAGTTGAACGTAGCGCGGGCCGTAGCGCGCCAGCGGGATCACCAGCAGCAGCGCGAGTACGGCGGCGCGTTTGGGCGTCAGGCGGGCAAAACCGCGCGCGGCCATCAGTACCACCACCGGCAGCAGGTGGAAGAAATAGCGCGGGAAGAAGCGCAGGCCGAGAAAGACGCCGGCGAGTGAGAGAAGCAACCACGCCGGCCAGCGCATGTCCTTCTCGTCCCAGGAGGCGGCCAGCAGGCCGGCGATGAGGGCGAGGTGGAACCAGCTCCAGTTGACCGTGCGGCGGACGCCCTCCAGCAGCGGCTGGGAAAGAAGGGTATCGCGGGAGTAGGCGGCACCCCACAGCCAGACTTGTTGCCAGTAGTCGCCCAGCGATCCTTGAAAGGCCATCCAACCGGCCGCGGCGAGCACGGGGATGGCGAACCCCAGGGCGAGCATATGAGCGCGGCGAAGCTGCCAGAGCAGGCAGGCGGCGAGAATGAGCAATCCCTTGGCGTTGAACAGCAGCGAGACGCCGGCGCACAGGCCGGCCCACAGCGGGAAGCCGGAAAAAGCCAGCGCTGCGGCGGCAAAGTGCAGCGGGACGGTGAGCACGTCCGGGGTCAGGGCCAGCGTGGCGGAGGGTGTGTCAAAGGTGAGGACGAAGGCGGTGAATGCCGCGGCCCAGCCTGCTTCGCGGGGCCCCCAAAAGGCCCGCGCGGCGCGGGCGGCGGCCCAGGCCGAGAGCATGCCGAAGGCGGCGCCTGCCAGCCGCAGGGCCAGGCCGGTGTAAGCGCCCCAGAGCACGTAGATGCCCGCAAACAGTGGAGGCTTGTCGAACCAGATGTCCTTATAGAGGACCTTGCCGTTGAGCAGCTCCGCGGCGGCGGCGGTGGGATAGGCTTCCTCGATCCAGAGGACGTCCCAGTGGCAGAGCCGGGATGCGAGCAGCAGCGCGAAGATACCCAGCCAGAGTGCCCGCATCGCCTCAGTGTACCCTGAGAGTCGTGCATCGCTTCAGCGTGGAGGAAGGCGACGCCGGCGCGCGGCTGGACCACTTCGCCAGCGCGCGGCTGCCGGCCTACAGCCGGTCGCGTATCCGGTCGTGGATCGACGAGGGCCGCGTGCGCGTCAACGGCGCGGTGAAGAAGGCGTCATGGAAGTTGCGCGCCGGGGAACAGGTGCAGGTGGAGCCGGCCGGGCTGAAGCCGTTGCGCGCTTTCGCCGAGGCCATCCCGCTGGAGATCCTCTACGAGGACGCCGGCGTTGTGGCGGTGAACAAGCCGGCGGGGCTGGTGGTGCACGCCGGCGCCGGGCGGAGCTCGGGGACGCTGGTCAACGCCCTGCTGCATCATTTCGAAGCGCTGTCGACGGTAGGGGGGGAGGTGCGTCCGGGCATCGTGCACCGGCTGGATAAGGGCACCAGCGGCGTGCTGCTGGTGGCGCGGACCGACGAGGCGCACCGCAGCCTGGCCGCGCAGTTCGCCGGCCGCAAGGTGAAGAAGGTCTACCTGGCGCTGGTGGAGGGCGTGGTGAAGAGGGACAGCGGGGTGGTGGAGCAGGCCATCGCGCGCGACCCGGTGAAACGGACGCGCATGACGGCGCGGCTGGCGCACGGCCGCGAGGCCTACACGGAGTACAAGGTACTGGAGCGGTTCGAGAAGTTCACCCTGTTGGAGGTGCGCATCGGCACCGGGCGGACGCACCAGATCCGCGTGCATCTGTCGAGCCTGCACCACCCGGTGGCGGGCGACACGCTGTACGGCGCGGCGCGGCAGCCGGAGCTGGAGCGGCCGTGGCTGCACGCCTGGCGGATCACCTTCGCGCCGCCATCGGGCGGCGGCTCCATCACCGTGGAGGCCCCTGTTCCAGAGGAGCTTGTCCTGTGGAAACAGCGATTGCGGCAACCCCTATAATCAGGGTGGGATGAATCGACGAACCTTCTTGTCACTGGCCGCGACGGCGTCCGCCGCGGCACAGCAGGCCAAGCGGCCCTTGCCGGCGGATGAGAGCCAGACGATCACGCTGGAAGTGACGCGCGTCAACCTGCTGTACACGGTGTCGGACAAGCGCGGGCGGTTCGTGAACAACCTGACGAAGGACGACTTCGAGATCACCGAGAACAAGAAGCGGCAGGCCATCATGGAGTTCGCGGCGGAGACGAACCTGCCGTTGCGGATCGCGATGCTGGTGGACACCAGCAACTCGATCCGGGACCGCTTCCGGTTCGAGCTGGAGGCGGCCGGGAACTTCCTGCAGAGCGTGATCCGCAGCGGCACGGACCGGGCGGTGATCTACGGCTTCGACACCGAGCCGCACCTGGTGCAGGACATGACCGACGACACCGAGCTGCTTTCGAAAAAGCTGCGGGAGCTGCGGCCGGGCGGGGGCACGGCGCTGTACGAGACGATGTACGGGGCCTGCCGGGACCGGCTGATGCTGGAGGAGTCGCGGCACAGGTTCCGGCACGCTCTGGTGGTGGTGGGCGACGGGGACGACAACGCGTCGAGGTACTCGCGCGACCAGGCGCTGGAGATGGCGCAGAAGGCCGATGTGGTGATCTATGCCATCTCGACCAACATGACGCGCCGCGAGACGGATGGCGACAAGGTCCTGAAGTACTTCTGCCGCGAGACGGGCGGGCTGGCGTTTTTTCCGTTCAAGGCAGAGGACCTGGCGCGGGACTTCGAGAACATCGCCAACGAGCTGCGGAGCCAGTACCGGGTGCTGTACAGGCCGGAGCCGTGGAAGGCGGACGGCCTGTTCCACGAGATCGACATCCGGGTCAAGGGCCGGACGGACGTGACGGTGCGGGCGCGCAAGGGGTACTACGCGCAGCCCCGGTAGGGGGCGGCGGCTAGCGGGGCTTGTAGGCGACGCAGTCGATTTCGATCTTCATGGTGGGATCAGCGAAGGCGACGGCGACGGTGGTGCGCGCCGGGCGCTGATCTCCGAAGAACTCGGTATAGACCTGGTTCATGGCGGCGAAGTCGTTGCCGTCGCGGAGATAGACGTTGCACTTGACGACGTCGGCGAGCGAGGCGCCGGCGGCGGCGAGGATACGGCGGATGTTTTCCAGGGTGAGGCGGGTCTCGTGCTGGATCTCGCCGTAGGAGAACCGGTCGATGGATGGGTCGATGGGCCCCTGGCCGGAGACGTAGATGAAATCGCCAGCGACCACCGCGGGCGAGTAGGGCCCGCGGGGTGTCGGCGTTTCAGGGGGAAAGACGCGCTGGATGCTGCTCATGGGCGGAGCACCTAGTCGGCTTTCTTGCGGCGCGTGCGGCGCGGCTTGTCACCGCCGGAGTCGGACGGCTTTTTACGCGAGACGCGCTTCTTGGGCTTGAGGGGCTCGTCTTCGGGCGGGATTTCGCCGGTGGCGGTGGGCTGGCCCTTGACGATGGGCTGGCGGAAGTCGTGCTCGGTGAGGAGGTCCTCTTCGCGCACCTCGCGCCGGGGGGGGGCGGGGGGATAGAACTCGGAGCCGAGGTTCACGAGGAGGCCGCCTTCCTGGCGGGGCTCGACGCGGACGACGGTCTTATCCTGGGCGAAGTTAAGGAACTCGTTGAAGCCCTGGAAGCCGTAGTTGGCGTGGTCGAAGGTGGGGTATTCCTCCTTCATCCAGACGTTGAGGTCTTCGGCGGCCTGGCCGCACTCCTCGAATTCGAGGCGGTGGATTTCCAGTACCTCGCGGAGCATGGGGAGGGCCTCCTCGGGGCGGGGGAGGGCCTTATCGGCGGCGCGGTGTTTGCGCTCGATGAAGTAGCGGCCTCCGGTGCCCTTGACGTAGACCAGTTCGGCGCGCTTGAGCTTCTCGACGAAGTCGGAGAAGCTGCGGGCGCCGTAGGTGTTCTCGCTGAAGGAGGAGTCGAGCTGCAGCATGGTGGACTTGAGGAGTCCGAGCTGGGGCTGGACGTTGCGGCGTTCGAGGACCTGGAGGGAGCGTTCGACGAGGGGCATGGCGAGGGCCAGGTCGAGGGCGTTGGGGCGCTCCTGCGGCGGCTGGTCTTTCGCGGGCAGCAGCTCGCGCGCCTCGCGTTCCTTGCGGCGTTCCTCGCGGCGTTCCTCGCGCTCGCGGAAGCGTTTGTCCTTACGCTCGCGGTAGGACTCGCGATCGGCGCCGAGGCGGTCGGCGCCGAAGCGTTCGGGGCCGAGGCGTTCGGGGCCGGCGGGCGCCGGGGGAGCGGCGCCGGGCTCGACGTTGAGGAGGGACTCGAAGCTGACGAACTCGTGGCAGTTCTGCTGGAGGATGGTGGAGGTGAAGGCCTTGCCGCCGACGACGAAGACGGTTTTGCCGTACTCCTTGAGCTTGTTGACAAGCGGGATGAAGTCGGAGTCGCCGCTGACGATGGCGAAGGCGTTGACGTGGTCGTGGGTGAAGGCCATTTCGAGGGCGTCGAGGGCCAGGTTGATGTCGGCGCCGTTCTTGTCTCCGCGGGGGGAGGGGATGCGCTGGACCATCTGCACGGCGTTTTCGGCCATGTTGCGGGTGGCGCCCTCCTGGCGGCTCCAGTTGGCGTAAGCGAATTTGGCGACGATGTCCCCGCGCTCCTTGAGGGCGTCGAGGACGAGCGAGACTTCGAACTCACGTCGAAGGGTGCTCTTCACGCCGATCTCGATGTTGTCGTAGTCGACAAACACGGCGATATTCAATCGGTCTTGCATGGGTGGTAACAAAATCCTAACAAATTGTTTGGGGGAGCCGCCCGCGGGGGGCGTCCGTGTCAGGCGGCCGCGCACGCGGCGTTCCTGACGAAGCGGACGATTTTCTCCAGCGGGGCGCCGGGTTGAAACACGGCGGCGACTCCCAGGTTCTTCAGGCGAGCGGCATCGTCATCCGGGATAATGCCGCCAACGACGACCAAGACGTCGTCCATCTCCTTTTCACGAAGCAGATCCAGGACGCGGGGGACGATCGCATTGTGGGCGCCCGACAGGATGCTGAGGCCGATGACCTGAACATCTTCCTGGAGGGCGGCAGTGACGATCATTTCCGGCGTCTGCCGCAAACCGGTATAGATCACTTCCATGCCGGCATCGCGCAGGGCGCGGGCGATGACTTTCGCACCGCGGTCATGTCCATCGAGGCCGGGTTTTGCCACAAGCACTCGGATCTGATGATCCATTTGCATTTGGGGATCCAATTGCCCCTGGCTCCTATTAGTATAGCGCTAGATGACGCTCCTCTCCTGCCAGGGTCCGAAGACCCGGGCGAAGGCGCCGCAGATCTCGCCGGTGGTGGCATAGGCGCGAACGGCGGCGAGGATGTGCGGCAGTGTGTTTTCGTCAGTGGCGGCGGCCTCTTCGAGACGCCCGAGGGCGGATTGAACGGCGGCGTTATCGCGATCCGCGCGGAGGCGCCGGACGCGTTCGACCTGGCTGATTTCGGCCTGTTGATCGACCTGGAGCAGCTCAATGGGGTGATCGTCAGATTGCACGAACTTGTTTACCCCGACGATGACGCGGCGGCCTTCCTCGACGCTTTTCTGGTAGCGGTAGCTGGCGTCGGCGATTTCGGACTGGGGGTAGTTGCGTTCGATGGCGGGGATCATGCCGCCCATCTCGTCGATGGCGCGGATGTATTCCAGGGCGCGCCGTTCGATCTCATCGGTGAGGGCTTCGAGGTAGTGGGAGCCGCCGAGGGGGTCGGCGACGGCGGCGACGCCGCTTTCGTGGGCGATGATCTGCTGGGTACGGAGGGCGAGGGTGACGGCGCTTTCGGCGGGGAGGGCGTAGGCCTCGTCGAGCGAGTTGGTGTGGAGAGACTGGGCGCCGCCGAGGACGGCGGCCAGCGCCTGGAGGGCGGTGCGGACGACATTATTATAAGGCTGCTGCCAGGTGAGGGAGCAGCCAGCGGTCTGGGAGTGGAAGCGGAGCTTGAGGCTGCGCCCGGCGGCGGCGCCGAAGCGTTCCTTCATGGTGCGGGCCCAGATGCGGCGGGCGGCGCGGTACTTGGCGATCTCCTCGAAGAAGTCGTTGTGGGCGTTAAAGAAGAAGCTGAGGCGAGGGGCGAAGTCGTCGATGGCCAGACCGCGGGCCAGCGCCCATTCGACGTACTCGATGCCGTCGCGGAGGGTGAAGGCGAGTTCCTGGACGGCGGTGGAGCCGGCCTCGCGGATGTGGTAGCCGCTGATGGAGATGGGGTTATAGGCGGGGACGTGACGGGCGCAGAACTCGACGACGTCGGTGACGAGGCGCATGGAGGGGCGGGGCGGGTAGAGGAACTCCTTCTGGGCGATGTACTCCTTGAGGATGTCGTTCTGGAGGGTGCCGTTGAGGCGTTCATAGGGGACGCCCTGCTTTTCGGCGACGGCGAGGTACATGGCGAAGAGGACGGGGGCCGAGGAGTTGATGGTCATGGAGACGCTGACCTGGCCGAGGGGGATGTGATCGAAGAGGGTCTCCATGTCGGCGAGGGAGGCGATGGAGACGCCGCACTTGCCGACCTCGCCGAGGGAGACGGGGTCATCGGGATCGCAACCCATGAGGGTGGGGAGGTCGAAGGCGACGGAGAGCCCGGTCTGGCCCTGGCTGAGGAGGTAGCGGAAGCGGCCGTTGGTCTGCTCGGGGGTAGCGAAGCCGGAGAACTGGCGCATAGTCCAGAGGCGGCCGCGGTACATGTCGCGGTGGATGCCGCGGGTGTAGGGGTAGTCGCCGGGAGCGGGCGAACCGTAGTGGCTTTCGAGAGGGATTTCGCTCAGCGTGCTCGGCGGGATGGGAGGGGCGCCCCTGTTCATGGGAATATCTTCCTACTTCCGGGGGGTGGTGTCACGGGTTGGATGGGGGGCCCGCTTGCTGGGGCGCGCGGGAGTACTGGGCTACGGGGACCCGCTCGCTGACGCTCGCGGCTCTGTAGTTCAGGCGCGCGTGGGAATACTGGGCGGCCCGGGGCTGAAGCCCCGGGACAAAGGGCAGTTGCGGGCGGGCGAGGGAGTGACGGGGCTGTGGAAAAAACGGGCGAAATCGTGGAACGAAACAGCGAGTAATTTTGCAACTCCTTTGTTTTCAGCGCCGGGTGAATTCGTTTCGAATTCGTTTTCAAACGAATTATTGCAGTTAATATCTTTGTTATCAACGCTTTGGAGGCAAGCATGAAACAGGGGGTGGCCTTGTGGAGTTTGCGACCGGCTTGGAGGATGGAGACGCGAGCCCGGAGAAGACGGGACTCGTCAGAGGCGAGGCGAGCCTGAAGGCGCGAGTTACCGATGAGGGAGTGGGGGGCGGGGCGGAGGACGAGGCGCTCGAATTCGGCGCGGCCCTGGTGGCGGAAAGCGACGGAAGGACCGGCGCCATTACCGTGCTGGAAGGCGTGTCCGGAGGAGCGGAGCATGGCTTCGCGAGCGCCGGGGCCGCGGCGGCCGGGGCCGGATTGGATGGTGTTCTTGATATCGGGCACAGGGATCTAACCTCGGCAGGGAGTATGGGTATCGATTTCGATTTCCTGACGCAGTTGCGAGGGGCGAAAACGGTAAGTGGTTTGGGGTGAGTGAGATGGGCGGCGAAAATATATGTGCGTTGGCTGTGAACGCGATTTTCTGGTTGGGGGAAACGGGGGCGGACTTGGGCGAACGGGGGAGGTTTCTGTGGAAGGTCAAGAAATTCGCAAGGCATCGTCAGATTTCTCTTGAC
Source organism: Candidatus Solibacter usitatus (assembly GCA_016213245.1). GTDB lineage: Bacteria > Acidobacteriota > Terriglobia > Bryobacterales > Bryobacteraceae > Paludibaculum > Paludibaculum usitatum_A. The sequence continues at coordinate 6,482 of JACRBC010000094.1, read as the reverse complement.
AGGCGGGGCGGGGGATGGTGTAAATTCAGACGAACGGATCTCATAGCAGCACGAAGCCGCCGGGAGTTATGTGACGGGGGGTGCGAGAAACGGGGAGAAATCATGAAGCGACTGGTGTGTCTGGCGGGGCTGGCGGCGGCGCTGGGGGCGGCGGGGTTTGGGCAGCAGCAGGGCAAGGCGGGGACGGCGGAGATCAATGGGCAGGTGACGGCGGCGGGGAGCAAGGCGGGGCTGCGGGCGGTGGTGACCTGGGTGCGGCAGATCACGGACGAGGCGACGGGCCAGGGCCCGGTGGGCGTGGTGGGGACGGATGCGAACGGGGGGTTTCAGATCACGGGGCTGGCGGCGGGGACGTACGTGTTGTGCGCGACGACGCCGGGGCAGGATTACGTGGATCCGTGCGTGTGGGAGGCGAATCCTCCGCGGGTGACGGTAAAGAGCGGGCAAAAGGCCAACAACGCTTCGATCGAGGCCGGGGCCGGCGTGCTGCTGAAGTTCGAGGTAACGGACCTGGAAAAGAAGGTGGCGGGGAAGGGGAAGAGCGTGGGGACGCGGCTGCGGGCGACGGTGGCGCTGCCGGAGGGGCGGTGGGTGGAGTTGCCGCTGGCGCGGACGGTGGGAGACGTACACGTACTGGAGGCGATGGTACCGGCGGACCGGGATCTGCCGCTGGTGGTAGAGGGGGCGGGGTTGCTGTTTTCCGACGAAGCAGGGCGGCCGTGGGGGCAGGAGCGGGCAGCGTACGTGATCAAGAAGAGCGCGGCGGGGACGAAAGAGAAGCGGACGGCAGTGGAAGTGAAGGGGCGGTAGGCGAATGTCAGGTCATCAAATCTCTATTTCACAGTTCGCCGAGGGGGACAGCGAGCGGGGGACACCCCAAAATGCGGCGCCTGTGGCGCCGCATTTTGGGGTGTCCCCATTCGCTCAACTTGGGCGCCGTATTGCGGCGTGTCCCCGAGTGGCGGGCTGGGCGTGGTTCTTTTTGGCGGCGATGTGCTGGGGGCAGGCTCCGCCGACCCGGGAGTACATCCGGCTGGGCGGGCGGGTGATAGCGACGGAGGAGTACAGCGCGGCGGTGACGCCGGCGTCGGTGCGGCTGAAGGCGGCGCAGAGCGCGAGCTTCAGCGCGGGGTTTACGCCGGTGGTGTGGGCGTTGAATCCGGCGGCGAACTCGGGGACGATCACGACGGCGGGGCAGTACACGGCTCCGGCGGCGGTGGCGTCGGAAACGACGGTGACGGTGGAGGCGCGGCAGACGGCGGGCGGGACGGTGATGGCGTCGGCGATGGTGGTGCTGGAGCCGGCGGCGCTGGTGGTGACACCTGCGACGCAGAGCTTGCAGGCTTCGGGAAGCACGCAATTCACGGCCAACATGGCGGCGGCGTGGAGCGTGACGCCGGCGACGGGCGCGGGGACAATCAACGCGTCGACGGGTTTGTACCAGGCTCCGGCGAGCATCGCGGCGAGCACGAGCGCGACGGTGACGGCGGTGAGCACGGGAAATCCGGCGATGAGCGGGGCGGCGGCGGTGACGCTGCTGCCCTCGTCGGGGATGTGCACGGTGACGCCGGGATCGCTGGCGTGGGGAGCGGCGGCGGGAGGGCAGACGGTGACGCTGGGGAGCTGTCCGGCGGGATACAACTGGACGGCGTCGACGAACGGGGTGACGTGGGTGAGCCTGAGCGCGAGCAGCGGGACGGGGAGCGGGAGCATCACGGTGACAGCGCAGGCGCTGCCGGGATCGACGTCGCGGACAGGGACGATCATTGTGGACGGAACGGCGGTGAGCGTGCGGCAGGACGCGGCGTGCACGCACACGTTCGCGAACACGACGCTGGGGTCGCCGGCGGCGGCGATCAACGGCACGGTGAGCTGCGCGACAGGGGCGCCGTGGACGTCATCGACGGGTACGGATACGTGGCTGCGCATGGCGCCGGCGTCGGGGACGGGCGCGGCGGCGGCGCAATTGCAGGTGGACGCCTACAGCGGAACGACGGTGCGGACGGCGACGGTGACGCTGGCCGGGGTTGGGTTCACGGTGACGCAGCATCCGCCATGTAGTAGCTTAAGCCCGCTGACGCTGGCGGTGCAGGGCGGGAGCGATCCGAAGACGGTGCAGTTGACGTGCGGGACGGCGGCTCCGTGGACGGCGGCGGCGAGCCAGACATGGCTGCACGCGACGCCGGCGTCGGGGACGGGGACGGCGCTGATCACGGTGAGCGGGGACAGCAACGCGACTGGGGCGAGCCGGGCGGGAAGCGTGACGGTGGACGGCAAGACCGTGGCGGTGACGCAAGCGGCGGCGTCGGTGGTGGTGTTGTCGGCCGGGTCGGTGACGCTGAACCACGGGGACCAGTACCAGTTTGTGGCGACGATCGGGGGCTTTGACCAGACGACGCTGGTGGGGTGGACGGTGGATAGCGGGCCGGGGACGTTTGTCTCGCCGGGGCTGTACCGGGCGCCGGACACGGTATCGCCGGGGAATGCGACGGCGGTGATCCGGGCGACGCACGCGCAGGGGGGCGGGACGGCGACGGCGACGGTGAATCTGAATTTGTACTCGCTGCCGGGAACGATGGCGGTGTCGCCGGCGTCGGGGTCGGCGCTGAGCCAGACTTTCGAGTTCCAGGTGACGCAAGAGGCGGGGGTGACGCTGACGGAGCTGAACGCGCTGATCAGCCCGGCGATCACCCAATTGCAAAATGCGTGCTCGATCCTGGTGAGGCCGGGGACGCTGCTGGGGCACGAGATCCGGGTGCAGGAGAACTCGGGCTCGGCGTTTTCGATGCCGGTGTACGCGGGCGACCAGACGTCGGTGGAAAACAGCCAGTGCCGGGTGCAGGGGGTTGGATCGTCGGTAACGGTGGCCGGGCTGGTGACGACGGTAGCGTTGCGGGTGGAGTTCAAGCCGGGGTTTACGGGGGCGATGGTGACGGGATTCGCGAGCATGCAGAACTCGGCCGGGTACACACAGACGGTCGGCGTGGCAAAGGGCACGTGGGACCTGAGCGCGAATCCGGCGGCGCTGCCTCCGAACGCGGGTTTCACGGCGCCGGCGGCGGGGGCGACGGTGACGGGCTCAGCGGTGGCGATTACGGGCTGGGCGATCGACAACTTCACGCGGGTGGAGAACGCGATCACCAACGTGCAGTTGTACGTGGACGACGTGGTGCAGGGCATTCCGGTGACGCGGAACCTGGCGAGCACGATCTGCACGGACTATCCTCTGCGGGCCGGTTGCCCGAACGTGGGGTGGAGCTTCACGTGGGATTCGCGGACGGTGGCGAACGGCGTCCACACGATCAAGGTGATGGCGACGGACGGAGACAACCCGGCGCAAACGCTTCCGATCACACGGAACGTGACAGTGAACAATCCGCCGGGGACGCCGATCACGGTGCAGCCGGCCGCGCCGTTTGTGAAGATGCTGCTGAACGGCGGGTACAACCCGGCGTTTCCGGTGTTTACGGCGTACCGGGGGAATAGCGTGTTGAGCCCAGTGAACTGGAGCCTGAATCCGTCGTCGTCATTTTATGGTTCGATCAGCGCGACGGGGGTGTACACGCCGGCGCAGGTGGGTTACCAGACGGCGGGGACACAAGTGCAGGTGATTGCGACGAATCCGTCGGATGCGACGGACAGCGGCTCAACCTACGCGAAGCTGATGGGAGTGCTGGCGGGCGGGTCGTACCTGCTGGACCTGACCTACGGGCAGACGGCGCAGTTCATGACGTCGCTGGGGAGCGTGACGTACTCGCTTTCGCCGAACCTGGGGAGCATTACGTACTACGGGGTATACACGCACGACGCGGGCTGGCTGACGCCGGGGACGATCGTGACGGTGACGGCGACGCAGGTGGCGGATCCGAACAAGCGGGAGGTGGCGTATGTGCGGATTTGGTGAGGGGACGGCTCTGTCTTGGAGGGATCACTGACATGAGAACAGCGAAGACTTGGCGGTTGGGCGTGATCGCGATTGCGGTACTTGGGCTGGCCGGGAGCGCCGGGAGGCTGGAGGGGGCCGGCGAACCGCAGATCATCCGCGTTCAAGTGAGCGTACGGAATTTCTCCGTGACACCCGCGCGGGTGAAGGCCGGCAAGGCCACCGTGCTGGTGGAGAACTTTACGCTGGTGCCGTCGCCGACGGTGACAATTCGAGATCAAGGGGCGGCGAATCCCGCGGCGGGATTCAAGGTCGAGAAGCCGGTGAAGGTGAAGCCCCGGGAGTCGTGGCATGAAGTGGTGCTGACGCCGGGGACTTATTGGGTGTCATTGGACCAGGTGCCGGGAGTGCAGGCGGCGTTGGTGGTGGAACCGTGAAGCGCGGGTGCAGAGAGGCCATGAATCGAATGCATTGGCAGTCAAAGATCTTCGTGGGGCTGGCCGTCATGGCTTTGCCGCTGGCCGGCCAGATTTCGCGCACTCTTCTGGATGGCGCGACGCCGCCGGCGATCCAGCCTGGAACCGCGGACGGCTCCTGGGCGCTCTCGAAGATCGAGTCGATCAACCTGTTCAGCGGCTCGGCGTCGTTGACGATTCCATTTCTTTCGGCCGGCGGACGAGGAGATGTCCTGTTCCAGATGCTATTGCCGCAGCAGCGGCACTGGATCGTGCGGGCAACGCAAAGCGCGCCGAATGCGCCCAGTGTCCTTTACCCCACGCTGGTTGGATCGAGGGTGGCAGACATGGGCTATGGAATGCCCGTGATGGAGCGCCGGAACGATTCGGAGCAGCTTTGGTGCTCCGGCGGCAACAGCGCCATCAGCTACGTGGCCAACTCCATCACCCGGCTGCATTGGATTGAAGGAGATGGCAGCGACGTTGAGCTGGTGGATGCGGGCACAAGCGGAGTGGCGCAGCCAGCGCAACAATGTATTGGCGGCAGCGTAATTCCGTATACGGCCTTCAACCGCGGAAAAGTGTTCGCCAGCAAAGACGGCTCTTCCATGACGCTGGTCACGGCCGCCGATGTGATCGATCAAAGCAACAGTTCCTCGTACAACATCGACGGGACGTTGTACAAGAAGGATGGAACAAGGTACCGCATGGAGGGCGGAAAGCTGCGGTGGATATCGGACCGCCACGGCAACCTGGTCACCTTTGTGTATTCGGTAGCCGGGCGAGCCGATGACCCATGGGGCAGGCCACTGGAGGTCCACGACCCGCTCGGGCGAACCGTATCCATCGACTACGGATTGACAGGGAATCATCCTGGAGAAGATCGGATCACGTACACGGGCTTCTCATCCGCCACTGCCTCCACGCCTCACACTGTGTATGTCCGATACAAAGCCCTGTCCGACACCCTGCTCGCAACAGGGGAGACCATCAAGAAGGTGAAGGCCCTGTTCCCGGGCGCGGCATATGTGGACCAGCCCAATATCAACGACTATGACAATAACCCTACTCTCCCGTGGGAACTCGAACTGCCTGACGGGAGCAAGTTCGCCTTCAAGTACAACAGTTACGCTGAGCTGGCGGAGACCACGTTGCCAACTGGCGGGGTTGTCAAGTACACATGGAGGGGATATGCGGCCGACACGGCCGACAACGATGGGCTGTACGGAGACTTTCTGATCTATCGCCGGCTGAAGACGCGCAAGGTGTATGAGAACGACGGTTCGACCGTGCTGAGCTGGAGCGAATACAGTTGCCCGACCTTGCAACAGCAGACGGGAAACCTGGCGGTTGCGGTGACGGAGAACGACGCGGCGGGAACGGCCCTGCGGCAGACGGAGCACACGTTCTCCGGGAACGCGCTGAGCGCGGCGATATTTCCGCCGCTGGGGTTTCCGGGCTGGCGGGAAGGACGCGAATTCAACACCGCCGCCAAGATTCCGAACTCATCGACGCTGCGGACTGTGACGCACACGTGGCAGCAGCGGGGCCCCGCGAACACGTCGATCACGCCAAGCACGGAACAGGCGATACCAAACGATCCGCGGATCACCCAAACGTCGACAACGGTGGGCACGGTGACCGCGACGCGAACCTTCGGCTATTCAGTCGACGAGCACAACAACGTCAACCAGGAGTGTGAGCGGGACTTCGGGGCAACGAGCGCGACGCGGTGCGTGGATCGCACTTTCAAGACGGAGGCGGCCTATACGGCGGCGCCGGTGCACCTGCGGGGGCTGGTGGCGGCGGAGACGATCACCCGATATGCGCCGGCGCCCCAGGCGGCGGAGTCTTCCGTGGCGTACGAGTACGACGGGGGGAGCGCCGCCAGCTACTTCTCCATCGTTCAATTCGATCCGGCGCGGGTTGGGGGCTACACGACGCGCGGCAACGTCACGAAGGAGACCAGGAGCTGGCCGGAAGGGACAGGCCCGGCGATCACCGAAGTGACGTACGACATCGCGGGCAACCCGTTGACGGTGAAGACGCCGGTGGTGGAGGTGGAGGCGGGGGCGACGGTTCCGACGACGACGATTGGCTACACGGACAACTATGGCGACGCGACAGGCAAGAACACGTACGCG
>JACRBC010000008.1 GCA_016213245.1 Candidatus Solibacter usitatus | reverse complement strand
GTGACCGTGCTCGCCGCCGCCCTCCTCCCGCGCGGCCGGCTCTTCCGCTTCAGACCCATGCTGTGGGTTCTGATGCTGGCGATGCCGCTCCCCTACGTCGCCAACACGGCCGGCTGGATGACGGCCGAACTCGGCCGCCAGCCGTGGCTCATCTACGGCTTGATGCGCACCTCGGAGGGGACCTCGCCGCACGTCTCCAGCGGCAGCGCCATGTTCAGTCTGCTCGGCTTCATGGGGCTGTACACGATGCTGGCCATGCTCGGGCTGTTCATGGTTTGGCGCCAGATCGATCACGGCCCGGCCCGGCAGCCTCAACATGCCCGGGAGGAGCGGTGACCGAGATGCTTCCCGTCATCTGGTTCTGCATCGTCGCGGCGATGATCGCGGTCTACGTGGTGCTGGACGGCTTCGACCTCGGAGCCGGCATCGTCCACCTGTGCGTCGCCCGCAACGAGACCGAGCGCCGCGCCGTGCTCGGTTCCATCGGGCCGGTGTGGGACGGCAACGAGGTCTGGCTACTGGCCGCCGGCGGCGCGCTGTACTGCGCCTTCCCGCCGCTCTACGCGTCCGCTTTCAGCGGCTTCTACCTGCCGCTCATGATGGTCCTCTGGCTGCTCATCCTGCGCGGCATCGCCGTGGAGTTTCGCAATCACCTTGACAACCGTGTCTGGAAGCCTGTCTGGGACGTTACCTTCTGCCTGGCCAGCGCTCTGCTGGCCATCTTCCTCGGCGCCGCGCTCGGCAACGTCGTACGCGGCGTGCCGCTCAACACCGATGGTGACTTCTTCCTGCCGCTGTGGACCAACTGGCGGCCCGGCCCCATGCCCGGGATTCTCGATTGGTACACCGTACTGGTGGGGCTGTTCTCTTTATTTGCACTGACCCAGCACGGCGCCCTGTGGGTCGCCCACAAGACCGAAGACGCGCTCCGCGGCCGCGCCCGCAACGTGGCGCGCATGGCCTGGTTTGCCGTCGCCGCCTTCACCGTTCTCGTCACCATTGCCAGTTTCCGCATCCAGCCCTGTCTCGAAGCCAGCTTCAGGCGCGCCCCGGCCGGCTTCGTCTTCCCTGCCCTGGCCCTGGTTGCACTGCTCAGCATCGTCCGCTACCGGCGTCAGGGTGAAGATCTGAAGGCCTTTCTCGCCTCCTCCCTGTTTCTCGCCGGCATCTTCTTCAGCGCCGTCTTCGGCCTGTTCCCCAACCTCCTGCCGGCCAACTCGAACCCGGCCTTCAGCCTCACCGTTCAGAATGCCTCGGCGGCGGAATACGGCCTGAGAACCGGCCTGATCTGGTTCACTCCGGGCATCATCCTGGCCGTCTCGTACGCCGTCTTTCTTTACGGCCGCTTCGCTGGAAAGGTTCAGCCGGCTGACGGCGGCCACTGACACGCTAATATGGAGCGTATGAGGAAGCTCATAGGGCTCGCCCTGCTCGCCGCTCTGTCCATACCACTCCCGGGTCAGAACAGGGCGGCCTCCACTTTGCCGGCCACTCCCGGTCGTGTCGCCGCCCCATCTTCTTTCGACAAGCTGGGGTTGGAGAACTTCGTCCGCCATCTGCTCCTCTGGGGCCCCCAGATCACGGTCACCGTGGCCGACCCGGCGCCCGGCCCCATGCCTGGCTACCAGGAGGTCAAGGTCACCGGCGCCTACCAGCAGGCCTCCCTCGACGAGGTCTTCTACGTCAGCCAGGACGGCCGCAAGATCGTCCGGGGCGCCGTGTACGACATCGGCAAGAGCCCATTTGCCGCCGAGCTCGCCAAGCTCAAAACCGACCTCTCGCCCAGCATGGGCACCCCCGGCGCCCAGGTAGTCATAGTGCTCTTCAGCGACTTCCAGTGCGCCTATTGCCGCGACGCCGCCAAGACCATCCGCGACAACCTGCTGAAGACCTATCCCAAGGAGGTCCGGCTGTACTTCAAGGACTTCCCGATCGAGCAGATCCACCCCTGGGCCAAGACCGCCTCCATCGCCGGCCGCTGCGTCTTCCGCCAGAATCCTGGCGCCTTCTGGGAGTATCACGACTGGATCTTCGACAAGCAGCAGGAGATGACGGTCGACAACCTGAAGGCGAAGATCTCTGAATGGGCCCAGGCCAAGGGCCTGGACGCGATGCAGTTCTCGCGCTGCTACGACAACCGCTCCACCGAGGCCGACATCGCCCGCAGCATGGCCGAGGGCCGCGCGCTGCGCCTCAGCTCCACGCCCACCATGTTCATCAACGGCCGCCAGGTCCCAGGCAGCGTGCCGTGGCCGCAACTGAAGGCCATCCTCGACTGGGAACTGGACTACTCGAAGAAGACCGGCGAAAGCGGCGAGAAGTGCTGCGAGATCACACTGCCCGTGCCGGGAAAGAAATAGGAAATGTACCGTAACCAACTAGTTGGCCTCATCGCAGCCACGTTCATCGCCGCCGGGGCACTGAACGGCGCAGCCGTCCCTACCAGGGGCAAGATCAGCGCCGAGAGCTACCGGGAGAGCGTCAAGTTCCTGGCCTCGGACAAGCTGAAGGGCCGCGGCACAGGCACGCCTGAGATGGAAAAGGCCGCCTCCTACCTCGCCTCGCGCTTCAAGAAGCTGGGTGTGCCGCCGGCCGACGGCAAGAGCTACTACCAGCGCTTCCAGGTGACCACTAACGCCAGCCTGGCCAAGGACAACGCTCTGGAGTACAGCCTGAACGGGGCGAAGAAGGTGTCGCTGGCCGCGGGTCAGGAGTACACGCCATTCAACTTCTCCGGCAACGCCAAGGTGAATGCCCCGGTGGTGTTTGCCGGTTACGGCATCACGGCCCCGGAGTATGACTACGACGACTACGCCGGCATCGACGTGAAGGGCAAGATCGTGGTGCTATTGCGGCACGAGCCGCAGGAGTTCGACGAGAAGAGCCGCTTTGCGGGCAAGGTGATGACGCAACACTCGCAGAACCAGATCAAGGCGGCCAACGCGAAGTTCCACGGCGCCAAGGCGGTGATCCTGGTCAACGACGGCTCCAACCACCCCACCGACCCCGACCAGGTGGACAAGTTTTCACGCAACGTTGGGCCGAACACGTCTGACATTCCCTTCATCCAGGTGCGGATGGAGACGGTGGAGAAGTGGCTGGCTGCCAGCGGCGTGAAGACGGTGAAGGAGTGGATTGCAGGGGTGGACAAGGATCTGAAGCCGGCCTCGATGGAGCTTTCCAAGGTGTCGGTGGAGATGCAGGTGGATGTTCGGCGGGAGCAGCGTTCAGTGCCGAATGTGTGCGCTTACATACGGGGTGAAAGCGACGAATTCGTGATTGTGGGCGCGCACTTCGATCACCTCGGCATGGGTGAGCAGAGTTCGATGGCGCCGGACCTGGCGGGCAAGGCGATCCATCATGGCGCCGACGACAACGCCTCGGGTACGGCGGGGGTATTGGAGCTGGCGGCGTATTTTGCCGGGCAGCCGAAGCCCAAGCGGGGAATCCTGTTTCTGGCGTTTGCAGCCGAAGAACTGGGACTGGTGGGATCGAACTACTACGTGAACCACCCGTTGCTGCCGCTGAACAAGGCGGTGGCGATGATCAATATGGACATGATCGGCCGGATTAAAGAAGGCAAGGTGTTCGTGGGAGGAACGGGGACGGGCGACACGCTGAAGGCGATGCTGGATGAGCTAAAGCCCAAGTACAAGCTGAATCTGGACTTAAGCGAGCAGGGCGGATATGGTTCGAGCGATCATTTCTCGTTCACGACCAAGCAGGTGCCGGTGCTGTTCTTCTTCTCCGGATTGCACGCCGACTACCACAAGCCGAGCGATACGTGGGAGAAGATCGACCAGCAGAACGCGTCGGAGTTACTGAACCTGGTGGCAGCGGTGACGACGCGGCTGGACTCGGCGCCGGAGCGTCCCAAGTTCATCAAGACACAGCCCCTGCCGCAGGCGACGGCCTCGGCGAGCGCCTCGGCGGGCTATGGGCCGTGGTTTGGAAGCATTCCGGACATGGGCGAGGTGAAGGGCGGCTTCCGGGTCTCGGACGTGACCAAGGGATCGCCAGCCGACCTGGCCGGGATCAAGGGGGGGGACATCATTTTCGAGTTCGACGGCAAGTCGATTTCGAACCTGTACGATTTCACCTATGCCTTGCGATCGAAGAAGCCGGGTGATGTAGTATCGGTGAAGTACCGCCGGGACGGGAAGGAACAGGAGACGAAGGCGACATTAAGTTCCCGCGCGCGGCGGTAGTGGAAGTACACGTTAAGGCAACGCGCCAAGGCAGCCGATAGGTAGAGCAGGAATGCAAGCGGCCAATCTGCCGACAGGGCAAGTGTGGACACTGCCACCGGTGATTCTGCACCCGTTTTCCGACCCGGGCGGGCCGGACAAGCTGGTGGAGAGCTCGCGGGCTCATCTGATGATGCAGGGGTTGCTGCCGACCGGGGAGCTATCGCCGGAGGAGGTCCTCCACAGGCTGCTGGCGGGCAGGCTGTGCGAACTGAGGATGCTGTTTTACGTCGGCAAGGACTTGCAGCGGTGGGTGGACCAGTGCGCTGAGCTGGCGGAGCGGGATCCGGTGCTACGCGCGGCGGGGGTAACCGGAGCGAGTTTCGTGCAACTGCTGGTAGAGCGTCCTCCGGCCGATGTGGTGGAGAAGTTGACCAAGTGGGGTGTGGCGGACTACAAGTCCATCTTCAGCCGGGCGCTGGGGCTGATCGCGGTCTTCTCCAAGGCGCCGGACCTGGAAAACCTGTCGACGCACTTTGTGCGGTACTACTACCGCTATGCCGACCAGATGTACACCTGCCGGCAGAATGCGGACACCTTCGCCGGGCTGCGTCCGGAGAACTTCAGCTTCGAGCTGTTCGCCTCGGGTGAGTACTCGCGGATGCTGGAGCGGGAGTGGGAAGAGATCTAAGGCGGGCCGAGAGGAATAGAATGGGCTGGTGGCCTCACGAGACGTCCGCTTCCCTCCATTCGTAGTTGTCCGGCAGCGATTCCCACAGCGTGGATTGCGCGACGTGGCAGGCGAGGTGCGCCGCCAGTTGAGTCTGTCGGGGCTGGCCAGGGGGCTGAAGCGGGGATCGACGGTGGCGATCGGGGTGGGCAGCAGAGGGATCGCGAATCTCGACGTCATAGTCCAGTCGATGGTGAGCTGGTGGGCCGAGCAGGGGATGAAGCCGTTCCTGTTCCCGGCCATGGGGAGCCATGGCGCGGCAAGCGCCCGTGGGCAGGCCGAGGTTTTGGCGCGGTACGGGATCACGGAAGCGGCGATGGGGTGTCCGGTGCGGAGTTCGCTGGCGGTGGCCGGGCTGGGGCGGACGGGAGAAGGCATCGAGGTGGTGATGGATCGCACGGCGCACGCGGCCGGCGCGGTGATGCTGTGCGCGCGGGTGAAATGGCACACCGACTTCAGCGGGAAGCTGGAGAGCGGACTGTTCAAAATGATGGCGATCGGGCTGGGCAAGTGGGCGGGGGCGCAGCGTTATCACGCCCATGCGCACACGATGGGCCTGGAGGCGGTGATCCGGAGCGTGGGCAGGCAGGTGCTGAAGTCCGGCAGGATTCTGGGCGGACTGGCGATTCTGGAGGACGAGAACCATCAAACGGCGCACCTGGAGGTGATCCCGGCTGAGTCGTTGGAACGGCGGGAGGAAGAGCTGCTGGAGATGGTCAAGGGCTGGATGCCGCGTATCCCGCTGCCGGCTGTTGATCTGCTGATTGTGAACGAGATTGGGAAGAACCTCTCCGGCTCCGGCATGGATCCGAAGGTGATCAACCGTACGATACACGGGCAGTACAACCCGTGGCCGTTCGCGCCGCGGGTGTCGAGGGTCTTTGTGCGCGATGTCCATGCGATGAGCCATGGCAACGCGATCGGGCTGGGGATGGCGGACGTGGTGCATTCACGGGTAGTGCAGAAGATGAAGAAGCGCCCGACCTGGATCAACGGCTTGACCTCCGGCGCGCTGGCCTGCATCCGGACGCCGGTGCATTTCAAGAGCGACAGGGAGTGCCTGGAGAAGATCCGGCTGACGACGGGCCGGCTGGAGGCATCGGAGTTGAGGATGGGGTGGATCAGGAATACGCAGGATCTGTCTGTTTTGGCCTGCACGGCCAATTTGCGGGATCAACTGGCAAGGAACGAGTCACTCGAGGTGGGAGAAACGGAGCGGGAGCTGGAGTTTGACGGCCGGGGGGACCTGTTGAACCTGATTGGATAAGGACAGGCCAAGCGGCGGACGGCGGAAGCGGCCCGCTGGCGGGGATGTTGACTGCGGGGCCGGGCGAATCAGTTTTGCGCCGCGGAGCTGGACACCACGTTGTTGATTCTGCCGTAGATGGTCTTGAGGCTCTCGGCGATGCCGGGAACGATGGCGCCGGCTGCCACGGCAACGAAGCCGGCCATGAGGGCGTATTCGATGAGATCCTGGCCGCGAGTGGCTTTCCAGATGTGCAGGTGAAACGCGAGCGACTTGAGTGTCTTCATGTCCTGGCCCTGTCTACCTCACTCCGCAGTCATGCGATCGCTGCGTCTACCTCCAAGCATGAGCCTTGGTTGCTATCGAGCAAATCGGCAAACCTGCTTACAAGGCCCAGGGGAGGTAACCGAAAGATAGGCCGGTGGAAACAGAAGACGCCTCAAGCCGGTACAAATGGAGGGCACGCACGCGACACGAGGGGGCAGCTTGGCTGCCCGCTCTTATTGCGTGTGAACTTTTCTCTTGTCCGGATCGAGGCTTAGCCCTGAGCGGCGGAGCTGGACATCACGTTATTGACCTTGCCGAAGATGGTCTTGATGCTGTCGGCAACGCCGGGAACGATGGCGCCCGCTGCGACGGCAATGAAGCCGGCCATCAGTGCGTACTCGATGAGGTCCTGGCCACGGGTGTCTTTCAAGATGCGCAACCGATACACAAGCGAATTGAGTGTGTTCATGTCCTAATCCTCTCTATCTCACTCCGCAGTCATGCGATCGCTGCGGCTAGCTACAAGCATGAGGCGTGTTGGTTGTGTATCAAATCGGTATTCCTGCTTAGTAACATCTGGGGAGATATCTGGAAGATAGGTAGGTGTGTCAGCCGACAAGCGGCGGGCCGGTACCCAAGTAGGCTTCGGGCTAAGCAGAATGACCGAACGCAACAAGAGGGGGCGACGAAGCCGCCCCCTCTTGTTGCGTTCGAACGTTTCTGTTGTCCGGACCGAGGCTTAGCCCTGAGCCGCGGAGCTGGACATCACGTTGTTGACCTTGCCGAAGATCGTCTTGATGCTGGCGGCGACGCCGGGAACAATGGCACCGGCGGCGACGGCCACGAAGCCAGCCATCAGAGCGTATTCGATCAGGTCCTGGCCACGGGTGTCCTTCATGATCCGCAGCTTCCAGATGAGCGTGTTGAGCTTCTTCATTTTTGTATTTCTCCTCTCCCTTTGCAACCGATTGTCTGCCGTTGCTAGACCAACAGTAACAGTACTACCCGCCTACTCAAATCCAGCGAATACCCTAATTCTCACCTTAGAAACAACTCAGGTTTCCTCTGAGTTGTGCGCACCCACATACACCCTACCGGGACAGGGGCACAGGCAAGGAATACTCCCGAAGGGGTGAAGTGGCAGTGTTTTCCTGCCGATAGAAGGCTCAGGCGAAGACCTTGACCAAAGCGGAAAAAGCCATGCGGTACCTAATCCTCGCGAGTTTGGCGTGCGTGGTTTTGGCCGGGTTGCGCGCACCGATTCTGTCCGATGAGGTGTTCAGCATTGAGGTGGCAAGGCAAAGCTGGGCGCCGATGGTGGCGGCGTTGCGCGCAGATGTTCACCCGCCGCTCTACTATATGGTGCTGAGCGGGTGGTTCCGGGTGTTTCCGGCGGACGAGGTGTTTCTGCGTGTGTTTTCCGCGCTGTGGCTTGGCGTGGCGGCGGCGCTGCTGTGGAAGCAGGTGAAGGAGCGCGCGGGGGAGTTGGCGGCGGCGGCGGCGGTGGCTGTGCTGATGTCGAACGCGGAAGTGCTGGTGATGGCGGGTTATGGGCGCATGTACACGATGCTGCTCTGCGCCACGGTGGCGTCGATGGGGGCGGCGGACGCAGTGCGGCGGCGGCCGGAGGCGAGAGGCCCGGCGCTGGGGTTGGCGGCAATTGTGGCGGCAGGGCTGATGACGCACAACTGGTTCATATTCGTCCTGCCGGCGCTGGCTAGCGGCGGGGTGGCGCTGTTGTTGCCGCTGGCGGCGGGAGGAGCGGTTTATGGAGCCGTGTGGGGTGACGCGGCGATGGCGCAACTGGGCGGGCGGGCGCAGCACCTGGCGTGGCTGAAACGGCCGGGGTGGGAGAACCTGTTTGAGGTTGCGATAACGCACGTGTGGATCCTGGCCGTGGTCTCGCCGCTGTTGCTGGCCCTGGTTGCCGTGCGGAGGAGATCGAGAGAGCGAGTGGAGTTGGGCTGGAAAGGCGCGCTGGCGGCGGCGGCGGTCTCACTGGCGCTGCCGCTGGCCGTCTCGCAGTGGAAGCCGGTGTTCAACGCGCGCTTCACGGTGATCATCGCGCCGTGGCTGGCGCTGGCGCTGGCGGGAGTGGTGGCGCGGGCGGGCCGGGCAGGACTGGCGCTGCTGCTGGGCGCCGGGTGTGCCTGGGCGGTGCTGGACCCGCTGCTGGCCGGACCGTGCAACAGCCGCACGGCAGCGCAGGTCCTTGCCGAGAAGGCCCGGCCGGGGGACACGGTGGTGTTCGCCAGGCTGAGCCGGAAGCCGGTGGAGTGGTACTGGCGGGGCGAGGGTGTACACAGAACGAGTTTCCCGAGCTCGACCGACGGGCATCCGGGCTACGAGGGCGGAGCGAACGCTATCGAGTTACGCCGGGAAGCCGAGGCACTGGCCAGGGAAGCGCGGGGCAGGGTTTTCGTGCTGGCGGATCCGGCGGCGGAGGCGTCCACAATCCTGCTGCGGGCGTTGGGCGAGGCGAGAAAAGAGGCGCAACCGGCGTGCCTTGCCTGCACGAGCGCATCGAAACATTACTTCAGCCAATTGCGGGTGTTTGAGGCCGGCACGGGGACGCAGAGGTAGGCGCCGGCCTTGAGGTGGGGCGGCTGGCTAGTCAGGGAGGTAGAAATCCTCGGGGCCGATGTCTACCCACCCTATGAGGCCGGACCGGAGCTTCACCTTCGCACGCTGCACATGGTGACCGAGGTCCACATACCTGGCACGGCAGTGGCCGCCCCCGCAGCCTCCGCCGTCGGGCCACTTGGTGAACGATATGTCGAAATCGGTGTAGTACGTGCCCTTGTACCAAACCTGTGCGAATCCCTCGCCAAGGTAGGCGTAAGTCAAGATGGTATCCCCGCGTTTCAGGCCTTTCTCGGGAAGCTCGCGCTCCATCTGAATGACCCCCGGCCGAATGGTGACCTGCACGCTGGCGAGCGCCACGACCGACTCCCGGGCCGCGATCTGTGAGACCTGCCGCCGATCCTCCTTCCAGGTGTCGTAGACGGGGACCGGCTTCCGGGCAGTCCAACGGCCATACCGCCAATGCTCGCCCAAGCGGGCTTTCCAGTCGCAAAAGGGCAAGGCCGGCGCAGGCATGGTTTTCGGCCCCTCCCGCTTTGGCGGAACCTCCTGGCAGATCGCAAACCGCGAAATTGAGGCGATAGTCAGCGCAAAGAGAAGCCGGACCACGTAAAGAGGATACTCCCGATGCCGGCGGTCAACGGCTAGGCCTGGAGGATCCCCATGCGGCGGGCGACGCGGGTGAGGATGTCGACGGCCTGGTCGAGGTGCGCGCGGGTGTGGGCGGCGGTGACGATGGTGCGGATGCGGGCGCGGCCTTTGGGGACGGTGGGGAAGCCGATGCCGGTGGCCCAGAGGCCTTCCTCAAAGAGCGCGGCGGAGTACTGGTGGGCGGCGGCAGCCTCGCCGACGATGATGGGGGTGATGGGGGTTTCGCTGACGCCGGTGTCGAAGCCGTTCGACTGCAGGGCGGACTTGAAGTAGCGCGTGTTCTCCCACAGCGTGGCGATGCGTTCGGGTTCCTCCACCAGCAAATCGAAGGCGGCGCTGCAGGCGGCGGTGACGGCGGGGGGATGGGAGGTGGAGAAGAGGAAGGGCCGGGCGCGGTGGTAGAGATAGTCGATCAGGTCGCGGCTGCCGCAGACGTAGCCGCCGAGGACGCTGATGGCCTTGGAGAGGGTGCCGACCTGGATTTGCACGCGGCCGTTGAGGCCGAAGTGGTCGACGGTACCGCGGCCGTTGCGGCCGAGGACGCCGGAGGCGTGGGCGTCGTCGATCATCATGACGGCGCCGAAGCGTTCGGCGGCAGCCACGAGGCCCGGCAGCGGGCCGATGTCTCCGTCCATGGAGAAGACGCCGTCGGTGATAAGCAGCTTTCGTCCGGACTGGTCGCTCAGAGCTTGGAGTATTTCGGCGGCATGGGCGGGGTCGCGGTGGCGGAAGACGTGGATCCTGGCGCGGGAGAGGCGGCAGCCGTCGATGATGGAGGCGTGGTTGAGCTCGTCGCTGACAATGTGGTCTTCGGGGGTGAGGATGGAGCTGACCGTACCGGCGTTGGCGGTGAAGCCGCTCTGGAAGACGACGCAGGCCTCGGTGTGCTTGAAGGCGGCGATTTTGCGCTCGAGTTCCATGTGGATGGCCATTGTGCCGGTGATGGTGCGCACCGCGCCGGTGCCGGCGCCGTACTTGCGAACGGCGTCGAGGGCGGCTTCCTTGAGGCGGGGATGATTGGCGAGGCCGAGGTAGTTGTTGGATGCCAGGTTGATGACTTCGCGCCCGTCGGCGCGGCTGACGGGTTCGCAGGCGCTTTCAAGCTCCCGCAGGCGGAAGTAGGAGCCTGAGGCGCGAAGCTCGTTCAGTTGATCGGTGAGGAAAGAGAGCGGGTCGGCGGGGCCTGACAACGGGGCAGACATAACAGGCCCAGTATATCGAGTATGATGAGGGAAACCCGCATGAAACGTTTTTCCATTGTTTTCGCAGCGCTGGCGGCATCTCTGTTCGCACAGCCAAAGACCGCAACGGCGCTGGACCGCTACGTCGCCAAGCCGGACCCGGCGTACAAGTGGGAGTTGACCCGCACCATCCCCGGGCAGGGGTACACGGCGTACGTGCTGAACGTGACTTCGCAGCGGTGGCTGACGACGGCCGAGGTGGACCGCCCGGAGTGGAAGCACTGGGTGACGGTGGTGAAGCCGGACGTGGTGGAGAGCGACGTGGCGCTGCTGATGATCGGCGGCGGGAACAACAACAACGCGGCTCCGGACAAGGCCGACGCCTTCATCGCCTCGATGGCGCTGAAGACCAAGACGGTGACGGTGGAGCTGCGGATGATCCCCAACCAGGCGCTGAGCTTCTTCGGAGAGCAGAGGAAGCGCACCGAGGACTCGATCATCGCCTTCACCTGGAAGAAATACCTGGAGACGGGCGAGGAGCGCTGGCCGGCGCGGCTGCCGATGACCAAGGGCGCGGTGCGGGCGATGGACGCCACAGAGGGGTTCCTGGCCAGCGAACAGGGCGGCAGGACGAAGGTGGCGCGCTGGGTGGTCACCGGCGGCAGCAAGCGTGGTTGGACGACGTGGACCGCGGGCATTGTGGACAAGCGGGTGATCGCCATCATGCCGGTAGTCATCGACATGCTGAACATGGAGCCGTCATTCACGCACCACTGGCGGGCCTACGGCTTCTGGGCGCCCTCGGTGGGCGACTACGTCGAGCACGGGGTGATGGATTGGGTCGGAACGAAGCAGTTCCACGACCTGATGAAGATCGTCGAGCCCTATCAATACCGGGAGCGGTTGACTATCCCGAAGTACATCGTGAATTCGTCGGGCGACCAGTTTTTCCTGCCGGACTCTTCGCAGTTCTATTTCAAGGACCTGGTAGGCGAGAAGTACCTGCGCTACGTTCCGAACACCGACCACGGCGTGACGCGGCGGTCGGACGCGGGCGAGAGCTTGGCGGTCTACTATGAGTCGATCGTGAAGGGCTGGAAGCGGCCGGAGTTTTCGTGGACGATCAGCAAGGACGGCGAGATCGCTGTCACGTGCAAGGACAAGCCGAGCGCGGTGAAGGTATGGAGGGCGGTGAACCCCGACGCGCGGGACTTCCGGCTGGAGAAGATCGGCCCGGCCTATCGGAGCAGAGACCTGGCGCTGTCGACCGATGGGAAGTACGTGGTCCAGGTGGAGAAGCCCGTGCAGGGCTTCAGCGCCAACTTCGTGGAACTGTCGTTTGCAACGCCGGGTGGGGGGACGTGGAAATTCACCACGGACGTGAAGGTGGTGCCGGACGTCTACCCGTTCCCGGCGCCGTCGCCGAAGATGCCGGCGGGGGGCACGCCGCTGGAGTAGGGGACCCGCTCGCTACCGCTCGCGGCTCTGGGTGGATCATACTGTTTGGAGAGAGGGCTTACAGAGTACACACCATGTCATTCAGTCACGACGAAGCAAAGTTTATCGCCGGCTACATTCTGGCGAGCTATGAGCATGAGCGCGGCACCACCAAGAAGGTGATCGCCGCGATTCCGGAGGGGCAGGGCGGCTACACGCCGGACGGCAAGTCGATGCCGGCGCTGAAGCTGGCGTTCCACATCACCGGCAGCGAGCTGTTTTTCCTGAACGGCGTGCTGGCGGGCGAGTTCAAGATGCCGGACCAGATCGAGGAAGCGCCGCCGAGCGCCGAAGCGGTGCTGTCGTGGTACGACGCCAACCTGCCCGAGGCCATCGACAAGGTGCGGGCGATGCCGGGCGAGGCGCTGGCGCGCGAGGTGGATTTCTTCGGCATGATGAAGCGGCCGGCGGTGGATTTCCTGAACCTGATGCTGCACCACTCGATCCATCATCGCGGGCAGCTTTCAGCCTACCTGCGGCCGATGGGCGCCAAGGTGCCGGGCATCTACGGACCGAGCGGCGACAGCCAATAAGGGCGGCGTACGGAGCGTCCGGGCCAGGCCATGGCGCGCATACTATTGATCCACTGGAACGCCGCGGAGGCTGAAGAGCGCGCCGCGGCGTTGCTGCGTCTGGGGCACGCGGTGGGCATCCTGCATACAACCGGCGAGACGCTGCGGCGCGTGAAGGAGTTCGGGCCGGAGGCGTTCGTCATCTCACTGGAGAGAATGCCGTCGCATGGCCGGGGTGTGGCCGCGCTGTTGCGCAACCGGAAGGCGAGCCGGTCGCTGCCGATCGTGTTTGCGGGCGGAGAACCGGGCAAGGTGGCGCAGGTGAAGCAGGAGTTGCCGGACGCGGTCTACACCACGTGGGAGGGGTTGGCCAAGGTCCTCCCGGGAGCATTGAAGCGGCGTGTGGCCGAGCCGGTCCAGCCCCCGTTGATGGCGCGGAATCCCGCCCGGACGCTGGCGGAACGGCTGGGCGTGGTGGCAGGCAAGCGGGCGATCGCGATAAACGCACCGGAATCCTTTGAGCGCACACTGGGCGCACTGCCGGAGGGGGCGGAGGTCGAGGAAGACGGGCGCGGTCCGGCCGACCTGGCGATCCTGTTCTGCGAATCGGAGGCCGAACTGGCGCGCGACTTCGCCGCGGCTGTGCGGCGGCTGGCGCCGCGGGGCCGGCTGTGGATCGCCTGGCCGAAAAAGGCAGCGCGGGTCCGGAGCGACATGGATATGAACGTCGTGCGCGCTTACGCGCTGGCGCGCGACTGGGTGGACTACAAGGTGTGCGCGATCGACGCGAAGTGGTCAGGGTGCCTGTTCGCGATGCGACGGGGCGGATAGAACCCGCTAGCCGCCGGCTTTCTTGAGCGCGGCTGCGGCCCAGGCGAGACCGACAAAGAGATTGCACACCACCAGCGTTGGAATAATCATGAGTTGGCTCACGCCCCGGTAGGCTAAGACCAGCAATTCTCTGACCTTTTCATCGCTGCCACAGGCATCGAACATCTCATTGATTCGCGAGTACTTCCGATAGCTGAAGAACCATGTCATGAGCAACGACCAAACGGCAAAGCCGATCGTCAGATTCGAAATCCACGGCAGAATCGACCCCCACCGGACAAGCAGCGCAATCCCAAGAAAATGCGTCAAGAAGACTATCACGCTCGCCAGAACAAACGCGCGCGAACGGTTCCGGCGAGACCCGTAGTATTCCAACTCTCGACTATCTACTATGTGCATACTCACCTCCGAAAAGGCCAGGATTACCGCTGCCGCTCCTGCCGGAAGTCGCCCACCTTGGGCATGCGAATGATCTGGCACATCTCAAAGAGGCGCGAGCGGGCGCGCATGCCGATTTTTTCGGCCAGCGTCTTGTGGAGGAGATGGGCGGGGCCGCCGACGTCGGCAGACCTTTCAATGTTGCTGACGCCCATGTCGGGGTCGGGGCAGTTGGTGGTGGCGATGATGGGTTTCCGCTCGTTGCAGCGGTAGGTGATGATGGAGGTGACGGTGTCCTCGACCCAATCGGTGACGCGGTGGGCGCCGAGGTCGTCGAGCAGCAGGATATCGGCCTCGAGGGCCTCCTGGTAGGCTTCCCGCGGGCTCTCGCCGGAGAGGGGGTCGTAGCCGGCGCGAATGCGGTCCAGAAGCTGCTGGTAGCCGAAGAAGACGGCCTCGAAGCCGTTCTCGATCAAGCGCCGGATGACGGCGACGGCGAGATGGGTCTTGCCGGTGCCAGGCTCGCCGATGAAGAGCAGGCCGGGCGGATTGACGGCCGGGTACTCCTTGCAGTAGCCGGCCAGCAAAATCTGGATCTGGGCGAGGTCCTTCGAGCCGCGGTTGGAGAAGTTGTCGAAGCTGTCGGTGGCGTAGTTAACGGGGATGCGAGCGCGGCGGGTCAGAGCATCGGCGCGGTTTTCGACGGCGCACTGGCATCGTTCGGCGGCGGAGAGTTCGTCCCTGTTGATGATTCTCCAACCAACGCCGCCGCAGAGCTTGCAGACTGCTTCCGCCATGGTGTCCTCACAAAGTGGGTGCAGGGAGATTGTAGCAAGGGCAACGACCTCCCTGCCCCGGCTTTGCGGAGCGCCTATTTGGCACGGACGGCCAGCACTTCCTTGAGCCGCGCCAGAGCGGCGAGCCGGTCGATGCGGATGCGGCCGGTGCGGATCTTGGCGACCTTGGGCGGGAGCGTGTGCTCGAAGCCGAGCTTCTTGAGGGCGTCGAGGACCTCGGCGGTCGCCTCGGTGAGCCAGATCTCCACCTCAACCCTTTGCGAGGAGTCAGAAGCGGAGGCGGCGAGCGCGGTGAGGCGCGCATCGAGCTTGTTCTCGTGGCGGTCCCACTCCGGCGCGCGCCGGTCTTCGATCTTCGGGATGGCGATGGATTCCTGCGCAACGAAGGAAGGCGACGCCGCGGGCATGTTGAGAGCCATCTTGCGGGCCACCGGGCCGCCCATGGCTGCGTCCTGGCGGCCGAAGACGCCCTCGTGGCTGACGCCCTCCGGCATTTCGACCGGGACCTGGATGCGAACCGGTTGGCCGTTGCGGATCTCGGTGCGCTCCTCGACGGCGACAAACGAAGTGTACTGGGTCATCAGGCGGAAGGCGAGGCCGAGCCGGGTGACTTCGGCTTCATCGGGCGCGTTGGGGTTCAAGTGCATCAGGTCCTCCACGCGCGAGCGGGCCCAGAGAGTGGCCAGCACGTCGTTGGCGGGTTGCCGGGCAGGCAACTCGACGCGCAGGGTACGCGTGAAGGGGCGGCCGGACATGCTGCCGCGCAGCACCACGGCGCCGGAGCCGGGGCTGAGATAGCGGCCGTGGATGACGACGGGCCTGGCGCTGAACAGGTCCGGGATGCGTTTGGGGTAGACGCCGGAGACGGCCAGCCCGCCCCAATCGACGGTGACGCCGGTGAGCAGCGGGTTGCGGACGCGCTCGTGGAAGCGGCGGGCGGCGGCGGAGCCGTCGTCGTTCAGGCCGACGTATTCCACCTCGCCGCGGCCCTCTTCGGCCATCTTGTCGAGCAGGTAGCGATTCACAGAACTGCCGATGCCGAAGCTGAAGACGCGCGCCTCGGAGTGGCGCTTGACCTCGGCGATGATCTCGGCCTCGTTGCCGACGTAGCCGTCGGTCATGAAGCAGACGATGCGGATCTTGCCGGTGTCATCGGGGCTGGGGGCCAGCGCCGCGCGCACGGCCTTCATCATTTCGGTGCCGCCGCCGCCGCGACGTCCGGCCAGGAACTGCTGCGCAGCCTCCAGATTGGCGCTGGTGGCCGGGACGGGCTGCGGAAAGAGCAGGTGCGTGTCGCCGGAGAAGGTGATCAGGTTGAAGGTATCGCGGGGGTAGAGCCCGGCCAGCGCCAGGCGCATGGTCTCCTTGGCCTTTTCGATGGGGAAGCCGCTCATGGAGCCGGAGGTGTCGATGACGAAGACCAGTTCCTTGGGCGTGACGTCTTCGGTGGTGACGCGTTCGGGCGGCTGGAGGATGAGGGTGAAGAAGCCGCCGCGGTCCGCGTTGTGGGTCAGCAGGGCGTCCTCGATGCGGGCACCGGCGACGTCGTAGCGCAGGATGAAGTCCTTGTTGGGGACCACGGCCTTTTGCTTCAGGGCCAGCACGGCCTGGTGAGAGGAGGGGCGCTGGACGTCGACCTCGTGCGTCTTCGATGTGAGCGCGTCGATGGGCACGCCGGCGTCGAGTTTCACCGATAGCGACAGGTCGTGGCCGGCGCGGGTCTCCGGCGGCGCGTACTTGGGCACAATGGCCTGGGCATCGGCGGGGTTCATGGAGGCGGGCGTGTAGCGCGGGCCGACGGTCATGGGGAAGGAGAATTCGTAGGCGCCCTCCTCGTACTTGAGGGTCTCGACGTAGCTGATGGTGACGCGGACTTTGGCGCCCGGATCGATGTTGGTGACCGATTGGGTGAAGATGTTGGGCCGTTGCTGCTCCAGCAGGGCGGCGGTGCGCCCCTGGTTGCGGGCCTGCTCGAAGATGCGGCGCGCCTCGTCGCGACGCTTGATTTCAGCCTTGATGGTGCGGCTCGCCACCACCATGGTCATGTCGTCGACGGCGGCCAGACGGGGCAGAGGGAAAGTATAGACGGCCTCGATGCGATCGGGCGAGTTATTCTCAAACTCCTGGGTCACCGTCACGCGCGCCAGGAAGCCGGAGATGGAGGCGTCAACGGCGGTGTGCTTGAGCGGGCACCGTTCGCCGGTGTGGCTGCCGTAGGGATCGGTGCGGATGAGCGAGCCTTCCGTGACATCGCCGGGCAGGGCGGATTGCGCCTCGCGGCGCTGGGCGGAGGGCGTGGGGCCGGAGCCTGCGAGCACGAGGCCCGCGGCGAGGAAGGCGGCTGGGGCGAGTGCGAAGTCGATTCGTGGCATGTGGCAATCTCCTGAGGTGAACTTGCACCTGGGAGATGCCGCATGACGCGGCTTCCTTTCACTCGATTTTGAGCCGGATGTCTTTCACGAGGATCTCGCTGTCGCGGCGGGCGGGAGCGCCCGCGGCCAGGTTGCCCACTGCCGCATCGGCGGCGGCGCGGGCCTTGAAGACGGGGGCGGCGCTTTCGGCGGCGCCGCCCAGCGGCGGCGCGAGGGAGACGCGGAACGCCAACTCCCCCGCCGGACGGCCGGGTAGGATGACGGTGAGCGGTTCGCCCGCCTGAACGGGCGCCGGCGGCGCCAGGGGAGGGTTGAACGACAGGATGCCGTTCCGTTCGCTGGTCACGCGCAGGCGCAGGCCGCGGCCAGAGGGAGCGGCCGCGCCGGGGTCCAGGGCTTTCCAGGCGCCGTCGGGTTGCTGGAAGGCGAGGGCGACCACCAGCGGCCCGGCGGCCTGATCTTTCCTGGCCTCGACTCGTCCAGGGGCCGGTGTTGCGGCCACTTCTTCCAGCGCGACGGGCTGAGCGGGCGCGGCGAGCGGGCGCGCGGCCCTGTCGTCCTCCAACCGCTGCCGCATTTCGGCCGGCGGGGCCGGCGCGGCGGCCGGCAGGGCATCGGCCTTGTTCAAGTCCTTGGTCCTGGCGCGCTCGGTCTCGGGCTGGAGTGTCAGCCGGGCGGGGACGGGGATCTCCACGGGTTGCGGCTCGACACGGGGCAGGTTCTGGGCAATCTGTTGCGGCGCGGCGGGCGCGGCGGTGCGCAGCGGCTGCTGCGGCCTCAGCAGGACGAAAACGGCGACCGCGGCGGCGGCCGTGGCCAGCGCTGCCCAGGGCCAGGGGGCGCGCCAGAGGCGAGTGCGGGCGGGCGCCAGGGCGCGGATGAGTCCGGCCCGTGTCTGCGGGTCGGCAAGAGCGTCGCGCAGCGCCTCTTCGTCCATCAAGGCGTCGAAGACGCGCTGATCGGCCATGGCGGCGGCCATGAGCGAGGCGTGCTCGGCAGGCGTCAGCGTGCCGGTGGCGAAGCCGCCCAGCAGGAGTTCGGCGCGCTCGGGGGTCAGCGGCGGATTCATCGCTTCACCTCCCAGCTTCCGCCGATGCGTTCCAGCAGCGACTTCCGGCAGCGGGCGTCCCAGGTGTAGATGGTGTTGATGGAGTCGATGCGGAAGTGGATGCGGATGTCGTCGAAGCCGCGGCCGAGCAGTTTCAGGCGGAAGATCTCGCGGCAGCGCTCGCCGAGGCCGGCGATGGCATCCAGCAGCCTGCGCCGCAACTCCGAGCGCGCCGCCGCGCGTTCGGGATCGTCGGCTTGAGAAGCAATGGGCAGGTCCTCGACGGGTACGGCGCGGCGCTCGCCGCGCCTGATGGTCTTTCGAACCGCCGCCGCCATCTTGAAGCGAACGATCTGGAAGGCGAGGGGCAGGAGTTCAGCCGGATCGGTCAGGTGCGCGTACTTTTCGTGGAGCAGCAGCATGGATTCCTGCGTCACGTCCTCGGCCGCCTCCCTCGACATACGAGATGCCGCGAAGCGGAAGATCCTTTCGCGCAACAGGCCGGCGGTCTCGTCCCGGAGAGATTCTGAGAGCACGGGGTTCAAGGCCAAGATAGACGATTGGAGGGGCCATGGTAAAGTTGACAGGAGGTTTCCGAGCAGAAGCAGTGATGACGGCGCACACCGAGTCAGGCATATCGAAAGATTCGCTGAAGCAGCGTGGGATCCGGCTGACCCGCCAGCGCCAGCTCCTGCTGGAACTGCTGGACAAGACCGGGGCGCACCTGGACGCCGAGAGCCTGTACCAACTGGCGCACCAGAAGGACCCGAAGCTCAACCGCGTCACCGTCTACCGCACACTCAAGCTGCTGAAGGAAGGCGGCTTGGTGGACGAGCTGGACCTGATGCACTACACCGGCGACCAGCACTATTACGAAACGCGAACCAAGCAGGAACACGCCCACATCATCTGCCTGCGGTGCGGCAAGGTGGAGGAGTTCTTCGGCGACCCGCTGCACAGGCTGCGACGGCAGGTGGAGGCGCACTTCGGCTTCCAGATCCTGATCGCCCGGACCGAGGTGGGCGGCTACTGCGCACACTGCCAGGTGCTGCGCGCGCAGGAGGTGGAGCAGGCGCGGAAGCGGGCCGAAACGGCCGTCTCCACGCGATTGACGGGGACCCGCCGGAAGCGAGGCTGAGGCGGGACTGCGGCCGGGCCCCGGCTCTGCTAGACTGGAGGTTAAAGCGATGAAACGCTTGATCTTCTGGGATTTTCCCCGGGGCAGCCGCCCGTACGACCTGGCTGTGGGTGTGATCCTGGCATTCATTTTTTTGACCCCGCGCGCGTTTTTCAAGGATCAACCCCGGCCCTCCAGCATCGTACAGATGCCATCTGTGGGGGACGCCGACATCTACTGGCTGGAAACCAATCTCCTGGCCGGAACGCCTGAACAGGACAGGCCGCAGCGGGCATCCGAACTGCTGTTCGGCCAGCGGGGGAAGCGGCTGCACGTCACCCATGTGGAGCCGTTTTTCGACGCCGAGCAGGAGATCAAGGGCTACATGGCGATTGTGAAAAAGTGACTGCCGCGATTCACCCACTGACCAGCCGGCGGGCCTGTGCCGCAGCCTTCCTGTTCCTTCTGCCGGGCCTTTCTCCGGCGGGCACACTGGACGAGGTGCTGGCGCGGATGGACCGTTCCGCCAACGGCTTCCGGGGCCTGACGGCCAAAGTGCGCAAGGTCGCCTACACGGCGCTGGTGAAGGAGTCGACGGAGGAGTCCGGCGACTTTTCGGTACTGCGCGCCAAGCCGAAGGACATGCGAATCCTGGTGGAGTTCACGCGGCCGGACCCGCGGGCGATCGCCTTCCAGGGCAAGAAGGTCCAGATTTACTATCCAAAGACACTGACGGTTCAGGAGTACGACCTGGGCAAGCAGGGATCGCTGATCGATCAATTCCTGCTGCTGGGTTTCGGCACTCCGGGCTCGGAGCTTCGCAAGAGTTACGCTATAAAGTACGGCGGCGAAGAGACGATCAATGGCGTGAAGACGGACCGGTTGGAATTGACGCCGGCGTCCAGCGAAGCGCAGAAGCACGTCAAGCTGATCGAAATCTGGATCTCCCATCCTGAGGGAAACACGGTGCAACAGAAGGTCCACCAACCCTCGCGCGACTACGTGCTGTTTTCCTACAGCGAGATCAAGATCAATCCCCGCTTGACGGAGGACTCCGTCAAGCTGAAGTTACCCAAAGGCGTGAAGAAGGAGACGCCGCTCAAGTAGAAGCAAGCCATGGGCAAGATGCATTCCTCCAGCGGGCAGCGGCTCGCATTCCTCGACTGGACGCGCGGTTTCGCGGCGTTGATCATGCTGCAGGGCCACGTGTTCCACTCCTTCACCGCCAAGGAACTCCGCGGCGACGGGCCTTATACGCTATCGCAGTTCTGCGGAGGGCTCACCCCGGCCGTGTTCCTGTTTCTGACGGGCGTGACGCTGGGTTTCCTGATGGATTCCAGCGCGCGGAAGGGCCTGACGCCGTGGCAGCGGACCGCCACCGCGATGCGGCGTGCCGGCTACCTGCTGGCGGTGGCGTTCCTGTTCCGCGTCCAGATGTGGGCCTTCGCATTCGGGCAAAGCCCGTGGACCGACATCTTCCGCGTGGACATCCTGAACTCGATGGCCCTGGGTATCGCCGTGCTGGCGCCGCTAGCGATTTTCGAGACGCGCGACCGCGTGCGGTTCGCCGCCGTCAGCGGACTGGCCATTGCCTGTGCCGCGCCGATCATTCATTCGTTGAACCTGGACTGGGTCCACCCGCTGCTGCGCCACTGGCTGGTCCCGGATGCGAACTTCTTCGCCTTCTTCCCCTGGGCGGCGTTCATCGCCTTCGGGCTGAGCGCGGGCTCCATCCTGCGGCTGGTGGAGGAATCCGAGATGCACCGCGTGATGCAGTGGGCGGCCCTGATGGGCCTGGGACTGATCTTCGGCGCGCAGTACTTCTCCAACCTGCCGTACTCGCTCTATGCGCGCTCCGATTTCTGGGTAAACAGTCCGGGACTGATCCTGATCAAGCTGGGGGTGATCCTGCTGCTGGCCTGTTTCGCATTCCTCTGGACGCGCCACATGAACCCGAATGGCTGGAGCTTTGTGCGCCAGTTGGGCGGCACCTCGCTGCTGGTGTACTGGGTGCACACCGAGCTGGTGTATGGCCGCTGGTTCGGCGTGTGGAAGGAGTCGCTGAGCGTGGCGCAGACGGTCGTGATGGCGGCAGTGATCATCGGCCTGATGATCGGGCTGTCGGTGGCGCGCACGGGCTGGAAGGGCCGCCCTGGCTTTTCGGTGTGGGCGCGCCAGCAGTGGAACGGGATGCGGATTCCGGCCAACCAGCCCGCGGGCGACTAATTCCCCAGCATGCGAGCCGGACCGCAGGCGCCGCCGGGCAGAATGGTGGTGTTGTCGGTGCGCGCCTGCATCAACTGCCGGACTTGCAGTTGATGAGCCAGCCTCAGGTTGGCGCCCCTGAGATCGGCGGCCACCAGGCTGGCGGCGCCGAAGCGGGCGCCGTCGAGCCGGCAGCCGGCCAGCGAACAGCCGTCGAGCTTCGATTCGCGGAAATCGGCGTCGAGTAGCGAGCAACCGGCGAAGGAACTGCCTCTGAGGTCGGCCTGGTAGAAGCGGGCGCGGTCGAGAGATGCCTCGAAGAAATCGCACTGGGCCACCAGCGCCGAGGAGAAGTTGGTGCCCGCCGCGCGGGTTTTCCTGAAGCGGCAGAAGCGTAGCGTGGCGCGGTAGAACAGGACGCCTTCCAAGTCGGCGCCGGAGAAATCGCCTTCCTGCACGGAGGCGTGCTGGAAGGCGGCCTGCGGCAGAACGGCTTCGCGGAAGTCGCAGCGGGTCAGGCGCGCTTCCTGCCAGCGCGAGCGCGGCGCTTTCGCCTGGCGGAGAAGACACTCTTCCATCTGGATTTCACAGAGGTTGGCGGCCGACAGGCTGGCGGCGTTCAGCGTGACCTTGCTCCACCGGCCTTCGGTCAGATCGGCGCCCGACATATTCGCCATCGACAGGTCGCACTGATCCAGTTCCACGCCGGCGAGTCCGGCGCCGTTCAAGGTGGCGCCGCACATCTCCAACCGGCTCATCGACGCCTTGGCCAGGCGCACCAGCGGTGCGCGCACATCGCTCAGCGCCAGATCGGAGAGCACGGCGCGAAAGCCGCCCTCGCGCCGATCGAGCCACAATTCGTGGGGCGCCAGCACGCTCCTCCACACATCGGCCGCGGCTGGAGCTTCAGCATTGGCAGCGTCATCCGTGTTCATACCTGAGATCCACATCGGCATTTCGCGGCATCACCCTGAGATACCTATCCTGAGGTGCATATCGGGCGGACAAGCCGCACCGTGAAGGGAAGAATCTCGGCGAAGATGAGATCTGATGAGCAATTGGCAAAGGCTGTAGGCGGCCCGGCGCAGCGGCGCTGTGGCGGCGGTGGAGCCTGTGCGGGGCGCGGCCAGCGCGTCTACGTCCACATGGGCGCCGCAGCGCCCCAAGCCCTGCTGGACGCCCTTTGCGAGCACGCCCCGCGCCAGAGCGCGCGGCGTTGAGGTGCGGCGCTGCCTCACGCCCGGACCGGCGCCGTAGGCAGCGCCCGGCCCGGCCGGCTCCTTCCGCCATGGCGCCCTCTTCATAGGCCCCGCCTGATCTTCACCGCTGGATGAGCCTCGGACCCGGAATCGACATGCCGCTGGCTGCCGCCAGAAGCGCCGGGCGCCTGGTGGTGCAGGTCAACGAGCAGTCGCCGCGGACCTTCGTCAACTCCGCCGTCCACGTCAGCGAGGCGGCCGCCATCGTCGAGTCGCCTCAGCCACTGCCGCAACTCCCTTCGCTCGAAGTCACCCCCGTTCATCTCGCCATCGGGCGCCATGTGGCCAACCTCGTCCCCCACGGCGCCACCATCCAGATCGGCATCGGCGGCATTCCGAAGCCGTGCCGCTGGCCCTGAAGGACCCCCAGGAGCTGAGCGTCCATCCCGAGATGCCCAGCGCCGGCCTGATTCCCCTGATCGAGTGCGGCCCGGTCACCAACGGCAGCAAGAGCGGGCGGGCAGGTGGACTTCATCGGCGGCGCGGCCCATTCCGGAGACGGGGCCCTGTGATCGCCCTGCCCTCGACGGCCAAGGGCGCGCGGTTTCGAGGCTCGTTGCCCGGCTCAAGCCCGGCGGCGGCGTGGTGGCTTCACGAGCGGATGTTCATTGGGCGGCCACCGATTCCGGCGCAGTCAACCTGCACGGCCGCAACCTGCACCAGCGGGCCGAGGCGCTCATCTCCATCGCCGACCCGGATTTCCAGGCGGTACTCCAACGCCAGAGTGAGAGCCTGTTCACCGGCAGTGCCGGTTAGACGCTGACCACCGGGCAATGGGATTGCCGGATGATGGAGTAGGCGTTGGCTCGCAGCCGCCCGAAGACGCCGGCAGCCGAACCGCGACCGATCACCAGTACGTCGGCGTTCCACTCCCGCGCCAGCTCGCAGACGACCTCGGAAGGCTCGCCGCTGTCCACCATCAGGGGCGCGTTCATCTCCAGCCGCGCCAGCAGCGCCGTCACCTCTTCGCGGACAGAGGCCTCCATGTGCCGCCGCCAGTCCGGATCGAAGTAATCGCCGGCACGCCCCTCCAGGTTTGGTGTGGCGTGGATGATGATGAGCTGCGCCCCGGCCGATTCGGCAAAGCGTTTGCCCCACATCAGCGCACGTTCGCTCTGCGGGCCCAGGTCGATGGCCACCGCAACGCGCTCGAAGCGGACCTCTTCCGGCGAATGCGCCTCCAGATGAACGCCGGTCCAGACGGGACAGTCGGCGTCGTGCAGAACCTTGGCGGTCACCGAGCCGAGAATGAACCGCCGGAATGTCCCGTAGCCGTGCGTGGGCATCACGATCAGGTCCGCGCCCCGCTCGTGCGCCACATGGACGATCTGGGCCGCCGGGTCGCCCTCCACAAGCAGCCGCCCGGCGCCCTCGGGAGCAATCTCGGACGCCAGAAAGGCGTCCAGATCCAGCCGCGCCTGACCCGTCCTGTTGCGGTAGAGCTCCTCCAGAACGCTGCCGCCCACCTCCATTGCGCCGAACTCATAGTGCGGTGGGGCCAGCACGTGCAGCAGCGAGATGCTGCATCCGAAGCGTTTGCGCAGAGCTTCGGCGTAGCGCGCCGCGCCCTCGCTCTTCTCGGAGAAATCGACGGGCACAACAACGTGTTTCAGCGGCATGGCGAACCTCCGTGTCCACCCTATTTGTTCGCCGTTTACTTGCCCTTGTCAAGCCCCGTCTGCCAGGCGTGACCCAGCCCCAGGTCGGTGAGCACCTTGGGCGCCTCCTCGTCCTGCGCCAGCATCTTGTGGCAAGTTTCGCAGTCCTGCGGGATGGTGCGGCCGCCGGCGGTGGAGGGCCGCTCATCGTGGCAGCGGAAGCAGCCGTCGAAGTCGGTGTGTCCGATGTTGTTCGGATAGCTCCCCCAGTTGACGTTCATCTCCGGGAAGACGTTGCGGCCGTAGACGGCCAGCACGGCGCGGGCGCTGCGATCGATGCCGGCGGCCTTGGTCCTGGCCAGGTCCGGGTAGTTCTTTTCGTAGTAGGCCTTGAACCGGCGGACGATCTCCCGTTCGGATTCCTGCGTGGTGGCGTACTTCTGCTTCAGCACTTCCAACGCCGCTTTGCGCACGAACGGCAGATCCAGATCCAGTTCGCCCGCCGCCATCGACTTGTTCAGCGCCCTTTCAGGCAGTTCGTAGGTGTGCGACGGGCGGTTGTGGCAGTCCATGCAGTCCATCGTCCGCACGTCCATGTTGCCCGGCCCTTCGTCCTTGTACCCATCGGCCTTGAAGACGAACTTCTTGCCTTCCTTGCCGGTGTACTCCACCCACGGGATCTTCTGCCGCTGCTTGTCGGAAGGCGCGTAGCGCACCTCGACGCCCGGCCCCATGTGCGCGCCGTGGATGCCCTCGTAGCCGTTGCCGCCGCCGATGTGCATCAGCAGGACCGTCCTGGTCAATTTCGGCCGCTCATCGTCGGTGAAGCTGTTAATGATCCGCAACCGGTCTCCGCCGTACTTCTGCGGCCAGTGGCACACCTCGCAGGTCTCGCGCGCCGGGCGCAGGTTTTCAATCGGCGTGGGAATGGGCCGCGGGTACAGGTTCAAACTGACCGAGATCACCTGCCACGAGCCCGAGATCTTGCTCTTGACGAACCAGTTGGCGCCGGGGCCGATGTGGCAGGAGACGCACTCCACGCGCGAGTGCGGAGAGTTCTGGTAGGCGGTGAACTCCGGCTTCATCACTACGTGACAGGTCTGTCCGCAGAAGTTGACCGATTCCATGTAGGCGACCGCCTTGTAGGTCAGCGATCCGCCGATCACCAGGTTGGCCACCGTGGTTGCGCCGAGAAACGCCAGCAACCTCCGGAACCTGGGGTTGTCGAAGTCCAGCGGCGGGAAGCGCTCGGGCAGTTTGCCTTTGTTCCGCTTCTTGAACCA
The DNA here is from genome assembly GCA_016213245.1 of Candidatus Solibacter usitatus. Classification (GTDB taxonomy): domain Bacteria; phylum Acidobacteriota; class Terriglobia; order Bryobacterales; family Bryobacteraceae; genus Paludibaculum; species Paludibaculum usitatum_A. The sequence goes on along the minus strand of JACRBC010000008.1, from coordinate 10,410 downwards.
CCACATCCCTAGCGGGATGAGCGCCAAGCCGGCGAAGAACACGGCAGGCAGCATCATGAACTGAAGAATTCCTATATAGGGTCCGGATGCGTGCCCCCCCCTCATGGTGCTGGGGATCAGCAGAATCCACAGGATGCCGGCCGTGGTGACCAGCACAACACCGATCAGGCTGATCCAGTTACTGGCGAGATAGACTAGGGGCGCGAGCCATTGCTTGAACTTCATGATTGAATCTCTATTCTACCGTACTGAAGTGCTAGATTCAGTCCCGGTGGTCTGAATTGTCGTCCGGCCGCGGGCTGTACCCCGTCAGCCACGACGGATCCATCGGGTACACGTCGGGGTCGAAGATCACGCTGTACCAGTGCCACACCACGACGGCGAGGGTGGCCAGCACCGCTTCGTAGAAGTGGATGACCCGGGCAAAGTCGATCCACATCTTCGGCATGATGGTCATGGTCCAGTCGTTGAACCACAACAGGGCTCCGGTGGCGGCCATCACCACCGTGCCCCAGACCAGCGCCCAGTACTCGATCTTCTCGATGTAGCTGTGCGAAGACTGGTGCGGCTTCTGCTTGCGCATGCCCAGCCGCCATAACGTGCCCTCCACCATCTCGCGCAAGTCCCCGGCCGCCGGCAGCAGTTCCTTCCAATGATCACGGAGCTTGCGGTTGAATATCACCGTAGCCACATGGGCGATGGAGGTCACCACCATCACGGCGCCCGCGGTCCGGTGCACGGTGCCACGCAGCGGGTACTTGTCCTCCCAATGCAGGAACCAACTGGCCCACCAGGAGTCCGGGTAGTGGAGCGCAAAACCGGTATAGGCGAGCACGAAGAAACTCAGCGCCAGCGCCGCGTGCTGCATCCTTTCCAACGCATACATCCGCTCATGCTGCGAGGTGACCGGGCGGAGCATCTGCATCGGCACGTCGCGGCCCTGGAAGCGCATGTGCGTGAGCTTCATGATGAAATCGCCGGCGTGGTGCAAGAGCATGAAGCCGATGGTTCCGGGAATGACCAGCAGGTAGAAGACCCGCGCCCACTCCACCGGCCACGCGGTCTTGGGGTTCTCCACTTCGTGAATCGCCCCGATGGCAAACCGGCTTCCGGCGCCGGGATGGCAGGAACCACAGGTCTTGGCCAGGTTCAGCGGGTGCGTCATCGACTTTGGATCGGCGGAGGGGAGGATGTCGTGGTACCCGTGGCATGACGCGCAATCGGCGACGCTCTGATTGCCCGACTTCAGCGCCAGGCCGTGGAAACTCTCGTTGAACGAGGAGATGCGGTCTCCCGGCAGATTGTAACGACGTGCCAACCGCACGTCCCCGTGGCAGTGGCCGCAAGTATCCGGCACGCTGCCGGGAAAGACGGTCGACTTCGGGTTGTCCTTCTTCAGAATCCTGTGGCCGCCGTGGCAGTCCGAGCACACGGGCGCGTCGGTCACTCCGGCGGCCACCGCCGTGCCGTGCACCGACTTGTTGAAGTGTTCGGCGGCCTTGTCGTGGCACATCCCGCAGGTTTCCGGCACCGCTTTGTGGAACTCCGGCGACAGCGCGCGGGTGACCTCGTGTACCTTACCGTGGCAGGAGACGCACTCCGGCGCCATGCCGTTGCCGCGGCGCATCTGCTGCGCGTGCTCGCTCTGCTCGTAGTCGTTGGCCGTCTGCTCGTGACAGCTCCGGCACACTGGTTTGGGCTGCTTGTCGGGGTGCGGGTAGGTCTCGTGCCGGGCGTGGCAGGATGCACAGGCCACCGGCGCGTGCGCCGATTTGGCCAGTTTGGCCTCCACATCGTGGCACTCCGCGCAGGTCGTGTTGGGAACCGGCGGCGCCAGCGCCGCCGGCTTGGCCTGCCCCACGAGCGGCGCTGAGGCGGCGAAAAGCAGTACCGCCAGACACACACTGAAGGTAGGTCTCGTGATCATGCCAGACACCTCAGTCAATTAGCGAGAGCAATCCGGCCGCCCGGCCGGGTAGGATGGCTTATCGCCGGCGGCCGGACCGGACCGGCCTATTCAAAGCCGCCCACGGTGGTGAACTGGATATAGCCCCACCAGCAGGCCAGCGCCGCCCCACTGACGGCCAGAATCACCGTGAGGATCTTTCCCCACCTGTCCAAAACCTCCAGTTTCTTGGCGACATCCACCTGCTGTTCAACAACCGCGGCTTCACCGCCGAGGTGGAGAGTATCATCCTCCTTCGCCGCAACCGATCTCCTTATCCCAGCCAGGACCATCACAATGACCGCCAGCACCGCCCAGGCGATTCCATACGGTATCAGTTTTGTCATGATCTAACTCCTCGTGTTCAAGGTTCCGGTCGCCCGTGGGCGCTCCGGCCTCCGGCGGACTTCGGCCATGCGGCGCCGCTGCGCAGGCACGCCGCCAGCACAGCCAGCACCACGGTATTCAACGGATCCTGATCGGAGAGCACCGAACTCACTCCGGCCTCCCAGGCCTCTTTCAGGTGCCCCGCGTCGTTGCGGGTGATGAGCACGACCCGCTCCGGGTGAGGCAGGCAGCCTGCCGATTCTCCAAACCGCTCCCCATCCAGCACCACCACGCAGGCGCCTTCATAGTCCGGGCTGTCGACGCAAACCACAGGCACGGGCGTGCTCCGCGCCAACAGCGCGCGCAATGCGTCGGCTTTCGCCACGTCGCTCAGGGCTACCTGGATGTTTCCCATGGCCGCTGTTCCGTTTCTGCCTGAATTCGTCTGCGACACTTGAATCTTGCAATCTAGGGTCCAATGCCAGCCAGCGCCGCTGATTCGAACAACTGGCATGTTTTCATTTGTTTACGTGAACGACATCGGCATTGGCAAGGCAACGCTCCCCGTCGCCTGGGGCAATTCCCCCACTTTCCCTGGGGGGGTCCCTTCCCTCAACCCCTCTGGCGCAATACAATAGGACTTCAAAGGGGTACATGGCCAAACTCACGACAGACTGGCAAAACGCGAGCGTTCTGGGGCACGTCTTCGATCAGCTTTCGGACGCGCTGGTTCTGTACGACGCTAACCACATCATCACCGGCGTCAACGCGGCGGCCGAAAAACTCTTCGGCATGAGCGCGGAAGAGCTGGTCGGGCGCGACTGCCACGACATGTTCCGCTGCCAGTCGTGCGAACCAGGCTGCGGCATGAACAACGGGCTGGTCCAGGTCAACGGCGGCAACTCCACGGTTCGGCTGCACACCGAAAACGGCATGGAGCGGCTGGTGATCATCCGCACCAGCCAGTTGGTTGGCGAGGACGGCACGGTGGAAGGCGCGGTGGCCACCATCAAGGACGTGACCGCCGAAATCGAACCGCAGAAGCGCGAGATTATCGCCGATTCGTCCGCCATGCGCGAGGTGATGCACTTTGTCCGCCGCGTGGCCATCAGCGAGGCCACCACCATCCTGCTGGAAGGCGAAAACGGCGCCGGCAAGGACCTGATCGCCAAGACCCTCCACTACCAAAGCGTCCGTCAGGCCGAACCCTTCATCGCCATCAACTGCGCCGCCATCCCCGAGACGCTGCTGGAAAGCGAGCTGTTCGGCTACGAAAAGGGCGCCTTCACCGACGCGCGCGCCCAAAAGAAGGGCATCTTCGAGCTAGCCGACAAGGGAACGCTCTTCCTGGACGAAATCGGAGAGATTCCACTCATGCTCCAGGCCAAGCTGCTGCGCGTGCTGGAGGAGCAGTGCTTCCGCCGGCTGGGCGGGCTCAAGGACATCAAGCTCGACCTGCGCGTCATCGCCGCCACGAACAAGAATCTTCGCGAGGCCGTCAAGGAAGGCGCCTTCCGTCAGGACCTCTTCTTCCGCCTCAACGTCATCCACATCCACATCCCCGCCCTGCGCGAGCGGCCCGAGGACATCCCGCCGCTGGCGGCCTTCTTCCTGCACCACTACAACAAGAAGTTCAAACGCCACATGGAAGGCTTCATGCCCGAGGCCATGCGTCTGATGCTGGCGCACGACTGGCCAGGCAACGTTCGCGAGCTGCGCAACGCCATCGAACGCGCCATGATCCTGGAAGACTCCAGTTTTATTGCACCCTCCAGCCTGCCGCTCAGCGTCAGCCACAACCGTTCCATCGGCGAGGCCGCCTCCAACACATCCTTTTACACCGGCTTCCCCGACGACGGCATCTCACTGGAAGAGAACGAGCGGCGGCTGCTCGTCTCCGCCCTGGAAAAGACCGGCGGTAACCAGACGCAGGCGGCCCGCCTGCTGCGCATCACGCGCGACACGCTGCGCTACAAGATGAAGAAGTTCGACCTGCGCTGAGCGCCGCCGGCCTACTTGTAGGCAAACACCATCGCGTAGATGATCATCAGGATCATCGCCAGGCCGATGCATAGGGCCGTGAAGCCCAGCCGCCGCCACAATTTCAGCGCCAGCGGCTCGGGCTCCGGCATCAGTCTTTCTTCCAGCTTGCCGCTCTCCACCAGTTGCCGGTACTCCCGCGGGCGGTCCTTCTTGAACTCCTCCAACGGAATCCCGCCGGTGAAGATCACCGTATCCATCGGGAACTTTTCCGGCCGGAAGTGAGTGTTGAAGAAATGAACGGTGAAGATAAAGCTCACCGCCAACAACGCCTCGTCGCTGTGGATGGTCGTCGCCACGTTCACCATCCAGCCCGGGATCACTCTGGTGAAAATCTCCGGGAACCACAGGATCAGGCCCGTGCCGCCGATCACCGCCACGCCCCAGAACACGGCGAAGTAGTCGAACTTCTCCCAGTAGGTCCAGCGGCCGTAGTCGGGCCGCGGCCCGCGGTTGGAGAACCACTTCAGCGATTCCACCAGCTCGCGCCAGTCCCGCTTGTTGAACAGCATGCTCTCCGGACCGGTGATGAACTGGACCCAGGACTTACCGCTCTGCCGTTTCTTCTTGAACAGGTCCCGGATGTGCAACACGAAGTAAGCGAACGTCAGCAGCGCGCAGAAGCGGTGGATGTAGCCGGCGGACTCAAACCCGCCCAGCAGCCGGCCCAGCACGCGCGCCCAGGGCGAGTAGGAGAACTTCAGCAGCATGCCCGTCAGCGCCAAACCGAGGAAGGAGGAGATCACCATCAGGTGGAGGTTTCTTTGCAGCGGCTCGAACCGCCGCACGTGAATACCCTCCAGCGAGTGGGTCTTCTTGAGCATGCGCCGGTACTCAAACGACCGCGGCAGCCAGAGCAACGTGTGGAAACCCGACACGGCCAGCGTTCCCAGCAGCAGCGTGGTCATGCCCCAGAAGGTCCAGAACAGGAACGGGTACTTCTCCGGGTCGTGGTGGGTGGCGTGGGTCAGGTAACCGGCAAACTGCCGGTGAGAGCCCGTGTGGCACTTGCCGCAGGTCTTCACGATGTTGACCCGGCTCAGGTGCGATTTCGGATTGTTCACCGGCAGAATGTCGTGGGCGCCGTGGCAGTCGTAGCACTTCGCCGTCTTCAGGTACCCCAGCGCCGAAACCTTGCCGTGGAACGTGTCGAAGTAGCGGGCGGTGATCTCCTTGTGGCAGCGGCCGCACTGGTCCATGATGTGCAGGCGGAAGTTGGTCAGGTCCGTGCGCTGGATGCTGTGCGCCGAGTGGCAGTCGGCGCATTCGGGCAACTTCTTGCCCTTGGTCACCGCCGGGCTGTGGACGCTGTTCTTGAACTGGTCGTAGATTCCGCGGTGGCACTTGGAGCACGTCACCGCGATGTTGGCACGGTTCACCGAAGACGCCGGATCCTTGCTCGGCAGTTCGTGATGCGCCGTATGGCAATCGGCGCAATCGGCCGTCACTGTCAGGCCGCTCTGTATCAGCCCCTTGCCGTGGATGCTCTCGCCGTAGTGCTCCACCATGTGATCCTGCGTCCCCCTGTAGCGCACCGACGCCTTCTTGCCCGAGCGGTGGCAACTGGCGCAGAGCGCCGGCACGTTGCGCGAATAGGTGGGCGAGGCCGAGTCGTTCCTGCTCTTCACCCCGTGCGGGCTGTGGCAGTCGCGGCAGCCCGGCGCATCCGGGCTGCCCTGCGCCGCCAGCTTACCGTGCGTGCTCTCCCGGTACAGCCTCACCGGCTCGGCGTGGCACACTGAACAGTCCACCTTGGCCGGCATGGTGTCGCATGGCCGCTTGTGCGACGGCGTCCCACCGGTGTGGCATTGCACGCAGGCCGTCCGCACGTGGCGCGACCCGGCCAGCTCGTTTGCGTCCGTGTACAGCGAGAACAGCTTGCCGCCGCGCTCCACCGACAGCGTCTTGTCGCCATGACAACGCAGGCAGTCGCCGTCCGACATCCCCTGCGAGTAGAAGACCTTTCTCACCTTGTGCGGTTCGTGGCAGTCCACGCACGCTGGAATCAGGTGCGGGCCCTTCTCCCACAGCTCACCGCGAATCACCTGCCGGTGCACCGTCTCGATCTGCGCATGGCACTTCGTACAGGTCTTGGCGATGTTGGCCTTGGCAATGGAGGACCTCGGATCGGTATGCGGCAGCACGAAGTGCGACGTGTGGCAGCTCGTGCAAACGGCCGTCACCGTCAGCCCGCGCCGGTAGAGTCCTTCGCCATGAATACTGTCCCGGTAGTTCTCCAGGATGTTGGCCTGCGGGATGTTCCGCGTCATGCTCACCGGCGTCCCCTCGCGGTGGCACCGGCCGCAGAGCTTCGGCACTTCCATCGTCGACACCGGCGAACGCGGGTCGGACGGCCTCAATACCGTGTGCCCGCCATGACAGTCCTTGCACACCGGCGCCAGCTTGTCGCCCTTCTTCAGCCCCTTCCCATGCAGGCTCTCGTCGTACTTTGCCTGCACCTCCGGATGGCAGGTTCCGCAGTCCACCTTCGCCAGCTTCTCCGCGTGCGGGAACTCCTTCACCTTCGCCAGGTCGGCATGGCAACCGCTGCACTCCTGCTCGGCGTGCGGAGAGGCCCGCAGCGCTGCTTCATGAAACGCCGGAGGCACCCCCGCCTCGCGCTTCCCGGGACGCCCGTTCTCGTGGCAATTGGCGCACTCCCCCGAGCCCGGCAGCGGCTTCTTCTGCGGGGCCTGCGCCCCGGCCAGCAACGCACCGGCGGCCAGCAACAGGCATCCAACCCAAAACGCCAGAGCCGGTTTCCTCCACCGGCTTCGTCCCTCTCCCGCCGCCACCCCACCGCGCTGGCGCATTCTTGACCTCTTTTGTCAATTGATTATACCAAGACCTGATTATCTTATTAAGAATGACGTCACGAGTCAACTTCGTGGCCGTTCCCCGCACCCCCCGTCCGTCACCTCTCCTCGCGAGTCAGGGGACCCCGGTTAGCTATCGTTCGATAGCTTCACCACCACCTCAAAGTTCACAGGTCCACCAGTATTAGCGGCTAGAATAGAACCTATGTCCCGCATGCTCCTTCTTGTCCTTTCCCTGATATGCCTTAGCGGCGTCCTTTCGGCTCAATCCGAGGCCGGCGGCGCCACCGTCACCGGAACCATTAGCGATCCTTCAGGATCGGCGGTCCCCGGCGCCAAGATCACTTTGAACAGCGATCAGACCGGCTTCACCCGTGTGCTGGAATCGAACTCCAGCGGACTCTACACTTTTGTCCGGGTTCCCGTCGGCCGCTATAGCCTCACCACCGACAAGTCCGGTTTCAAGGCCGTTCACCGCACCGGAATCGACTTGGCCGTAGGCGCTGTCCTGACGCTCGACATCGCCCTCACCGTCGGCGCCACCTCCGAGAGCATCACCGTCAGCGGAGAACTCCCCCTGGTCGAGACTACCCGCTCCCAGACCTCCACCAACGTCAATGAGCGCGCCGTCAAGGACCTGCCCATCAACGGCCGCAACTTCCTCGACTTCACCCTGCTCACCCCCGGCGTCAACCGCGACCCCCGCGGCGGCGACCTGAGCTTCGGCGGCCAGCGCGGCACGGCCAACAGCCTGCTGGTCGACGGCATGGATTCGAACAATCTCTTCTTCGGCCAGTCGGCCGGCCGCGCCGGTTCCGGCCGCAATCCCTACAGCTTTTCGCAGGACGCCGTGGAGGAGTTCCAGGTCAACACCAACGGCTACGCCGCTGAAATCGGCCGCGCCGGCGGCGGCGTCATCAACGTCGTTACCAAGTCCGGCGCCAACCAACTCCACGGCAACGCCTTCTGGTTCTTCCGCGACCGCGAGATGAACGCCAACACGTTCATCAACAAGAGCCGCGGCATCGCCCGGCAGCCTTACCACTTCAACCAGTTCGGCGGCACCCTCGGCGGCCCCATCAGGAAGGACAAGCTCTTCTACTTTCTCAGCTACGACGGGCAGCGTAACCTCAACCCCAACCCCGTCTTCTACCCCTTCGCCGCGCCCGCCGACGCCCTCTCCCAGCAGGCCGTGGCCGAGCTCAACAAGTACCTGGTCTCCTACACCACCGGCTACAACAACGACATCGGGCTCGCCAAGGTCGACTGGAACCTCTCCAACACCCAGCGCCTCAGCGTGCGTCTCAACATGCACCGCTTCCGCGGCCAGAACTTCGAGAACTCCGGCAGCCAGAGCGCCCAGGAGCACACCGGCAACTCCAACGTCTCCACCAATCACCTGGCCCTGAACTACAACAAGACCCTCGGCTCATCCATCGTCTTTGACTCGCGCTTCAACTGGCTCAGGGACGACGAACCGGGCGAGGCCAACTCCGCCGCCCCCGAGACCCAGGTCTTCCAGAGCGGGGCCAACTTCATGACCTTCGGCCGCAACAGCTTCTCGCCGCGCTACACCAACGCCAAGCGCTATCAGTTCATCGAGAGCGTCAGCTACCTGCGCGGCAAGCACACCTACAAGCTGGGCGTCGATCTGAACATCGAGAAGATCGACAACTTCTTCCCCGGTAACTTCTCCGGCGTCTACCGTTTCAACAGCCTGGCCGACTACGCCACCCGCCGCCCCGCGTTCTTCACGCAGGGCTTCGCCGGATCGGGCACCAACGGCGCCCTCACCACGCCGAACATCACCGAGTTCAGCTTCTTCCTCCAGGACGCCTGGCGCGTCAGCGACCGCCTGACGCTGAACTACGGCTACCGCTATGACCAGGCGCGCTTTGCCCAGCCCAGCGTCCTGAACCCCGACGCCGGCCTGGCCGCCGCCGGTCTGCGCACCAACTTCATCAACACCGACACCAACAACCATGCCCCGCGCTTCGGCTTCGCCTACCGGCTGGACAGCGCCGGAAAGAACGTCCTGCGCGGCGGCTACGGCATCTTCTACGCCCGCACGCCCTCCATCCTGATCGGCACGGCGCACTCGCAGAACGGCGTCCAGGTGCAGGTCTACACCCTCACTACCGGCCTGCCCACGTTCCCGAACGTCCTGCCGGGACCGCCCACCACTTCACGCCGGCCCGACATCTACGTGGCCGCAAAGGACTACGTCCAGCCCCTCACCGCGCAGTGGAACTTCAACTACGAGACGCAACTCGGCAAGGACTACTCGCTCCAGATCGGCTATCTGGGCGTGCGCGGCTACCACCTGTCGCGCACCCGCGACATCAACCTGTACCCGGTCGCGCCCACTGACGCCAAGCTTGCAGACGGCACGCCCATCACCGTCTACACCCGGCCGGCCACGCGGCCCAACGGCAACTTCGGCCGCATCAGCCTGTTTGAATCCGGCGGCGACTCCACCTATCACGGCGGCTTCCTCCAGATCACCAAGCGTTTCTCGCACAACTTCCAGCTCCTGGCCAACTACACCCTGTCCAAAGTCATCGACACCGTGCCGGACGCCACCAGCGTCGTAGTCGGCGGCGGCGACGATGCCAAGGTCGCCCAGGACACCCTCAACCCCAACCGCGACCGCGCCGCCGGCGACGCCAACGTGAAGAACCGCTTCGTGGCCTCCGGCGTGTGGGACTTGAACTACTGGGCCGCCTCCCAGAACCCCTTCCTGCGCTTCGTCGTCAACGGCTGGCAGCTCTCCGGCATCTGGAACGCCCGCAACGGCCTGCCCTTCTCGCCCACCGTCGGCGGCAACGCCGACATCAACGGCGACGCCAACACCCGCACCGACCGCCCCGGCGCAATCGGCCGCAACGTCTACACCCTGCCCAGCTTCTACTCCTTCGATGCGCGGCTCGGCAAGGTCATCCCGCTGCACGGGGAGAGCGTCCGCCTGCGGCTCATGGGCGAGGCCTTCAACCTCACCAACCGCGCCAACGTCGCCAACGTGAACCGCACCCCTTACAACTACACCTCCGCCACCCGCACCTTCGCGCCGGTGGCCAACTACCTGGCGCCCAACGCGGCCTTTGACCCGCGCATCCTCCAGGTCTCGCTGAAGATCGAGTTCTAGGTCTGTGACCGCCTGAAAAGGTATGAATAGACGCCGCCCAGACGAAACGCAGCCGGATTCGGCGTTCGGATGGTGTTCTGTGTGGAGCGAAGCTCCCTGAATGTCCCGTTGGGAGCCGGGTTCGGGCTGACGGAGGT
>JACRBC010000090.1 GCA_016213245.1 Candidatus Solibacter usitatus | reverse complement strand
CTCCTGCAGCGACTCGGCCTGAAGCTCCCCACCAGCATCGAAAACGCGGACTTGTAGTGAAGACTTCGCTACCTCCGCGTTGCAGGTAAAGGACTTTTCAGCGCAACTGCGGAAGTTGGGCTAGACGTGCGCCCGGATCGTCGGCAACGGCGGCGGCACGGCGGCGGGTGGCGTTCAAACGTCTTCGACAGTAGCGGCGCCGCGCCTACTGCGCTTTCCAGATCCGGTGGGCCAGGAACGTCTCATTCGCGTCAAAATAGAAGCTCGCCACGAACCCGGGAAGCCCAATCCCCTCCGGCACGTCGATCGAGACGTCCCACTCAGCGACATTGACCAAGCCCTCTTCGGAGGCGTACGACAGGGAGGCGGCTTCCCGCTTCCGGTACAAGATTCCCAACTCTGCAAGCAACTGCTCCAAGTTCTGTTGCTGCGTCATGGTCACTCCTATGCAGGATCGATTCTACACCCCTGTCCCGGTCCAGCGCCTCACCGACTGCCCTGCCGCGGTCAGCCCCGCTCTTCCGCGGGGGTCGAAGCCGTTGCGTGGGGCATCTTCTCCGCCTCCAGCACGCGCGCCAGGATCGCCAGGCTGTAGGGGAAGCTCTCGTGCTCAGCCGCCTCAGGGGCACGCTCGGGCTCCGGGGCGTGACCGCGGGGCTTCAGCCGCCCGGACGCGTACAGGCACAGCGGGACGCAGGCCAGCGTGGTCAGCAGTCCGGCCAGCGTCCAGAGCAGTTCATCGGTCAGCAGGGATAGTTGCGAGGCATCCATAGGGTCCTGATGCCCCACTCATCGGCGGCCGTGGCCGCCGTTTGAGCAAAACCGCCGCCGGGCCTACTCGGTGCTGTAGTTGATCTCGATCCGCCGCACGGCTCCGGCGGCCGCCCACAAGACCAGCACCGTCACCGCCAGCACTCCCAGCACCGCCCACTCCTTGGCCGCCGGCGTGGCCGGCGACAGCAGCGTTCTGAGCAGCGGCGGCATGCCCGGGTCTGCCGGCGCCGGCACCGGGCAGAGCGATTGCACGTAGTAGAGCACGCTCAGTTTCTGCAACAGGTCGGGCAGAAAGCCGTTGATGCTCTCCCACACCAGCAGCACCGCCGCCGGAATGATGGGGTTGCGCAACAGCAGGCCGGCGGCCAAAAATACGCTCCCGTAACCGACGCAGGCCAGCGCCGCCGAGGCCGCGTACCAGAACAGGTGCCCCATGCCCGGCCCGGACCAATAAGCCGCCACCGCCGCGCTCTCGTGCGGCCACAGCATCCCGGCGAAGCTCAGCATCGCCCCGCCGGTGAAGATCACCGTCGACGCCGTCAAGCCGGCCAGGTACTTGCCGGCCAGCAGGACGTCCCGTCTGGCCGGCGCCAGGAACCAGTAGTGCAAGGTCTTATCCAGCATCTCCCCGCGGAACAGGTTCATGAAGATGCCCAGGCAGCCGAAGAAGATCGCCAGGCGCAGGTAGAAATACTGGAACACGCCGGCATAGGCCTGCCGGTCCTGGTCGAAGTTCATCTCCTCGCGGATGCTCTTGTCCTTCAGGACACCGTCCTCGAAGAACAGCCTGACGCTCCGCCGGCCGTCGTAGTACATCATCATCCGGCCTTCGACCATCTCGTAGCGCCGGATCCGGCCGCCCTTTTCGGTCTCCTCTTCCTCGGTCAGCTTGCGCCGCCGCCAGTCGCGGTCGGTGATCGGCTTGCCCGCCTTCTTCAGCACCTCTTCTGCTGTGTCCCGCGGATTGACGCTATCGAGCGCCGCCGCCGGCGTGGTCCCCTGGCCCGACCAGCGCTTGTGCCGGTAGGTCATCTCGATGCCGTGGCCGATGAAGATCACCGCCGGGAACAGCGCCAGCAGGTACACCCACAGCGCGCGGCGGGAGAAGAACGCCCGCCGCATCTCGATGCGGGCGATGGTCCACGCCTGTCTCATGCGAAACTGCAGCGTCATCGCCCGCCTCCGATCAGGTACTCGTACAGCGCGTCCACGTTTTCATCCGCCGGGATCACGCCGTCGATCACGTGGCCGTCCAGGGCGATTCTGCCCAGCGCGCGGGAGAACTCCTCGCGGCTGCGCGTCATCACCAGCATCCCCAGCCGGTCGTCGTTCAGCTTGATCTCGGTGATGTGGTCCTCGCTGAACAGCAGCGACGCGATGCGCGAGGCGTCGCGGCAGCGAATGATGTACTGGCTCGGGTGCTCGCTGATCTCCTCGCGCACGCCCCGGATCTCGCCCTCGGCCACGATCATGCCGTTGGCGATGAGGATCACCTGATCGCTGATTACGTCCACTTCCTGCAAGACATGGCTGGACAGGATCACGTGCCTGCCTTCGGCGCCCCACTGGCGGAACAGGGCGATGGTCTCGGCGCGCACGAGCGGGTCCAGCCCGTTGAGCGGCTCGTCCAGCACCAGCACTTCGGGGTCGTGCGCGATGGCCTGCGCCAGCCGCACCCGCTGCCGCATGCCCTTGGAGTAGCCGGCCACTTTGCGGTGCGCGGCGTCGGTCAGGCTCACCCGCTCCAGCGCCTTCCAGGCCCTCGACTCGGCTTCGGCTCGCGGCAGCCCGAACAACTCCAGGCTGGTTGAAACGAATTGGAAGCCGGTGGCCCACCGCGGCGCGGCGTCAAACTGCGTCGCGTACCCCGTGATGCGCATCATCCGCTCCGGCTCCCGCGGCGAGATGCCCCGCACTTGGATCGATCCCCGGTCCGGATGAATGAGCCCCGTCATCAGGTTCATCAGCGTCGTCTTGCCCGAGCCGTTCGGCCCCACCAGGCTGGTGATGCCCGGCGGGATGGTCAAGGTCACCCGGTTGACGCCCAGCACCTCGCCGTAGAACTTCGATACTTCTTCGCACACCACCACCGGCCGCTCAGCCCCGCCGCGGTTTCCATTGGAGGGCGGCGCGCTCACTTGATCACCTCCACCGGCCGCAGTTTCCTCTCCAGCACTACCAGCAGCAGAACCACCAGCGCGGCGATCGCCGAGGCGTACTCCCAGGTGCCGGGACCTTCCGGCAGTTCGGCGCCCAACAGCCGGCACCAGATGTGATACATCGACCTGGACGGATTCAGCAGCGAGCCCCAGTCCACCCGGAAGACGGCGTTCACCATCTCCGCCACGCCGGCCAGGATGAAGAAGAAGCCCAGCACCAGCGCGCCGGCGATGATGCGCCACTTCACATAGGCCGAACTGGCCATGGCCACCAGGCTCACCACCAGAATCCAAAGCAGGAAGCCCGCCACCAGCCCCGCCCCCAGCCGCCAGTTGCCGGTGAACCATCCCCACCCGGCCATCGACGACTGCATGGTGAACAGCACCACGCCGGGCGCCCAGGTCACCATCGACAGCAGCCCGGCGAGCACCATCATCCGCGCCAGCACGTAGTCCACCCTAGTCATCGGGCGGCTGAAATACAGCGGCAGCGCGTTGTTGGCCAGGTCCGGCGCAATCAGCCCCGGGCCCGCCATGGCCGCCAGGATCACCGTGAAGATCGCCTGGATGTTCATGAACACCACGAAAAACTTGGCGTTGATGGAGACCATCTTCTCCAGCCCGCCTCCCATCCCCGGAATCAGGTCCAGGTGATTGGCCAGATAGACGAATCCCATGCACAGCAGCGGCCAGAGCATCGACAGGCAGAGCATGATCACCACCAGGCGCTGCTGCAACAGCCGCTCCCAGGCGAACCTCGGCATCGCCATCAGCCGCGCGAAACGGCCGGTCAGCGGGCCCTGGTAGCGCTGGTATCCCCGCTTATAGACCGCCATTGGCCGCCACCTCCTCCCGCGCCGCCTCGCCCGGCGTCTGCCGCAGATGCCCCACGGCTTTGAGGAAGATCTCCTCCAGCGAGTCCCGGCGGTGCGTCAGTTTCCGCACCAGCAGGTCCTGCTCGGCGGCCAGCTTCCACAGCACGGCCACCTCCATCTCCGGTTGCAGGACGATGCGCCAGCGACCCTCGCCCTCGGCCACTCCGTCGGCGCCGATCCGCGCCAGTCCTTCTCCCAGCCGGCTGTCGTCGCCCATCACCTCCAGCTCCACGAAGCGGCGGTTGGATCTCCGTTCCTCTTCCAGGTTGGACTGGTGCACCACCTGGCCGTCCTTCATGATCACCACCTCGTCGCAGACCTCCTCCACGTCGCCGAGCAGGTGCGAGCACAGCACCACGTTCATCCCGTGCTCTTCCTTCATCTCCCGCACCAGCTTCAGCATCCGCTGCCGCGCCGCCGGGTCCAGCCCGTTGGTCGGCTCGTCCAGGATCACCAGTTCCGGCCCGTGCACGATCGCCTGCGCCAGCTTGGCCATCTGCTTCATGCCCAGCGAGTAGGTCCCCAGTTGCCTGTACCGCGCCTCGCCCAGGCCGACGTGGAAGAGCACCTCGTGCGCCTTCTCCAGCGCCGTCTCCGCCGGCAGCCCCGAGATCTGCCCCATCAACCTGAGGAACGACACCGCCGTCATGTTGGCGATGAAGCTGTCGGTCTCCGGCATGTAGCCGATGCATGACCGCACCTGCCGCGGCTGCCGGTGGCAGTCGAACCCCAGCACCCGCGCCCGCCCGCCCACCGGCATGTGGAAGCCCAGCAGCGTCTGGATCAGCGTCGACTTGCCGGCGCCGTTCGGCCCCAGCAGTCCGATCGCTTTTCCGGCGCCGGAAACGCCGAGGCGGCAGGAGATCCCTTTGAGGATCTCCCGCCGCCCCAGTTGGACTCGCAGGTTGTCGAGCTCAATGACGCTGGGCATTCGCGGCGATTCCGGCCTTTCTCATTGCTCCGGCCTTCGCTCCTCCGCCACCGCCCCACATGGGGGCCATCATGGCGTCGAATACCAAGCTCGTTAAACGAGTACGACTCGCGGCGTGGATTCGTTCCTTTTCTCCGCTGAACACTACCAGCAGCGGATCGCGGTCCGAGGCCAGCTTCCTGAAGGCATCGAGTTGCCCGCCGGCCGGAAGCTGCTTCAGCAGCCCCTCCAGCGCGCCCTTGGTGTTCAGCCAGAAGAAGCCCGAAGGGTGCAACCCGGCCGAGGAGGGCATCTGCTGCTGGAAGCTCGCCGCCCGCACCAGGGCGAAGCCCCCGTTGCGAGTCTGGATGGCGCGCTCGGCCAGGCCGCGGTCGTTGCTCAGCACCATGTAGCCCTGGTCGTAAGTCCAGTAGACGGTCTGCCCGCCCGTGGGCGGCTTCAGCGTCATCCAGAGGCGCCCGCCGGCCGACTCCTGGCCCAGCGTGATCTGCTTGCCCTGCATGGCCGGCTCCCGGTTGGCGGCATCCACCACCTTCTGGATGGTGCCGTCCAGCGTGCCGGGCTTGTAGACTTCAATCGCCGCCACAACTCCGGGTACCGGAACGGCCGGGCGCTCCAGTGCGATGGCGAAGTCCGTGCCGATGGACGCCGCGATGTCGTTGGCCACGCTGATGCCCAGCTTGGCCTCGATCTCCTTCAGCTTGGCCTCGGCCTCCGGGTGCTTCGCCGCCGCCAGGGCCATGATCTCGGCATAGATCTGGCTCGGCTCCACAATCGTTCCGGCGAACGACGCCACCGCCTCGCTGGAGATGTACTGCGCCGCGCCGCCCGCGCCGCCCGGAGCCAGCCAGGCGGCCGGACCCTTGCGCTCGCCGGCGAAGTTCAGCGTCGCCTCGTTCTCCTCCACGCCCTGCGTCGTGCGCTGCTCGAAGAAGACGCTGCTCAGCTTGGTTCCCGCCAGCGCGGCCTTGGCTTCAGCGCCGCCCTTGCCCTGGTCCATCGCCGTCAGGTCCAACCCCACCAGCCAGCCGGCGCCGCGCCGGTAGCGGTTTTGAACCTCGGTGGCGAACGGGCTCGACGTGCCGCGGCCCATGCGCGCCAGCGCGGCCCCGGCGTGCGCCGCGGTGTCGGAAATCACCATCAATTGCTCGGTGACGCGGAACCCGCCGTTCGGCGCGCCGGTGGCCCACAGCCCCTCCAGCGCCTTCTGCAAGGCCTCCTTCTGGCCTGCGCGCACCTCAGCCAGCACCATCGGCGTGCCCTTGCCGGCCGCTCCGTCCTTGATCATGACGAAGCCGATCTCGCCGCCCAGCATCGGTAGCACAGCCTGCACCTGATTCAGCATCTTCTTCAACTCGCCCGCCGGGGCCGAGTTCCACCATTCGCGGAACGTCTCGCTCTCGCCGGCCCTCTGGTCGGCCAGCAGCAGCGTCTGTTTCAGCGTACCGCTCAGGTTCGGCATTGCGCCGTACACCCACGCGCCGTCCGGCAGGTAGGGGACCAGCCGCGCCTGCGTGCGCAGCGCCGGCGCCGGAATGGCCGCGATCTGCTTTTCGAGCTTGGAGAACTCGCCCAGCAGCGCGTAGTACTTCTCGTTGTCCTCGCTCCAGGCCACGGCCTGCCGCGGCGTCACCGCGCCGAGAGCCGCGCTGGAGGCGGCCTGCTCACCCCGCTGCAACAGCCGCTCGCCGCCCGGCTGCGTCACCTCGACCGATCCTTCCACCACCGACACCAGGGAGCCCGTCATCCCCGACGAGACGGCGAAGATCGTGCCCTTCACCTGCGCCAGGGAATCGCTGGTCTGCACCCGCAGCCGGCCGCGCCGCTGCTTGGCCGCCTGGACGATCACGTCGCCGCGCCGCAGTTCGATGGTCTGGCCGGTCCAGGCCGCGCGCAGCAGCAGCTCCGTGCGCTGGTTCAGCTCCACGGCCGAGCCGTCGGCCAGGCGCAGCACCGCCCGCGCGTCCGCACCCGTCCTCACAATGTCGCCTTCCTGAATCACCGCTCCAGGCGCCAGCGCGCCGTCCGGGACCTGATAGAGGCCGCCCTTGGCCATCTCGACCGTTGCCCGCGCCCCCGAAGGCGCCAGCGCGCGGTCCAGACGGTCCCGCCCCGCGTAGAGCGCCACCAGCGCCACGCCGGCGGCGATGGCCCAGCGCCGCCAGCGGACATGCGCCGGCCGCGCCGGCATCGGCACCACCTTGCGCTCGCCCTGCAACGTGCCATAGGCTTTGCGGCACTCCGCGCAGCGGCTCAGGTGGTCGTCCATCAAGAGCCGCCGGCTCTCGCCGAGCTGGCCGGCGGCGTAGGCCGCCAGTTCCGAGCGGAACTCCTCGCACACCGCCGGCTGATGGGCCTGCATTTTCGCCCACACCCGCTCCCGCGCCGCAGCAAATCCCGCCTCCGGGGCGGCCTCGTTCTTCATCGCGTCCAACGCTTTGTCCAGACGATCTTCAGACATGGCCGTACTCCCTTCCCTTACCCTTCCAATTCCGCTTTGAGTTCCTGCCGGATGCGGTGCAGCCGCACCGCGATCCGCGCCTTTTCAACGCCGCAGAGCCCGGCGATCTCGCCGTTGGACAGCCCTTCCACGTAGCGCAGGACAAAGATCTCCGCGTCCCGCGCCTCCAGGCTGGCCAGCGCCTGCCGCAACCGCTGCTTCAACAGCGGCGAGCTCTCCGAGGTGGCGTGGGGCAGCGCGTCGTCCAACTGCGATTCGGCCTTGGAGACCCTGCGCCGCAGGATGTCCAGCCCGGCGTTGGCCGCCGCCCGGCGGAAGTACCGCTCCGGCACCGCCACCGGGTCCAGCCGGCCCCCCTGGTTCAGCACGCGCATGAAGACGGTCTGCATGGCGTCCTCGGCGTCGGCCGGGTTGCCCGTCACCCGCAGCGCGGCCCGGTACACCGTCTCCGAGTAGCGTTGGTAAAGGTCAGTGAATGCCGGGGGCGCCATCATCTGGATCGTCTCCGCGCCGGCCGCCAGGCTGAGTGCTCCCATGTCAGGTCTCTCCTGCCTGCCTAGACGCGCATCAGCGCCGATTATTTCAGATCGGAGGCGGGCGGGGAGGCCCGTGCGGCAGGCAGAGCCGCGAGCCGTGGATGGGGAGACGGGCGATCCTGTGTTTTCAGTAAGTTGCCGGTTCGGGCTGTGAAATAGATTGGAACCGCGCCCGCTGGGGACGGAGACCCGTGGTGGGGTGGGTTTCGAGTTGATGGCGCGAGTGGGCACAAGGGTGATCATCCGACGGGAGCATGGCACGGACGGGCCGGCAACCTGACGCGGGGTTGCGACGCCGGAGCAGCAAGTGAGGCGGAATGAGCGAGCTATGGGTTCCGGATTTATTTCGATCGGCCGTGAACCGCCTCCGCGAGTGGGGCGGCCAATCGTTCACTGGACGGGCGGCGCGCCTGCGCCATGGAGCCGGTCTGCAAGGCCGAGGAACGCCGCCAGCCCCTCATCAACTGCAATTAGCTCATCCGGCGCGATTTCACCGAACACGCGCCGGATTCTCCGTTTGTCGATCGATCGCAGTTGGTCGATCAGCGCGAAGGACTCCCTGGTGAGACCGCTTTGCCCAGGCGCGAGCGGAGGGTAGAGCAGTCCCTCGCCCGGAGTTCCGGTGACCGGCACCACGCAAACGAGATGGAAGCGCTGGTCACTGATCACATCGGGATCGCTGACCACGACACAGGGCCTCACGCCTTGCTGTTCGTGCCCGACCGTGGGGTCGAGTTCCACCACGACCACTGCGCCGCGACCCAGCTTCACTCGCGGCCCTCCACCCAGCCCTCGCCGGGAACCCACTGGACCGGCTTGCCCGCGCTGCTGTCGACCAGCGCTCCCGCGTCCTCTTCGGGCAGGCCGCGCACCCACTCCTCCAGTCCCTGTTCAGCGAGTTCAGCACTTTCCGGGTGCGGATTCTGCAACGACCGGCGAAGCTCCGCGCGACGGCGGCGATCCAGCTCCTGCCGAATCGCTTCCGCCACGAACTTGCTACGGTTCTTCTCACGCCGGTCGATGTCCCGCACCAGTTCATGGGGCAGAGTGACGGTCACACGTTCGACGCCAGCCATTTCATACTCCTGGTATGATCATACTTCTGGCCAGGGTTCAGTTGCAACCGCCCGCTAGGTCCTTTTCTGGCCCTGCCTGGCCACCGCATCCATGGCCGCCTTCACCTTCTCCGGGTCGCCCAGGTAGTAGGACTTGAGCGGTTTCAAGTCCGCGTCCAGTTTGTAGACCAGCGGCATGGCGGTGGGGATGTTCAGCTCCAGGATGCCGGCTTCGCTGACGTTGTCCAGGTACTTCACCAGGGCCCGCAGGCTGTTGCCGTGGGCGCCGATCACCACGCGCTGGCCGCTCTTGACGGCCGGGGCGATGGATTCGTGCCACAGAGGCAGGAAGCGCGCCACGGTGTCCTTCAGGCACTCGGTCAGCGGCAGGTCTTGCCTGGCCACGCCGGCGTAGCGCCGGTCGCGGCCAGGATAGCGCTCGTCGTCCAGGGCCAAGGCGGGCGGAGGAACGTCGTAGCTGCGGCGCCAGATCTTCACCTGCGCCTCGCCGTACTTCTCTGCCGTCTCGCTCTTGTTCAGCCCTTGCAGGCCGCCGTAGTGGCGCTCGTTGAGACGCCAGCTCCGCTCCACCGGGATCCACAACTGGTCCATCTGTTCGAGCACCGTGTTGAGCGTAAGAATCGCCCGCTTCAGCACCGAAGTGTAGGCCAGGTCGAACTCATAGCCTTCCCGCGCCAGCACCTGACCGGCTTCGACGGCTTCCCGGACGCCCGTCTCGCTGAGATCGACGTCGGTCCAGCCGGTGAAGCGGTTCTCTTTGTTCCACGTGCTTTCGCCGTGGCGGATGAGGACAAGCTTGTACATGGCCTCGCTCCTACTGCTTGAACGCCGCGCGGCCTGCGTAGCGCGCCGCGGCGCCCAACTCCTGCTCGATGCGCAGCAACTGGTTGTACTTGGCCATGCGGTCGGTGCGGCTGGCCGAGCCGGTCTTGATCTGGCCGCAGCCGGTGGCCACGGCGAGGTCGGCGATGAAGGCGTCCTCGGTCTCGCCGGAGCGGTGGGACGTCATGCAGGTGTAGTTGGCCTTGAAGGCCATCTCCATGGCTTCGAGCGTCTCGGTCAGGGTGCCGATCTGGTTCACCTTGATCAGGATGGAGTTGGCCGTGCCGGTGTCGATGCCCTTCTTGAGGATGGCCGGGTTGGTGACGAAGAGGTCGTCGCCCACCAGTTGGATCTTCCTGCCCAGCCGTTTGGTGATCTTCTTCCAGCCCGCCCAGTCGAACTCGGCCATGCCGTCTTCGATCGACAGGATGGGGTACTTGTCGCACCAGTCGGCCCAGAACTCGATCATCTCGTCGCTGGTGAGCTCGCGCTTGCTGCTCTTCTTGAAGACGTACTTCTTCTTCGCGCGGTCGTAGAACTCGCTCGACGCCGGGTCGAGTGAAATGGAGATCTGTTCGCCCGGCTTGTAGCCGGACTTCACGATGGCCTCGAGGATCACCTCGATCGCCTCGTCGTTCGACTTCAGATTGGGCGCGAAGCCGCCCTCGTCGCCCACGGCGGTGGAGTACTTCCGGCCCTTCAGCACGCCCTTCAGGTTGTGGAAGACCTCGGCGCCCATGCGGATGGCGTCGGAAAACGTGGCGGCGCCGTGCGGGCTGATCATGAACTCCTGGAAGTCCACGCTGTTGTCGGCGTGGGCGCCGCCATTGATGATGTTCATGTTCGGCACGGGCAGCGTGCGCGCGTTGACGCCGCCGAGGTAGCGGTACAGCGGCAGCCCGTAGGCGTCGGCGGCGGCACGGGCGGAGGCCATGGAGACAGCCAGAATCGCGTTGGCGCCCAGCCGGCTCTTGTTCGGCGTGCCGTCCACTTCGATCATCTTGGCGTCGACGTCCTGCTGCCGGCCGGCGTCCATGCCGAGCAGCGCGGGCAGGATCTCTTCCTCGACGTTCTTCACGGCCGTCAGCGTGCCCTTGCCCAGGTAGCGGCCCTTGTCGCCGTCGCGCAGTTCGCAGGCCTCGTTTTCGCCCGTGGATGCGCCCGACGGCACCGCCGCCCGGCCCATGCTGCCGTTGGAGAGGAAGACATCGGCTTCCACGGTCGGGTTGCCGCGGGAGTCAAGGATTTCGCGTGCGACGATATCAACGATTTCAGTCATAGGAGTAGTTCTTTCGGAAGTAGGGACTTGGAGGACGAACTCCTCCATTTTCGCACATCCCCCGGCGGGCGCCTGGCCACGCCGCGCCCCAATCCGCGGCGCCCGCAATGCCGGTAGACTGTCTTCCATAGGTTGCCGGTCATGCCAGCCCGAGAAGAAGTTACTCAACTGCTGCACGCCTGGTGCGGAGGCGACCAGGAGGCCCTCGACAGGCTCCTGCCCTATGTCTACTCCGAACTGCGCGTCCTGGCCGCTTCCCACCTTCGCCGCGAGCGCGCCGGACACACCCTGCAGGCCACCGCGCTCGTTCACGAAGCCTACCTGCGGCTGGTCGACGACACGCTGCCCGAGTTTCAGAGCCGCTCTCACTTTTTCGGCATCGCCGCCCGCGCCATGCGCCAGATCCTCGTGGAACACGCTCGCGCCCGGGGAGCAGCCAAGCGCGGCGGCGGCGCCGCCAGGCTTTCCCTCGACGACATCGCCACCCTGGCCGAGGCCGGCAGCCCCGGCATCCTCGACCTCGACGAGGCCCTCACCCGCCTGGCCGCCCTGGACGCCAGGAAGAGCCGCATGATCGAGCTCCGTCACTTCGGCGGCCTCACCATCGACGAGATCTCCGCGCTGGAAGGCTGCTCCGCCGCCACCGTCGGACGCGACCTGCGCTTTGCCGAAAGCTGGCTGCGCCGCGAAATGAGCGCCTGATCCGCTGGCGAACGGGCCGGCAACTTTTTTTCCGCGCGGTGATCGATCGCGCTCCTCTTTTTCACATGTACGAGTGGAGGGCAGCCCGAGCGGCCGCCCGAGAAGCTCGACCGAAAGAGAGAACCACCATGTTTCACAAGTTTGCGATCACCGGCCTTTCGATCCTGGCCTTCCTGGCGCCGGCGTTTGCTGCCACGCGCACGATCACCGTCGATGACGACCGGGCTCAGTGCCGGGGCGCCGAGTATGCGTCGCTCCCAGAAGCGCTGTCGGCCGCCGCGCCGGGCGACGCCATCCTCATCTGTGCCGGCTCCTACGCCGTGCCCGCCGGCGGTCTTGTTGTCGACAAGAGCGCCCTCCGACTGATCGCCTCCGGCCCCACGGGATCGGTGAGGGTGGTTCCCCAGGCGGCTCGTCCGGGTGGTCCGGCCAGCGCCGGCTTCATCATCGCCGCCGACGATGTCCGCCTCGAAGGACTGGACATCGCACGATTCTCCGGCCCCGGCGTCTCCGCCGGAACCCGCCAGCCCGTATCCGGCCTGGTGCTGGAGCGCAACCGCATCCACCACAATCAGGTTGGGATCGTCCTCCAGCAGTCCGCCGCCCTGGTTGTGCACAATGCCGTTGATCACAACGGCCTCCAGGGCATCGTCGCCGGCCCCGGCTCCAACGCGCAGATCCGCGACAACGCCGTCACGGCCAACAGCACGGCTCCGGGCTTCACCGCCGGTATCGAAATCGTCGAGGCGGCCGGTGGGGTCATCGTGGCCGGCAACCGGTGCCTCGGCAATGCCGTAGGACTGCGCCTGAACCGCTCCTCCGGCGTGCTGGTGCAGGGAAACCAGCTCAACGGCAACCGCCTCGGGCTGGATCTCTTCGCCTCTCACCACAACCAGATCACAGGCAATGAGTTCAACGACAACACCGCCCTGGCCGGGGTCTGGGTGCGCCAGGCGTCGACCGGAAACGTCCTCCAGTTCAACCAGGCAACCGGCAACCGCTACGACGGCATCTTCGTCTTCGCCGACGCCGCCCGCGGCAACTCCTTGAGCGGCAACCGTCTCGAAGGCAATACAGAGCACGGCCTCCACCACGGCGCCAGCGTGAGAGCGAATGCCGGCCTCGAAGTCGCCCGCTCCCGGCCTCTTCGCTAGAGGTCTTCCCGCGGGCCGTGAACCACCCCGATTCCGGCCCGCGATTCAGGCGCAATACTCCGCCCGGAGGGAGGTGATCCGGGCGGGGGCTCTTGCGGCGGGGCGGGTTCTCCGACCAGGACCCGCCCCGCGTTCTTACGCAAAACAGCGAAAAGAGCTGGAAACCGGGCTGGTTGTAGTAAACTGCCGAATCAAGCAGCCCGGTCACTACGGAACGATGACTAGAAGGGAGCAGCCGATTCTTGACTCCGGATCAATGGCAGCGCATGGAACAGATCTTTCAGTCCGCGCTGGAGCGGGAGCCTGCCGACCGGCCGGCCTTCCTGGACGCCGCCTGCGAGAACGACCCGGCCCTGCGCCGCGAACTGGACTCGCTGCTGAGCTGCGCCACCGGCGCCCAGGACCTTGTTCAATCCGCCGTCTGCCGCGAAGCTGAGACACTCCAGCGCACGGCCGCCCCGCTGGAAGGCAGCCGCATCGGTCTCTACCAGGTGGTCCGCGAACTCGGACGGGGCGGCATGGGCGAGGTCTATCTTGCGACCCGCGCCGACGGCGAATACCAGAAACACGCCGCCATCAAGGTGGTCAAGCGAGGCATGGACACGGATCTGCTGCTCGGCCGTTTCCGCCAGGAACGCCAGATTCTGGCCCGCCTCGAACATCCCAACATCGCCCGCCTGCTGGACGGCGGCGCGACCGCGGACGGCCGTCCCTACTTCGTGATGGAGTATGTCGACGGCGTCCCCATCACCACCTACTGCGAACAACGCCAACTGCCCGCCGGGGAGCGCTTGCAACTGTTCCGCCATGTCTGCGCGGCCGTCCAGTACGCCCACCAGAATCTGGTGGTCCACCGTGATCTCAAGCCCGGCAATATTCTCGTCACCGCCGCCGGCGAGCCCAAACTGCTCGACTTCGGCGTGGCCAAACTGCTGCGTCCGGAGACCGAAGACGGCGACGCCTCCGCCACGGTGACGGTCCTCCAGGCCATGACGCCGCAGTACGCCAGCCCCGAACAGGTCGAGGGCGCCCCTATCGCCACGGCTACGGACATCTACGCCTTGGGCGCCATCCTCTACGAGCTTCTGTCCGGCCGCAAGGCGCACGCCTTTCAGGCCCTCACGCCCGAGGAGATCCGGCGCGTCATCTGTACCACCGCCCCCGGCCGCCTCGACGGCGACCTCGACAACATCGTCCGCATGGCCATGCGCAAAGAGCCGCAGCGCCGCTACCCCTCCGCCGACCAGTTCTCCGAGGACCTCCGCCGCTACCTCGAAGGCCGCCCGGTGGTGGCCCGGCCCGATACGCTGCGCTACCGGACCGCGAAGTTCATTCGCCGCAACAAGCTCGGCGTGGCCGCCGGCGCGGCAATCCTTCTGCTCGGGGCCGGCTTCACCGCCACCACCAGCGTGCAGGCCGCCAGAATCCGGCGCGAACGGGACAAGGCCCAGCAGGTGACGCGGTTTCTGGTGGAGTCGTTTCGCGTGGCCGACCCGGGCGAGTCGCGCGGCAATGCCGTCACCGTCCGCGAAATCCTGGATAGGAGCGTCGACAACGTCAGCCGGAACCTCGGCGGCCAGCCCGATGTGCAGGCCAGCCTTTTCGACGTGATGGGCAAGGTCCACCTTTCCCTCGGTCTTTACAACAAGGCCGTGAGCATCCTGCAGCGGTCCGTTGACATTCGACGCAGGGCGCTGGGAGCTGAGAGCGCCGAACTTGCCTTCAGTCTCAGCGACCTCGGCGACGCACTCCGTTCCAATGGCCAGTATGACGCCGCCGGAACGCAGTTGAGGGCCGCGCTCGCGATGCAGCGGAAGCTCCTGGGCCATGACCACAAAGACATCGCAGGCACTCTCAATAACCTCGGCGTGCTGTCCTACGACAGACGCGAGTTCACGGCCGGAGAGGCGCTGCTGCGCGAATCCCTGGAGATGTATGCGCACTTGCCCGGCGACAACCGGTTTGAAGCCACCAACGCGCGGACCAATCTCGCTGAGTTGCTGATGGAAAAGGGCGACTATGCCTCCGCCGAGCCTCTGCTCCGGCAGACGCTGGCCACGTTCAGGGAACTGCTCGGCAACGACCACCCGCTGGTGGCCAACGCCTTGAACAGCCTGGGCGTTCTGTTTGACCACAAAGGCGATGTTCCGGCATCGGAGCGGTCCTATCGCGAGGCCCTGGCTTTGCGCCGCAAGATCCTCGGCCCGCGCCACCCTGATGTCGCCACCACGCTGAGCAGCCTGGGTCTGCTCCTCTCCACTTACGGCCGGACCGCCGAGGCGCAGCCTTTGTATCAGGAGGCCTTGTCCATCCATATCGAAACGGTGGGGGCGGACCGCCAGGACGTGGCGGTCGACCGGAACAACCTCGCCCTGTTGCTGATGAAACGAGGCGATCTGGACGGTGCGGAACGCGAGTTTCGCGAGTCCCTGCGCATTTTCCTCCTGGCCCACGGCCGCGAGAACGCGGACACGGCCAGGTGCATGAACAACCTCGCCGGCGTCCTGCACGAGAAGGGCAAGCTCCGCGAGGCCGAAACTCTCTACCGCCAAGCCCTCCTCATCCGGCGCAAAACCCTGCCGCCGGCCAATTATGAAATAGGCACTTCTCTGACCAACCTCGGTCGTCTCCTCACCGATCGCGGTCTGGCCTCCCAGGCTGAGCCGCTTCTCCGCGAATCCGCCGGCCTCCAGCGTAAGGCCCTGCCTGCCGGACACTGGCGCATCGCCGACGCCGAGAGCGCCCTCGGGGGCTGCCTCACCGCACTGAGGCGATTCCAGGAGGCCGAGCCTTTGCTCGTTCCCTCCTACGAGGCGCTTCTCGCTAGCCGCGGCGCCCAGGACATCCGCACCCGCCTCGCCCTTGAGCGCTTGCGCCGTCTGTACCAGCTTTGGGGCAAGCCCGATAAGGAGTCGCGCTACCGCTGAAGCCGCCCGCTACCCGCTGCCCACACCCGACACCACCGTCACGCCGCCCTCGGTCACGTGCCAGCCCGCCGCGCGGTCGCGTTCGGAGTCCTCGCCGACGATGGTCCCCTCGGGCAGGTTCACGCCCACGTCCAGGATCGCCCGCCTTACCCGGCAATAGCGCCCGATGTTCACGCCGTTCAGCAGGATGGACTCCTGCACGTCGCAGTAACTGTTCACCCGCACTCCCGGCGACAGCACGCTGCGATGCACCCGCGCGCCGCTGACAATGACCCCTGGCGCGACGATGGAATCGGTCGCCACTCCCATCCGGCGCCCCTCCTGGGCGAACACGAACTTGGCCGGAGGCGCCTGCGGCATGCGCGTGCGGATGGGCCAGTGCTGGTCGTAGAGGTTGAACTCCGGGGTGACGCTCACCAGGTCCATGTTGGCTTCGAAGTAGGCGTCGATAGTCCCGATGTCGCGCCAGTAGCGGACCTTTTTCCTGTTCAGATCGCGGAAATCGTAGGCCAGCACCCGCCGCTGCGGGATCAGGCGCGGCAGGATGTCCCGGCCGAAATCGTGCGACGACCCGGCGCAGGCGGCGTCCTCGTGCAGCGCCTCCAATAACACCTTCGTGGTAAACACGTAGATCCCCATGGAAGCGTTTACCATCGTGGCGTCGTGGGGAGCCCCGGGCAGCAGCCCGTTCTCCGGCTTTTCGGCGAATCCCGTGATCCGGTGCGTCTGATCCTCGATCCGCATCACACCGAACCGGAACGCCTCCTCTCTTGGGACCTGGAGAGTGGCCACGGTCACGTCCGCCCGGTGGGCACTGTGGCGCGCGAACATCTCGCGGTAGTCCATCTTGTAGATCTGGTCGCCGGCGAGGATCAGCACGTATTCCGGCCGGTCGGCCGTGACGCTCTCCAGGTTTTGGTAGACCGCATCGGCCGTGCCCAGGTACCAGCCGGAGTGGATCCGCTTCATCGGCGGGATCACTTCGATGTACTCGCCCATCTCGCCGGCAAACAGGTTCCAACCCTCGCGCAGGTGCCGGCCCAACTCCAGCGACTTGTACTGCGTCAGGCAAAGGATCTGCCGCAGCCCCGAATTGACGCAATTGGAGAGCGTGAAGTCGATGATCCGGTAGATACCGCCGAATGGAACAGCCGGCTTCGCCGTGTTCCGCGTCAAAGGGAAGAGCCGTTCCCCCGCGCCGCCGGCCAGGAGAATGGCCAGGACGTTGTCCATGTCACCTACAGCATACTAGTCGCGCGGCCCGCGTATGCTGACCTTTTCCGTGAAGAATCCGAGCCGGTTCACGCCGTCGAACGCCGCGGTCTTGTAGCACTCGGCCAGCGTCGGGTAGTTGAACACCGTGTTCACGAAGTAGTCCACCTTGCCGCCGAAGGCCAACACGGCCTGGCCGATGTGGATCAGTTCGCTGGCGCCCTCGCCGATGATGTGCACGCCCAGCAACTGGCGCGTCTCCACGTGGAACATCATCTTGAGCAAGCCCGTCGTGTCGCCCACAATCTGGCCGCGGGCGATTTCGCGATAGCGCGCCTTGCCCACTTCGTAGGGGATTCCGGCCAGCGTGAGTTCTTCTTCCGTCCGGCCGCACATGGAGATCTCCGGAATGGTGTAGATGCCGTAGGGGAACAACTCCGGCACGCTGGTGGCGGGCACGCCGAAGGCGTGGCAGGCCGCCAGCCGCCCCTGCTCCATTGAGGTGGAAGCCAGGCTCGGGAAACCGATCACGTCGCCGACGGCGTAGATGTTTTCCGCCGAGGTCTGATAGTGCTCATTCACCGTGATCCGGCCCCGCTCATCGGGGGTGAGTCCGGCGCGGCCGAGTTCCAAACGCCGGGTGTTGCCGGTGCGCCCGATCGAATAAAGCGCCTTCTCCGCCACGATCTGCTTGCCGCTGTCGAGCACCAGGCGCACGCGCTCGCCGGAGTCGTCCTCCAGCATCTCGATGCCGTGCACGTTTTCGTTCAGCCGCAGCGTGACGCGGTTTTCGCGCAGGTGGTAGGCCAGCGTGTCGATGATCTCGGCGTCGACGAAAGGCAACAGCCGCGGGCGCTTGTCGACCAGGGTGACGCGCACGCCCAGGGCGGCGAACATCGACGCGTATTCGCAGCCGATCACTCCCGCGCCCACCACCGCCAGCGTCCTCGGCAACTCGTCCAGCTCCAGGATGTCGTCGCTGATCAACACCCGGCGTCCGTCGAAGGGGATGTGCGGATCCCGGGTGGATTCGGTGCCAGTGGCGATGATCACGGATTGCGCGGTCACCTGCCGCTGCCCGCCGCCGTCCACGTAGGCCAGCAGCACGGTGTGGCGGTCGACGAACGAGACCGTGGCCTCAATCACCTCCACCAGGTTCCGCAGCAACTGCGATCGCGTCACGTCGATCTCGTGGCGCACCACCGTGTCGACGCGCTGCAGCAGATCCTCCATGGTGATGCGCTGCTTCACGCAGTAGGACTTGCCGTAGAACTCCTTGCCGCGGTATCCGGAGAGGTCCAGCACGGCTTCCCGGAGGGTCTTGGACGGGATGGTGCCGGTGTTCACCGACACGCCGCCCAGCACGCTCTTGCGCTCGATGAGAGCCACGCGCCGCCCGATCTTCGCCGCTTGAATGGCCGCGCGCTGCCCGGCCGGACCCGACCCGATCACCAGCAGATCGTAATCGTAGGAGTTTGTGCTTTGGACCATGAATGACCGATGCGCCGGAGCTGCCCGGCTCATCCGATCTTAGCAGGCAGCCCGATTCCCGCTACTCTTCCACTTCGAACCGCACCGGCTGCTCGATCAGCTTCGGCTCCTTGCCCCGGGTCAGGATCATCAGCTTGTAGCGGACGCCCACTTTCGCCTTGGCGGGGATCTTGGCCTTCATGGTGGCGCCGGTCTGTTCGGCGATCACCATCTCGATGTCATTGGTCCCGTCGGTCAGGTAGAGCTTGGCAACGTGCTCCTTGTCGAGGTTCTCGCCGGTTACGACGATGTCGATCCCCGTCTTGCCGCTCATCGGCTCAACCGTCGTGCAGCGTGGAATCGTGTCCTGCGCCACGAGCGCGGGAGCGGCGGCCAAAGTCAACAACATGAATGGGATGAAGAGTGCTAGAGAGAACCGCATCTATTTGTCCTTCTGAATTGATCCTAGGCCCGCGCACGGCAGAATGCAATAGCGCAAGTCCAGGAGTTCGAGCGGGGGGCCTCTCTCCGAAAGCCGAAGGTACGACAGGAGGTTAACGAGTGCCCTGCTCGAGATGCAGTCCCTTGTGGATCGCGTACAGCGCCAGTTCCAGGCGGTCCGACACTCCCAGCTTGTCGAAGATGTTGTGCAGGTGGTTTTTCACCGTCTGTTCGCTGATGAACATCTTCTCGGCCATCTCTTTATTCTTGTAGCCTTGAGCGACCAGGGCGACAATCTCGCGCTCGCGCGTGCTCAGCGGCGAACGCTCGCGCGCCCGCGACGAGGACGAAGAGCCCCCCAGCTCGCCTGGCGCGGCGAATTGCCGCATCACCGCAGCGGTGGTATTGGAATCCAGCCAGATCTCGCCGTTGTACACCTTGCGGATGCTTTTCACGATGAGATCGGCCGAGGTCTGCTTCAACACGATGCCCGAGCAGCCCAGCTTCATCGCCTGTACGAATTCGTTCTTGTCCTCCGAGGCGGTGAGGATGATCACCTTTGCCTTGGAGTTGGTGTGCACCAGCGTCTGCAGCGCCCCCAGCCCGTCCAGGTTTGGCATGCGCAGGTCCAGTAGGATGACGTCGGGCTGCAAGTCGCCCACCTTTTCGATCAGTTCACGCCCGTCGGCGGCATCGCCCACCACGTCGATGTCGTCCTCCAGGTTGAGCAGTTTGCGGAGGCCTTCGCGCACGATCGGGTGATCGTCGGCGATCATCACCTTGATCCTCCGATTCTCAGGTTCCTGAGCAGCGCTCACGGCCGCCTCCGATTTCAGCTCTTCCGGTTGCGCCAAGACGTTCATCGTGGCCCCCTTTCATCCTCACCTCCGATATTAGGGGGCGCCAGTACCATCTGGTATTGGCGTACTACCTGAGCTCCTCTATCAGTATCACCTTAGATCAATCTACGGTGTTGGTACTAAAGAGACAAGCCGAAAGTGGTCATTTCCAGGGCAGAGGAGCCGGTTCGGCCAACACCGTCTCCTTCAGAGTGTCCAAGGCCTGCTTCTGAACCAGTCCACCGTAGTACCAAACCACGAAGCCGGCGGTGGCGCGTTCGCGGCACATCTCAATGGACTGGGCCAGCGCGCCGGCACTGCTGTTGGTGATGTCGATGCCCGGCGCCAACCGGGACGCGTCGCCGCCGAGCGCCTTGATCTGGTTGTCGAGCTCGCGCCCGAAGCCCGCCGGATCGGCGCGGTAGATCTGTGGGGAGACGAAATCGAGGGACGCCGCTTTCATCCAGGCCGGATATTCCTGAAGGAAGTTGACATAGGAGTAGCTGTAGACCACGGGCGCATTGGTCACCAACTGGCGCCAGTTTGCGTCCTTCAGGCGCCGGCTCAGGCTGGCGACAAAGCTGTTGAGCTGGCCGGCGCGCCAGCGCATCCACTCGGGGTCCGTTTCGTCATCCGGTGGCGCGGCGCCGTCATGAGAGGCGGCATAGAGAGCCTTTGTCGACTCGTCGTAGCCGCAGTTGAGTTCTGGGTAGCGGGCGCGGTCGAACTGGATGGCGGGCACGTCGTAGTTGTCCGCCAGCTCGGCCATGAGGTCCAGCAGAAACTTCTGCCCGTCGGGGTGCGAATGGGCGATCCAGAAGCTTTTTGTCGTGCCCGCCCAGGAGTAGTCGCTGGAGCCGTCCTTGCGTTTGGCGAGCCAATCGGGGTGGGCCTCCACCAGCGGCGCCTTGCCGCCGGAGTAGCCGATGACGAAGCCGTACTCCACCCAGGGGATTACGGCCAGCCCGCGGGCCTTGGCCTCTTCCAAGACCTCGGCCAGCACGTCGCGGCTGCCGTAGACGGGGTCGGTTGGCACGCCCGTGTGTGCTTCAAACACCGCGCTGCGCCACAGCGGATAGCCGCGCGACCAGACGTCGACGAAGACGGCATTGAAATTGGCGGCCTTTACATCGTCGAGCATGGCCTGGATGCTCTCGCGTGAGGCCAGCGGGCCGCGGTCCACCCACACGCCGCGCAGCTCCGGAGCGGCGCCGGCGGCGCTGAGAGAGGCTACCATCAAGGTGAAGACGGGCAGACGCATCCAGTTCGTATTTTCCCATGGAATCCATCTACTACGTCATGACGTGGCTCTGCCACCGGAGCTGCGAGCACTGCTACGACGACCGCTTCCGGCCGTACCACGGGGACGGGCTGGCCGGCGTGCTCGACGAGTCCCGCGGGCGCTTCCGCCGCATCATCGCCAATTTGCCCGGACGGATGACCTTCCGCGATCGCGGTTCAGACGTGGAGCGGCGCGGGAGCATCATTCTGGCCGGCGGCGAGGTGCTGCTTGACCAGGTGCGCGAAAGCGTCCTCTACCCGGCGCTGGAGCTGCTTCGGGCCAGGTATGCGGAACATGGGGGCTGCAAGCTCATCGTGCAAACTACCGGCGACCTGCTCACGCCGCGCATCGCCGCCGAACTGCGCGAACTGGGGGTGTGGACCGTCTCGGTCTCCGGGATGGACGATTTCCACGCCGGGCTGGAGGGGTTGCGCCCCCGGGTGGCCGCCCTGCTGGAGGAGGCCGGATTCACACACCTTGCTCCCGTCGCCGGCGAGGCGCGGGAAGCGGACGACGACGGGCGCTATTACCATCTCTTCGGCGCCACGCCGGACCATTGGATCGGCCGCCTTTGGCCGCGCGGGCGGGCGATGGCCAATGAACTCTCCAGCGCGGGCATGGAGGACAACTTCTGCGCCCGCTGGTCCGGCGGCATCCACTTCCTGGACTCCGCCCGGAGAGGCTCGGAGGTCTCCATCGAGCCGGACGGCAGCGTCTATCCCTGCTGCATCAAGACGCGCCTGCCCATCGGCAATGCCGCCGGCGATCCACTGGAATCGATACTCGTCCGGTTGCGCGGCAACCCGGTGTACGAGGCGATCAACGCCGGAGAGCCGCACAAGATGGGCCTGTCGCAGGGCTGGAGCGAAGAGACCTTCCGCGAGAAGTCGCGGCTGACTCTCCCGTCCGGCCGCCCGTACCAGAATCTCTGCATCGGATGCGACCGGTTCCACGAAGAGGTGCTCATTCCGCTCGCTGCCCCGGCGTCAACGGCTTGAGCGGCGGCACGTCGATGCACGGGCTGTCGCCGCGAATGATCAGCAGTATTGGGCCCGTGTTCCGGAACTGCATTACGCTGGAGGGCTTGGACGGGAAGATCTCGGCCGAAACCACGCTCTGGCCCACGCGGTAGTTCTCAAAGCGGACAGGACCGGCCTGGCAGGGGATGCGCGCGTCGATGCGCAGCGTGTTTTGCATGGCGTCCGGCTCCAGGCCCAGCATGCCGCCGACCAGCGGGTGGATCAGCGCCGCGCTGGAAAAGAGCTGGTGCGGCACGGCCCGCGGGCCTTCGGCGAAGCGGTCGCCGCTGAAGTACTCGCTGATGAAGCCCGCGCCGCTCAGCCCTGTGGCCTGGGCCATGCCGTGCAGGTACCTGTAGCCGGACGCCTCCTGTCCGTGCAGAAACATGGCCATCGCCGCCTGCGCGGTCACGAACGGCCAGACGCTGCCGTCGTTGTAGCCCAGCGGGTTGTAGGATGGGCTGCCGGTGGCGAACAGCCGCGTGCCCCAGGGCGTGGCCAGCGCCGGGCCGGCCAGGGAAGCGGCGGTCCTCCGCGCCATGGTGGAGTCGACTCCCCCGAAGGCGGCCAGAAAGCCCTGCCAGCCGGAGTTCGCCTCGTAACGCGAACCGTCGTTCAGCTCCGCGAAGGCGAAGATGCCTCTTGCGGGGACGAACCACGACTTGATCGCCTCGCGGCCCTTGGCCAGGCGCTCCACCGCCTCCGCCCGCAATGGGGCCTTGTTCATCCAGCCGGCCATCTGCGCGAAGCCGTCGAGCCCGCCCAGCCAGACCCCCTGCAAGTACACGTCGCGGCGCACCTTCCCGCTGAGCGCTCCGGTCTCCACCGCGGCCGCGCCGCCCTTTTCGTTCGACAGCAGCCCGTCGGGGTCGGCCATCGTCAGGCAGAAGCGGTAGCACTTCTCCAGTTGCGGCCAGTACTGTTCCAGAAACGCCCGGTCGCCGGTTTGCCGCAGATAGCGCGCCGCCGAGTACAGGAACAGCGGCGTCGTATCGGCGTGATAGTAGCCGTGGGGGTACTTCGACCAGTCCAGCAGCGCGGCCGATTGGGTCAGCTCGTGCATGATCTTGCCGTCGTCCCGCTGGCGCGCCAGCAGAAACTCCAGCGCCGCGCGCGCGCCGTCGCAATCGCCGTAGTCCTGCATCGCCCAGGCGCTCATCATGGCGTCGCCGCCGAAGTACCACCAAAGCCCGGCCGCTGGCTGGCTCCGGAGGGCGCCCAGCCGGCCACCAGCCCGCAGCCCACGCCCTCATTGCAGGCCCAGCCCTTTTCGATGGCGATTTTGGCCCAATTGAAGGCTTCGGTCAGGCCGGCGGCCTCGACGTGAAGGGTGCGGTTCAGAAACGACTTGTAGTGACGATCGGAGGCCGCCGCCAGTTCCTCCGGCGACTTGATCGCCGCGTCGTACTCGGCGCGTGAACCGGCGATCACAATCGGCACGCGGCCGCTCTTGTCCACGTCGAACTCGATCATGATCGTGCTGTCCGGCAATTGATGGCCGACCTGTTCGCTGATGCGGCGAAAGGCCGGCGAGCCGAGCACCGGGCGGAACCGCCGCAGCCCCTCGTGAAACGTCAACACGCCGTCCTTCCCGTTCCAGCCTGTCGCCTGGCCGCCGAACGAGGCCGGCCACATCGGCTTCATCTCGGGCGTGAAGCTCGCCCGCAGTTTCAGCGGCCGGGACGTGTCGATGTCCAGCAGCACCACCGCCGCCGGGCGGTCCACGGCCGCCACCCAGCTCTGCCGGATGGTGAATGCGGCGTGGGCGTGCGTCAGGGTCACCCGCCCGGCGCGCACCTCGGCCGTCTCGGCCAGAGCAGCCAGGCCCACCGGCTCCAGTGCGTCGTCCACGTACACCGAGAGCCGGAAGTCGCGCAGCACTTTGATGGGGTAGACCCAGGCTTCGAAAGTGCCGTCCTCGCGGCCCAGCAGCGCGGCGCGGCGGCCCACCGCTTCCATGAACTTATTGGGCTGGGCGGGCTTGTTCACTACCGGCTGGGCCGGCAGGGTGGCCGCCAGAAGAGCGAGGATTACGGCTGCGCGCATCACGCATTTCAGCATACTGCACGGGCCGCGGCGCCCTGCTATCCCGGAGCTTGAGCCGCTACACTAATGGTGCAAACTCAGGAGCCGTCCATGTTGTACGAGAAACTCTCCCAGAAGACCATGCCCGAAATCGAGCTCGCGCTACGCGACTCGGCCGCGCGCCACAAGTTCGGCGTGATCCACATCCACGACTTGCAGCAGACCATGAAGAAAAAAGGCGTCGACTTTGAACGCCAGTGCTTCATCTTCGAGGTCTGCAACCCGCACCAGGCCAAGAAGGTACTGGAGGTCAATGGCGCGGTTTCGTCCGCCCTGCCGTGCCGGATCTCCGCCTATGAGACCGCCCAGGGCCTGGTGCTTTCCACCATCCTGCCGACCGCCATCATGGGGATGTTCGGCTCGCCGGAGCTGGCGCCGATCGCCGTCGAGGTGGAGGCCGTGATGAAGGCGATGATCGACGAGTCGGCCTGAGTCCGCCGGCCTCAGGCCAACTGCTGGATCAATCCGAAGACGGGTTTCAGGGTTGGATAGAGCACCGTGAAGACCTCGTATCCTCGTTCATAGGCCGCCGACTCGTGCGCTCCGGGAATCAGGCTGTCGGCCTCGCGCACCGCCGCCGCGCAGACCTCCTCCACGCTGTTGTACTCGCCGCCCCCGGCCAGCGCCAGCAGCGCCGCGCCATAGGCGGACCCTTCCGTGTTCTCGAGTGTGGCGACGCTACGCCGGAAGACGTCGGCCAGCATCTGTCTCCAGAATGGACTGCGGGCTCCGCCGCCCGAGGCCCGCACCGAATGCGCGTCCACGCCCATGCCCTCGATCACGCTCAGGCAGTCCCGGAGGCTGTAGCTGACGCCTTCCACCAGGGCGCGGATCATCTCCGCCCGGCCGTGCTTGGCGGTGAGGCCGATCCAGCCGCCGCGGGCGATGGCGTCCAGATGCGGCGTGCGCTCGCCCATCAGGTAGGGCAGCCAGTAGAGCCCGTGCGAAAGCGGCGGCGCGCTCCGCGCCTGGGCCATCAGCTCGTCGTAGGAGCTCCCCTGGGCGAAGTTGTTGCGGAACCACTGCAGGCTCAGCCCCGCGCCCTGCGTCACCCCCATCACGTGCCACTTGCCCTTCACCGCGTGGCAAAAGGTGTGCACGCGTCCCAGCGGATCGTACTGCGGCCGGTCCAGGTAGGCGAAGACCACGCCCGACGTGCCGATGGTGCATGAGGCCAGACCCGGCTTCACGATGCCGTTGCCGACGCCCGAGGCCGCCTGGTCGCCCGCCCCGCCCACCACCGGTGTGCCTTCCTTCAGCCCCGTGGCCTTGGCCGCGGCCTTGGAGATCGTCCCGCTCACCTCGACTGATTCCTTCACCTCGGGCAGCAGCGAGGCGTCCAGCTTCAGCCGCTCGATCATCGGCTTGGACCAGCGCCGTGTCACCACGTCGAGCAGGCCGGTGCCCGAGGCATCGCTCACCTCGGTTGCGTGGACGCCGGTGAGCATGAAGCGCACGTAGTCCTTCGGCAGCAGAACCTTCCTCGCCTTCTCGAAGTTGGCCGGCTCGTTGTCGCGCACCCACAGCAGCTTGGGCAGCGTGAAGCCGGTGAGCATCGGATTGGCCGTGTGGGCCACCACGTTGGACTTGCCCACCGTCTGGTTGATGTAGTCCACCTGCGGCTGGCTGCGCTGGTCGCACCAGATCAACGAGGGCCGCACCACCTGGTTTGCCGCGTCCAGCAGCACCAGTCCGTGCATCTGCCCGGAGAGGCCTACCGCCTTCACGTCGTCACCCTTCGCTCCGGCCTCCTTCAGGACCCCTTGGGTGGCCTTCTGCGCCGCCGCCCACCAGTCCTCCGGCCGTTGCTCGGCCCACATCGGGCGCTCCATCCGCATCTCTTCGTGCGGCGCGGTGAAGCCCGCCGCCACATTGCCCCGCGCGTCGATCAGCAGGGCCCGGCTGCCGCCTGTTCCGATGTCAATCCCAAGCCAGTACATATGATGAATTCTCCCGTGTTCCCCCGCCGCACGTCTAGCTCTCCAACTCAAGAAAAGGCAGGTACGCCGCGCCGAACAGCCCTGCCTCGCCCCCCAGCGCCGCCTTCTCGATCCTGGTCTTTGTGTTCCGCCAGGTAAAACTGCGCTTCTCCACCTCACGGTACATGGCCGGCGCAAAGTAGTCCCACGCCGGCAGCGGGCCGCCGCTCAGCAGGTACAGCGGAAAGTTGAAAATGTTGACCAGGTTGGCGATGGCGATGCCCAGCGCCGTGCCCATCGTCTCGAACACCGCCGAGGCGCGGCGCGCCGGTTCTCCCTCGCCCTGGGCGATCTCAAGGACATCCTTCGACGTCAGATTGTCGCCCAATTGAAGCAGCCGGGCCATGGCGCCGACGGCGGTCGCCGAGGCGTGCTTCTCCAGGCAGCCGTTGTTGCCGCACCCGCACGGATTGCCTCCGGGAAACACCGTCATGTGCCCGAACTCGCCGGCCATGCCCACAAAGCCGTGCAGCACACGGCCGCGAACGATGATCCCTCCCCCGATGCCAGTGCCCAGCGTGAGCAGCGCCAGGTCGTTCACCCCGCGCCCAGCGCCCAGCCACTTTTCGCCCAGCGCCGCCGCGTTGGCGTCGTTTTCCAGGATTACCGGCGCGCCCAGACGGCGGCTGATCTCGTCGCGGACCGGAAACCCGTCAAACTGCGGCAGGTTGTTGCAGCCGACAATGAAGCCCTGTTGGATATCGATGAAGCCCGGCACCGCCACGCCCACGCCGGCCAGTTCTCCAGTTCCGAAGCGCTCCCGCAGCGCGCGGATGCCCGAAACCAGATCATTCAGCACGGCTTCGCGGCCCTCTCCGAGGTTGGTGCTCCCGGAAACTTTGCCAAGCAGGTTGCCTTCCCCGTCGATCGCTGCCGCGCGCAGGTTCGTGCCGCCCATGTCGACACCGATCGAATAGCGGGTCCTCGAGGCCATGAAGCCGCATCATAACAGACTGCCGGGTTCCGCCTCCCGTGCGCGGCCCCGTTTACCCGGCGTGAAGGTCCGTTCATTTCGGACCGCTCGCGTGCCCTCGTGCATCACACGGGCTGGCTCATTCCACCTATCGAACGGGCATTCTTCGCCTCAACCGCACATGTCCTCTTGATTTCCCCCGGCGGGTGCATTTTAATACATATGAGTCTGTTGTTCGAGGCGGGCGCACATTCCACGTCAAAAGGAGTGGCGTCGTGCTCTCTTGACGACTTCTTGCTGGAGATACGGCGGCGCCGGAGATTCCCTCCGAGCCAGTCTTCCACGCAACCAACGGCCCGGCGAATCCTCCTCCAACGCCGGGCCGTTTTCTTTTTCCGTCAAGGCTCCGGCACCGCCCCCGTCACCGCCGGCGCCTGCCTCACGCGCCGCATGTAGGACGACTGGCAATACCCCAACCCGATACCGGCCAACGCCAGCATCGCAACCAGACGTGCCAGCCGCCAGCCTCGCGGCGCGAAAAACCGCTCCGCTGCCTGGGTGCGAGTCTCAGCCGTCGTTGAGCGCCGTTCTATCATTTCAATGGGTTACCGCCTGAGTATACTGTACGCGCTTCCGGCGTTATCCTGCCAGTAGGACTATGACACCGCTCGATCGCCTCCAGCAAATCGGCCGGATTCCACTCGGCCTCTACCCGACGCCCCTCCAGGAGCTTGCGCGCCTTCGCAGCCACTTGAACGTCCGGCCCCGCCTGCTGATCAAGCGGGACGATCTGGCAGGCCCCGGCTTCGGCGGCAACAAGATTCGTAAGTTGGAGTACTACTTTTCAAAGGCCCTGCGCCAGGGCTACGACAGCGTGATCACCTGCGGCGCCGAAACCTCCAACCACTGCCGCATCACCGCCGCCATTGCCGCCCAGACGGGCCTTGAATGCCACCTGGTGCTCAGCCCCGCGTCGCAGTCCGGCGTGCCGGCATCGCTTTTTCTGGATGAGATCTACGGCGCTTCGATCCACCGTGTCGCCGACAGCGGCTCACGGGCCTCCGCGATGGCTGAACTGTCCGATTCACTGCGCGCCGCTGGCAGGCATCCCATGGAGATCCCGCTCGGCGCCTCCACGCCTCTGGGCGCCCTGGGTTTTGTCCGCGCCATCTCCGAACTCGAATCCGCGCCAGGCGTCATTTTCCACTCTTCATCGAGTGGCGGCACGCAGGCCGGCCTGCTGGCCGGCCTGCGCCTGTACGGCTTCCGCGATACCCACCTGGTCGGCGTCAGCGCCGGAGATACCGCGGCCGAGGTCCGGGAGAGCGTCCAGTCCATCCTCTCCGGGCTCGAACTGATGCTCGAGTTGCCCGCCCGAACCCTCCTCACCGAAATCCACGTCGAGGAGCGCTTCGCCGGCCCCGGCTACGGCATCCCCTCTCCCGAGTCGCAAGAGGCCCTCCGCTTGCTCGGCCGCACCGAGGGCATCGTGCTCGATCCCGTCTACACCGCCAAAGCCTTCGCCGGCATGCTCGCCTATCTGAGAGAAGGCCGTCTCGACTCTTCCAGCAGCGTCATGTTCTGGCACACCGGCGGCCAGTTGGCGCTCTTCAGCGCGACTCCCCCGTAGACGTGGCCGCCACCGCAGGCGGTGTGCTATCGTCTCAAACATCCGGCCCGCGCATCGGGCCAAGCCACCTGGGAGGTCTCATGCAACGACGCGCCTTTCTCACCACCGGAGCCGGACTTGCCGGTCTCAACGCCTTCCCCTGCCACCTGCTGGCCGGCGCCCGCAAAGAGGCCTCCGATATCGTCACGCTGGGCCCGCGCAAGATCCGCCTCAGCCGCCTGGCGCAGGGTACCGGCACCAACGGCGGCGGAGGCTCCTCCAACCAGACCAAGAAACTTGGGCTCGGCGGCGTCGGCGACCTGCTCAAAGCCGGCCATGACAACGGACTGACCTTCTGGGATTCCGCCGACCAGTACGGCACCCACGCCCACGTCAAGGAGGGCCTCAGGCGCGTGCCCCGCGACAAGGTCGTCATCATGTCCAAGACCCACGCCTCCACCGAGGCCGAGATGAAGGCCGACATCGACCGCTTCCGGCGCGAGATCGGTACCGACTACATCGACATCCTGCTGCTCCACTGCATGATGGACGGCACCTGGCCCGAGCGCAAGAAGGGCGCCATGGAGTACATCAGCCAGCTCCAGGAAAAGGGCGTCGTTCGCACCAAGGGCGTCAGTTGCCACACCCTGGCCGCGCTCAAGACCGCCGCCCGCACCCCTTGGGTGGAGGTGGACCTGGCGCGCCTCAACCCCGCCGGTGTCGCCATGGATGGGCCGCCCGCCCAGGTGATTCCCGTGCTCCAGGAGATGAAGGCCGCCGGCAAAGGCATCATCGGCATGAAGATCCTCGGCGCCGGCAAGCTTCGCGACAAGGCCGACGAATGCCTCCAGTTCGCGCTGGCCCAGGATGTCCTCGATTGCTTCACCATCGGCGCCGAAAGCATCGCCGAAATGAGCGACCTCCTCAGGAAGATCCCCGCCGCCTCCACACGAGGCTGAGGCCATCGAGTGCCGGTCCAGATGTATTTCTCCAGCAACGACAGAGCCGCAACCCTCTCCCGCCGGACGCTCTTGGCCTTGCCCTGGGCCGCGGCGTGCCACCGCTCTTCGCGCAAGGTCGTCGCCGTCATCGCCCAGGGCCGTACCCACCTCTTCTGGCAGTCCATCCACGCCGGCGCCGTCGCCGCCGCCCGCGAACACGGCCTGGAGATCCAGTGGAGTCCCCCCGCCACCGAGTCCGACTTCAACGGCCAGCTCCAGATCGTCGACGCCATGATCAACCGCCGCGTCGACGCCCTCTGCCTCTCTCCCATCGACCGCAAAGCGCTCGCCGGCGCCGTCGAACGTGCCGCCGCGCTCGGCATCCCCGTTGTCATCTTCGACTCCGGCCTCGATTCCGAGGCCTACTCCTCTTGGGTCGCCACCGATAACTACGCCGCCGGCAGGCTGGCCGCCGAACGCGTCGCCGCTATCTGCGGCGGCAAAGGCACGGTCGCTATCGTGGCCGGCGTCCCAGGCGTCGCCTCCACCATGGCCCGGGAACAGGGCTTCGAGGAGCACCTTCGCTCCGCCTTCGCCGGCATCCGCATCGCCGACAAGCGTTACGCCTATTCGGACTTCGCCAAGTCCATGGCCGTCACCGAGAATATCCTCACCGCCCTGCCCGCGCTCGACGCCATCTTCTCGGTCAATGAAGGCGCCACGGTCGGCGCCGCCCAGGCTCTGAAATCCCGCCAAAGCAAAGTCCCGCTGGTCGGCTTCGACTGGTCGCCCGCCCTCATCGACCAGCTCAGGGAAGGTGTCATCGACTCACTGGTCGCCCAGGACCCTTTCCAGATCGGCTACCGCTCCGTCCAGGCCGCTTTCCAGGCCATACGGAAGCAGCCAGTGGAGAAGGTTCAGAAGCTTCCGCCCAGGCTCCTCCGCCGCCAGGATCTCGACTCGCCCGACGTCCAGCGCCTGCTCAACCCGGACCTGAAGCGTTACCTCGAGTAACGATCAATCCAGTCTGAAATGTACATAATAAAAAAACACTTGCAGACTCTCTTGTCCGTAATGCATAATGACTCTAACACATAAGTCGTCATCGACTTAATTGCATCCCCGTGAGGAGGCCCAGCTCCTCACAAGCCCCTCTGACGGAGGCCGTGCGGTTCCCAGCCACACGGCCTCTACGCTTTTCAGGGCCAGCCTCCAGGGAGTCAGCCAAACCTAATCGTACTCGAGGGTGTGAAGTCTCACCCAATGGGCCGGGTCCACCCTAGTCATATGCCCCAACCCAGCCCGCCCGATGACAAGACTCGCCGGTAATCGCATGATTCCATGTAGATGAGAGTTTGGCAGTCCAGGTGCACCAAGAAGGGCAATTGAGTCGTCATCGACTTCAAACATCCCGTGAGGGGACCCAGCCCCTCACTAGCCCCTCAAAGAAGGCTCTGCGGCTCCCAGCCACAGGGCCTTCTCTCCATTGGTGCATCCCCTCCTTGACGGAGGTTTAAACTCGTCAACACCTTCAGGGCGTTGCACTCCAGTTTTGATTTGACGCTACACTGTCTGTCTGAGCGTCAGCTATTTGGAGACTTTTTGATGAAGATTCTAGTCACGGGAGCAACGGGCTACGTCGGCGGGGCGGTTTGCGATGCTCTGAAGGCGGCCGGGCACCAGGTAGTCGGCCTGGCGCGCAATCAGGAGAGGGCCCATCTGCTCGAATCCAGGGGCTTTGTGTCCCGCATCGGGGACCTGGACGACTTGCCGGGCCTCAGCGCGGCGGCAGCCGATTCCGAAGCGGTCATCCACGCGGCGATGAAGTTCGGCGCAGGGGCCGGGGCGCGCGATTCGACCGCCGTGGCCGCCATGCTCGACGCCTTGGCCGGCTCCGGCAAGCCGTTTGTCTACAGTAGCGGGGTTTGGGTGACCGGCGACACCGGCGGGCGGATGGTCGGCGAGGCCGCCATGCTCAAGCCGCCGCCTTTGGTCGCCTGGCGTCCGACGGTGGAGGAGATGGTTTGCGCCGCCAAGGAACGCGGCGTCAAGAGCGTGGTGCTGCGCCCCGGCATGGTCCACGGCCGCAAGGGCGGAGCGCTGGCCGGCCTCTTCCAGAGCGCCCGGGAGCATGGCGCGGTCCGCATCATCGGCAACGGCGAGAACCACTGGTCCACCGTCCATATCGACGACCTGGCCGATCTGTATGTGCGCGCCGTCACTTCGCCCGCGCCGGGCGAACTCTTCATCGCCTGCGGCGGTATGCCCCAGACCACCGGCAAGATCGCCCGCGCCGTCGCCGAAGCCTGCGGCATCGAGGGCAAAGTGGAGTTGATTCCCGTAGAAACAGCCCGCCAGCAACTCGGGCCGCTGGCCGACTGCCTGGCCATGGACCTCAAGGCCGGCTCCACCAAGGCCGCCCGCTTCTTCGGCTGGACGGTGCGCAAGCCGTCGATCTTCGACGAGATCTTCTCCGGCTCCTACTTGAGCTGAAGCCGCTTGCCCTGGTCGAGAGCGGCCGCAACGCCGCCTTCAATCACCACGCACGCCCTCCGGCCGCCGTACTGGCTCGAGAGCCCCACGTCAGCCAGAACGAGTTTTCCGCCCAGCCGGCTTACCACCCCTCTGCCGCCGGTGGGGACGTGGCCCACGATGATCCGTTTCACGCCGTGCCTGCTCAGCAACTGGCCGACGTGCGCCTCCAGCGACGCCTCGGAATCCTGGGCGAAGCCTCGCCACCACAGCGGCCCCTCCAGGTCGCGGCACACCGCATCCTCGCCCTGCCTCCCTCCGGCGGTCAGCTCTTCC
The DNA here is from genome assembly GCA_016213245.1 of Candidatus Solibacter usitatus. Lineage (GTDB taxonomy): Bacteria > Acidobacteriota > Terriglobia > Bryobacterales > Bryobacteraceae > Paludibaculum > Paludibaculum usitatum_A. Next base: position 981 of record JACRBC010000090.1, on the reverse strand, counting down.
TTCACGCGGCTGTTCAGCCGGCTCTCGCTCCACTCGGCATACTTCGGAGAGATTCCCGCGTGGACGAACAGGGTATCGGCCAGCCGCAGTGCGGCCCGCTGTTCCACCAACCACTTGCCGTACACCCCTTGCGCGGAAAACGCCTGGAGCAGTTCCATCTCCCCCAGCGGGTGTTCCTTCTCCCACTGCTGCCGGTATCCCAAGCTGAGATCGAGCCGCTTTCTGGGGTCGCCGGAGGCCTCCATCTGGGCGATGTGCAACTGGTAGAGCTTCTCCCGCGCCGCCTGGCTCTTTCTGTTCGCGTAGAGTCCGTACTCCTGTGCCGGGACGTCACGCAAGTCGCCGAACATGCGCATGGCTTCGTGGTTCCCGATCAGGCGCCACACCCGCCCCTGGGCCTTGCGGGCTTCCTTCTCCAGTTTTTGGAGATACTCGATCACCTCGCGGCTTCTGGGCCCGCGGTCCACCAGGTCTCCCAACTGAACCAGTTGCGCCGTTCCGCCCGTCCATTCCTGCCGGTCGCCCACCAGGCCGGCCATCGACAGCACGTCGACAAGCCGGTCCAGGTCGCCGTGGACGTCGCCCACCACGACGACGCGCCCGGTCTGCTGCGCGGCCGCGGGCAGCGCCACTGACGCCGCCGTGCCGAGGAACTCGCGTCTTCCTATTGGCGCCATCGGAACTCCTGCGCCGCCTTCTCCCGCACTCCGCCGAACAGCCGCTGGCCCGCGCCGGAGTTGGTCATCATTACGAATCCGTCGCCTGTCGCCGCGTTCAGCTCCCACAGGTACTGATAGCCCCTGTTGCTTCCGCCGTGCCCGAACCGCAGGTCGTCGCCCGACCCCTGCAAGGTGAGCCCCAATCCGTAGTTGCCCATCTGCGGCGTCAGCATCAGACGGGCGGCGCCGGGCTGCAAAACCGATCCCCCTTCCCCCCGAGATGCCCGCCAGATCTCGGCGGCGAACCGCGCCAGGTCGGACG
>JACRBC010000089.1 GCA_016213245.1 Candidatus Solibacter usitatus | reverse complement strand
ATCATGGGCCTGCTGGCCCGCCAGATGGGCCTGGACCTCGGCATTCCCGCGGCCGACAAGCTCTTCGAGGAGATCCGCCGCACCGTACCTGGGTACAACGTGCCGCTGCCCGTCATCGCCACCGGCGGCGCCGCACAGACCGCGCCAGTCAACGGCCGCATCACATCCGCGCCGCGCCCCGAGCTCATCCGCCCGGCCGGCGATACCCTCTACACGTCCGGAACGCTCAGCCGGTTCTCCACGGTGCTCAACCGCGTCATGGAAGCTCCCGGACAGTTGTACAAGTCATAAGCGCCATGAACTTCTTCGTCCTCAGCCTGATCAAGACCGCACTGGTGGCCGCCGTGCTCCTCACCACGCTCGCCTACCTCCAGTGGATCGAAAGAAAGGTGCTGGCTCATATCCAATTACGGCCGGGGCCTTACCGCGTCGGCCCGCACGGCCTCCTCCAGCCCCTTGCCGACGTCATCAAGCTCGTGATCAAGGAAGGCGTCATCCCGGCGAACGCCAACCTCTTCTTTTATCTGTTGGCCCCCATCCTCGCCGTCTCTCTGGCCCTCACCTCCATCTCCGTCATCCCCTTCGGCCCGCAGGTCGAAGTCTTCGGCATCAAAACCAACATGGAACTCGCCGGCCTGGACGTCGGCGTGCTCTTCGTCCTCGCCGTCTCTTCCCTCGGCGTCTACGGCATCGCCATCGGCGGCTGGGCCTCGAATTCCAAGTACTCCCTCATGGGCGGCCTGCGCAGCTCCGCGCAGATGGTCAGCTATGAGCTGCCTATGGCCCTGGCCATCGTCTCACCCCTGTTGCTGGCCAACTCGCTCAGCTTCCGCGAAATCGTCGATGCCCAGGCCGGCTTCTGGTTCGGCATCATCCCCAAGTGGAACGTCTTCGCCGGACCCTTCCCCCAGCTCCTCAGCTTTGTCATCTTCCTCATCGCCGCCTTCGCCGAGACCAACCGCATCCCCTTCGACCTGCCCGAGGCCGAGGCCGAGCTCGTCGCCGGCTTTCACACCGAATACAGCTCCATGGGCTTCGCCTCGTTCTTCATGGCCGAGTACGCCAATATCCTCACCGTCTGCTGCGTCGCATCCCTGCTCTTTCTCGGCGGCTGGCAGCCGCTCTGGCCTTCCGCATCCGGCAGCGACTTCGTGCCCCCGGCCCTGTTCGCCGGCGCCGGGCTGATGCTTCTCTTCCATGCCGCCCAGGCCATTCGCGCCCGCAAGTGGGATCGCTTCTCCTTCCCCGTCTTCGGCGTCCTCTTTCTCGCGCTCGCCGCGCTCTTCCTGGTTCCCGCCCTCAAGCCCGTGCTCGTGCCGCTCTTCTGGTTCGTCGCCAAAGTCGGTATCCTCGTCTTCGTCTTTATCTGGGTGCGCGGCACCCTGCCCCGCTTCCGCTACGACCAGCTCATGAGATTCGCCTGGACGGCCCTCTTCCCGCTGGCTGTACTCAATCTGCTAATCACCGGCCTCATTGTGGCCCTCGCGTCTTGAGTTGAGAGGTTCCCCGAGATGGACGCAATTCTTTTCCTGATCTTCGCCGCCATCGCGCTGGGCTGCGCCATCAATGTGGTGCTGCAGTCCCACCCGATCTCCAGTGCCCTCTCACTCGTCGGCGTCATGGTCGCCTTGGCCGTGCTCTACCTTCTCCTCGGCGGGCCCTTCATCGCCGCCGTGCAGGTCATCGTCTACGCCGGCGCCATCATGGTGCTCTTCACCTTCACCATCATGCTGCTCAATACGGGCGCCGAGTCCCGCCCGCGCCGCCAGGCCCTGCACACCGCCATTGCTCTGCCCCTGGTCTTCTCTCTCGCAGGCCTGATCTCCTATCTCGCCGCCAGACAGGCCGATTCATCCAGCGTCGTCACTTTCGGCGGCTTCACCCGCGGCGATCCTCACACCTTCGGCATCGCCCTCTTCACCACCTACCTGCTTCCTTTCGAGGTCACCTCGATCCTCATCCTCATCGCTATCGTCGGGGCCGTGGTCCTCGCCAAGAAGGAGATCTGACCGCCATGCTCGCCCTGCCCGCCCAAGTTCCCCTCTCCTGGTACCTCATCCTGAGCGCCGTCCTGTTCGCCACCGGCGCCGCCGGCTTCCTGCTGCGCCGCAATATCATCACCGTCTTCATGTGCATCGAGCTCATGCTCAATGCCGTCAACCTCTCCTTTGTGACCTTCAGCCACAAGTTGGGGAAAGTGGACGGCCACATCTTCAGCTTTTTCGTGATGGTCGTGGCCGCCGCCGAAGCGGCCGTCGGCCTGGCCATCATCCTCACCGTTTTCAAGAACCGGGCGACCCTCGAAGTCGACGAAATCTCCTCGATGAAGCTCTGATCCGATGCATCAACTCTGGCTCATCCCCGCACTCCCCCTGGCCGGCTTCCTGGTCAACGGCCTCTT
>JACRBC010000088.1 GCA_016213245.1 Candidatus Solibacter usitatus | reverse complement strand
CCCGGCGTCGCCAACCCCGCCGTGTGAGCTTTCTGTGAGTCCGGCCGCGGTAAGGTTGCCCGAAACAACAACCGAACCAACGGCCGGAGGGAAGTGGGCATGTGGGAAAGCTACATCGTGCGGATATTCCGCCGCAACCGACAGGAACCGAATCAGGTGGCCGGCACCGTCGAGCGCGTCGAAAGCGAGGAGACGACGAGCTTCCATAGCCCCAACGACTTGCTCGACCTGCTGCACCTGACCCGCCGCAAGCCGGACGCGCCCGAGCCGGAAGACAAATGAACTGCGTTCGGTCGCGATACCCCGGCATTGTGACGCGCATCACAGATGTCGGGGAACGTTCGCGGGTAGTTTAGGCAGGCAATGGTTTTGAACCGCCAGGAACGGCGATCACCGTAGTCATTTTTAAATAGGTTTTAGAAAACGATAACACCACCGGGCCAACGCCCAGGAAGAGGAGCAGACGGATGAAGGCGAAAATTTATAGTTATACCGCGCTGGTCGCGGCCATTGTGGTGGCGGCGACGGGGTTGCCGTCGCGGCCGGTGCCTCAGCACGATCCGGTCGTGCGGATGCACGGCACCCCGCTCGCTACCCTAAAACTCCCGACGCCCGCCTCCACTCCGGCGTCCGCGGCTGTCCCGCTCGCCGCCGCGGTCAGTCCCGAAACCCGTGCGCGCGTGACGAACGCCGTCGGCAAGCTGCCGCTGCACTTCGAGGCCAACACCGGCCAGACCGACGAGCAAGTGAAGTTCCTGGCGCGCAGCGGCGGTTACACGATGTTCCTCACGCCGACCGAGGCGGTGCTGACGGTGGCGGCACGGCCGAACGCGGAAACCGAAGACTCTCGGGCTCCGTCATCCCGGCGCACGCCGGGATCCAGGACATCAATGGATTCTCTGGATTCCCACGTGCGTGGGAATGACGAGCTGAACGAAGCGGCCTCGACTGAAGAAACGAAAATCGAAGCCGCCGTCCTGCGCCTGCAATGGAAGGATGCCAACCCGAATCCCCGGATCGCCGGGGCCGATCCGCTGCCCGGCAAGAGCGCCTATTTCCACGGCAACGACCCCGCCCAGTGGCGCACCGACGTGCCGCACTATAGTAAGGTCCGTTATGAAGCCGTGTACCCCGGCATCGATCTCGTTTACTACGGCAACCAGCGGCAGATCGAATACGACTTCGTGGTAAGCCCGGGCGCCGATCCCGACCGGATCCGGCTCGCGATTCAAGGCGCGGAAGACATCCGTCTCGATGCCCAGGGCAACCTGGTGCTCGCCACCGCCCAGGGCGAGTTGCTGCAGAAGGTCCCGATCGTTTATCAGGAGATCGAGGGGAAACGGGTGCCCGTCGAAGGGCGGTACGTGTTGCACGCGAACCATGAGGTGGGTTTTCAGGTTGCGGCGTACGATGTCGAGCGGACGTTGGTGATTGATCCGATTTTGCAGTCCACTTACCTCGGGGGAAGCGCTGATGATCAAGCCTTCGCCCTCACCATCCATCCTACTACCGGTGATGTGTACGTGGGCGGTTATACGACGTCGAGCGATTTCCCCGGCGTTACCGGCGGTGCCGATACAACATTTGCTGGCGCGGATGAGGGCTACGTCGCGCGATTGAATGCCGGTCTTACCACGCTCATACAGGCGACCTACCTCGGGGGAAGTAACGCCATACAGATAGTTAACGTTGATGTAGTCAGGTCGATTGCCATCCATCCCTTGACCGGTGACGTGTACATAGCAGGTTACACTAACACGGTCGATTTCCCCGGAACCACAGGCGGGGCCCAACCAGCAGCGACGGACAGCGTCGGCGCCTTCGTCGCGCGTCTGAACGCTGGTCTCACCACGCTTACACAGGCGACCCATCTCACTGGAAGCCGGACAGACTACGCCACAGCCCTCGCCATCCATCCCATCAGTGGTGATGTGTATGTGGCGGGCTTAACCGAATCGAATGATTTCCCCGGCATCGCCGGTGGTGCCGATACCACTTTCGGCGGTACTCAAGAGGCGTTTGTCGCCAGACTCAACAACAGCCTCACCAGCCTCACCCAGGCAACCTTGCTTGGTGGTAGCAATTCTGCCGAGCAAGCCACCGCTCTCGCCATCCATCCTGTAACTGGCGATATATACGTCTCGGGCGAAACCAACTCTAGCGATTTCCCCGGTATTCTCGGTGGAGCCGATGCAACTTTCGGCGGTACTCAAGAAGCGTTTGTCGTCCGCCTCAACAGCGCCCTCACCAGTCTCACCCAGGCGACTTTCCTCGGTGGTAGCGCATCTCTTGACCGCGCCTTCGCCCTCGCCATCCATCCCGTCACCGGGGATGTGTATGTGGCGGGCGAAACCGATTCGAGCGATTTCCCCGGCATCGCCGGTGGCGCCGATACAAGTTTCGTTCTTAGAGAAGCCTTTGTCGCCCGGCTCAATAGTACCCTCACCACCCTCACCCAGGCGACTTTCCTCGGTGGCAGCGCCTTTGATAGCGCCTACGCCCTCGCCATCCATCCCGTCAGCGGCGATGTGTACGTGGCGGGCTCTACCCAGTCGACCAATTTCCCCGGTATCGCCGGCGGCGCCGATACAACCTTCGTTGGCACCCAAGAAGGTTATGTCACCCGCCTCAACAGCGCTCTCACCAGTCTCACCCAAGCGACTTATCTCGGCGGCAGCAACCTTGATCCCGCCTTCGCCCTCGCCATCCATCCCGTCAGCGGTGAAGTGTACGCGGCAGGCGCTACCGTTTCGAATGATTTCCCCGGCATCGCCGGCGGAGCACAAACGGCATTCGGCGGCATCCAAGACGCCTTCATCACCCGAATCACCCCCGACCTGCTGGCATGCCTCACCGCCATCACCGTCACCAACACCGCCGACACCGTGGACGCGACCCCGGGCAATGGATTCTGCGCCGACAGCACGGGAACTTGCACCCTGCGCGCCGCCATCATGGAAGCCAACGCCTGCCCGGCCAACCCAGTGATTTCCGTACCGGCCGGCACCTACACCTTCACGCTCGCCGGTACCGGCGAAGACGCCGCCGCCACCGGCGATCTCGACATCAATACCTCGCTGACGATTCAAGGCGCCGGCGCGGCCACGACCATCATCAATGCCAACGGCATCGACCGGGTGTTCGACCTCGACCCGGCGGACAACGGCGTAACGATCACGATTTCCGGCGTAACGATTACCGGCGGCAATATCGGCCTCGGCCAGAGAGGCGGCGGCATCGACACCACCGGCGGCACCGCCGATGTCATCTTGAACAATGTCGTTGTGCAGGGCAACAACGCGACCTTCGGCGGCGGCATCGCCAATGCAGGCAATTCGATGATCATTACCGCCAGCACCATCAGCGGCAATACCACAATCACTGACGGTGCTAGCACGATCGGGGGCGGCGGTATTTATAACTTTCGCGATTTGACGATCGAAAACAGCACGATCAGCGGCAACACCGCCGACCTCACTACCTTCGGCGGCGGGATTTACATCGGCACGGCAAACGTGACGATCCGCAACAGCACCATCGCCGGTAACAGCGCCCTTAGCGGCGGCAACATCTACGCCAATAACAACGCGACCAACTTTTCCCTATTCAACACCATCGTCGCCAACAGCGCCGCCGGGGGGAACTGTGCTTATGAACCTCCCCTCCTCTCCGCCATCTCTCTCGGCAACAACCTCGACAGCGCCAACACCTGCGGCTTCGCCAGTGCCGGTGACTTGATCAACACCAACCCAAACCTTGGCCCGCTTGCGAACAACGGCGGCCCGACCTTCACCCATGCGCTGCTCCCCGGCAGCCCGGCGATCGACGCCGGCAACAACACCGGCTGCCCGGCCACCGACCAGCGCGGCGTGGCTCGGCCGGTCGACGGCGACGCGGTCGCGGGCGCGGTCTGCGACATCGGTGCCTACGAGGCGGCGGCCCTGGGGGTCGCCGACCTGGTGCTCACCAAGACCGACGCCCCCGACCCGCTGACCGTGGGCGCGACGCTTACCTATACGCTCACCGTCACCAACAACGGCCCCGACCCGGCGACCGGCATCGTGCTCACCGACACCCTGCCGGTGGGCGTGACCTTCGGCACCGTCACCCCGGGCGGCCCGACCTGCACCCAGGCGGCGGGTGTCGTGACCTGCGGCCTCGGCACCTTGGCGAACGGCGCCTCGACGGTGGTTACGATCACCGTCACCCCGACCGCTCCGGGCGCTATTACCAATTCCGCGAGCGCCACCCACCCCAACGAGGTCGACCCGAACGCCGCCAACAACACCAACATCCAGGCGACGACCACGGTTAACCCGGTGGCGGTGCTGTTTCCGAACATCAACGTCACCCCGCTGCCGGTCGCGTTCGGCAACACCGAGGTCGGGAGTTTCTCGACCCGCACCGTCACGGTCGCCAACAATGGCGCGGCCAATCTGGTGCTCGGCACGATCGTGCCGCCGGTGGTTCCTTATAGTCGCACCGGCGGCAGTTGCGTGAACGGTCAAACGCTGGTGCCGGCCACGACTTGCACGATCGTCCTGCGCTTCACCCCCACGGTGCTCGGCGCCGCCGGCGGCGGGCTCAACGTACCGTCGAACGATCCCGATGTCGGCACCGCCAACGGCCAGAACAACGTGCTGGCGGCGCTCACCGGTGTGGGCATCGCGCCACCGGTCGTGGACCCCGATCCGCCGGCACCGCCGCCTCCCCCTCCGCCGCCGGCACCGCCACCCCCACCGCCGGGACCGGGCCCCGGACCCGGACCGGATCCGGGACCGGGCGGCGGTGCGCCGCCCGACCTGAGCAATCCCCCGCTCTGGCCGTTCACCGTCGCCGGCGCCTCGGGCGAGGCGTTGGTGGCCGATGCCACCGGCGTGGTGGTCGCGGGCTATGCCTCGAACGGCGCCAATTCGGACCTGCTG
>JACRBC010000017.1 GCA_016213245.1 Candidatus Solibacter usitatus | reverse complement strand
TTTCAACTCGCCGCTGCGCCGGAGAACATCGGTGAGGCCGAAGATGACGAAGGCGGTGCGCTTGGTGGAGGACCAGTAGTAACCCTGGTCGCGGTGGTTGACCAGCCACTGCGCGGCTTTGTCGATGAGCGGGGAGTCCGGTTCGACGCGCGCCAGGAGCTTGATGGCGAAGGCGGTGGCCTCCAGCGAGTTATCGGACTCGAAGTCGAGCATGGGATCGCGGGCGGAGGTCCACCACGCCTCCTCGCCCTCTTGGAGCGCGGTGGCGATGAGATGCGCGGAGACCTCGCGGGCGCGTGGGTCCTTGAGGCGATCCAGCGTGAGGCCGAGCAGCGCCCAGCCGAAGCTGGTGAGCGCAGAGCGGCCGTTCCAGACCGCATCCAAGCGGTTCGCCGCGGGCTTGCCGAGGTGCGCCATGGCATAGAGGGCGTAGGCGCGCGTGTCGGGGGCCGCCCGGCGGTCGCTGTCGAAGCGGAGGGCGAGCGCCTGGGCGGCCTGGTTGAGCCTGTACTGGTCCATGGCATAGCCGGATGCGGCGGCGAGCTTCACGCCCGACGCGACGTAGGCGGTCATGAAGAGATCGCTCTCATCGCCGCGCCACCAGCCCCAGCCGCCGTCCTGGTGCTGGAAGCTGTAGAGACGCTCCAGCCCGGCTTTGACCTTCCTGTCGAGCGCCTGGCGGTCGATAGCGGCGTCGAGGTTGAGATCGCGCAGCGCCTGCGAGACGACGACGTTCGGCAAGAAGCTGGACATGGTTTGTTCGGTACAGCCGTAGGGATAGGTGAGCAGGTAGTCCAGCGCGCCGAAGACGGCGCCGGCGACCGAGGGCGCCAGGCGGACGCTGACGGCGCGCCAGTTGGGCGAGGCGCCAGATGGGAAGGTGAAACTGTACTCCTGCTTTTCAGCGGGGCGCTCGATGCGGGTCTGCACGGGTTCCACGAGCTTGAGGCCGAAGGGCTCGACGGGCAGGGTGATTTCCAGCGCGTCGCTCTCCGTGGCGGTCAGAGCCTTGGCTGTGAGCACGGCCTTTTCGGAGGCGGGAACCCGCACGCGGTAATCGAGACGGCCTTCGCCTTTGGCGGCGACGATGAGGTCGCCGTCCTGTTGCGAGAGGATCGCGGCGCCCTCGGCCTGCAGCGAGACCTTGACCTTTTGCTCAGCGGCTGTGTAGTTGCGCACCAGGACGGGCAGGACGATCTCGTCGCCCTCGGTGAGGAAGCGCGGAGCGGCGATGGTGACCAGGATGTTTTTGCGGACGATGGTGCGCTGGAGGGCGCTGCCGACGCGAGTGTCCCTGGTCACTCCGCGGGCGGTGGCGCGCCAGGTGGTGAGAGAGTCGGGGAAGGTGACCAGGGCTTCGGCGCGGCCGTCGGCGCCGGTCCTGAGGTCGGCGATCCAGTAGGCGGTATCGGGGAACTCCTTGCGGATCCTCGGCTCTTGCAGGCGCTCCGGTTTGAGCTGGGCGCGGGACTCGCGCTGGCGCATCTCGGCCAGCATCATGCGCCGGCGGCCGGCTTCGCCGTAGAAGTAGTAGTGCAGCGAAGAGTCGGTGGAGACGCGGTTCCAGACGCGGCCATAGAAGGAGCTGAGGATGTCGGGTTGCGTCTCGCGTTTGATGGCGTAGATGGCCTCGTCGACGACGCCAAGGCTGAACTCGGCGCTGAGAGGCTGGCCCTTGTGGTCCCTGGCCACAACGCTGAAGGCGGCCGGCTCGCCGGGCTTGTATTCGGCCTTGGCCGTCTTTACTTCGACCTGAATCTGCTTCTCGACGGGCGGAACCTTGATGGACTTGGAGCCGCGGTAGAGCGTGTTGTCCCGCACGAAGACGGCTTCCAGGAAGACGTTGGGCGCGTGCGAACTCTCGATGGGAACCTCGACGCTGGCCGTTCCGCCCTGGACGGCGATGAAGCGGGACCAGTAGAGCGTCTTGCCTTCGAGCGAAAGCCAGAGGTCGCACTCCGGCACTCCGGCAACGATGAGGACCTTGGCCGTGTCGCCGGGCTTATAGGAGGCCTTGTCGGGGATGATCTGGACACGCTGCTGCCGTCCGGCATCGCGCGCGACCCAGGCGCCGGAGACCCACAGCCAGGCCTCATCGGTGATCTCTCCGCCCGAAGGATTGGGCGCGGCGGCGCGGATCTGCCAGGAGCCGGAGGGCGGGGCGGGGAACTCGATGGCGGCCTTGCCATCCGGGCCGGTGCGGCCCTGTTTGGTGAGGATGGCCGGCTGGTCCGGCTTGTTCCATTCGCGCTGGGCGACCTCCAAAGTGAACGGGATGCCGGCGGCGGGATTGCCGTCGTGGTCTTTCGTTTCGACGATCACCTTGGCGGCATCGCCGGGCGCGTAGACGTAGCGCTCAGGGCGGGCGCTGATGAAGAAGGGGCCACGGGTGGCGGTGAACGAGGCCGCGGCACGGATCTCGCGCCTGGTGGAGTCGGTGACGCGGGCCTCGACACGATAGACGGCGTCGTGCTGCCATTTTTCGGCAGGGACGGAGACGGCCAGGCGGCCTTGCGCGTCGAGCTTGCCGGAGGCTTCCAGGATCTGTTCGCCGCCGTAGCCGGCGCCCTCCTCGCCGTCTTCGCCGAAGTCGTCGTCCACCTCCCACCACGGCGGCCAGTAGCGGTAACGGTGAACGGCGTAGGAGACGGCGGCGCCGGCGACGGGCTCGCCGTAGTAGTAGCGGGCTTCGATGGTCACGCTCATACGGCCGCCCTGGGTGAGACGTTTGGACTCGGGCAGGACTTTCACCTCGTAGTCGGGCTTGCGGTACTCCTCGACGTGGAAGCCGCCGTAGGCCCTGACGGCGCGCTCATCGCCGCTGAGGCCCACGTTGATGCCGTAGTAGCCGAGGGGGGCGCCGGCGGGCAGATCGAGATCACCGTGGGCGGTGCCGAATTCGGAGAGGGAGAGGCGCTTCTTGAGCACCGTCTTGCCCTGGGAGTCGTTCACCTCCACCTGCACCGACGACTCTTTCGGCAAGCCGTATTCGGCTGTTTCCATGGTGCGGAGGATGGAGCGGAAGTGGACCTTGTGGCCGGGCCGGTAGACGGGACGATCGGTGTAGACGTAGCCGGTGAGCGCGCGGGCGCGGGCAGAGCCGAGCATGTAGCCGCCGACGGTGGCGGCGGCGAAGTCCTGCCCGCGGCGGGCGAGCACCATCAGGCCCTCTTCGGAGACGCCGTCCACCTTGGCTTCCAAGAGACCTTGGGGACCGGTCTGGGATTCGAGGACCGCGGTCTTCCTGGCCCAGTCGTAGAGCTGAACCGGGCAGTCGGCGACCGGGCGGCCGGTGGCGCGGTCCACGGCGCGGACCAGCACGGCGCCAGCGGTGGTCTTGGTGAGCAATGCGAGGCCGGTGACGGAGATGATGGTGTAGGCCTGCTTCACGCCGTCGGTGGCTTCCAAGACATAGAGGCCCTTTTCCTTCACCTCCACGGGGACTGTTGCGGCCTGCCAGCGGTTGGGTGTCTGGATGGGTTGCTGCCAGCGGCGGACAAGCTGCTGAGGGTTGAGGATGGCGCCGGGAGCGTACTGCTCGGCCGGCCGCGGCGTTTCGCCTTTCAGCGCCGCGCGGATGCCGGCGCGGGCTTCGGCGGTGAACTGCCTGCGGAAGACGTCGCGGAAGCGCGCCCGCCACGCTCGCTTCCAGGCGGCGAACTTCTCAATGGGCGTTCGCGCCTTGGGGCTGGGCCGAATGGAACCGCCGAAGTGATGCGGATCGTCGAGTTGGCGGAAGAACTGAACGGGGTCGTTGATGCGGTAGAGACGGAAGTCGAGTTGCCGGACCTGTTGCGCCTGCACGCGCACGGTGGCCGACTCTCCCGGAAGGATGGGACGGTCGGTATTCAACGAGAAGTACCCGCGGCCTTCGTCCTCTTGCGCGGGGGCGGCCAGCACGAGGAGAAACAGCGGCATCAGCCAGGGTCGGTAGCGCATGAGATCAGTCCGTGTCACGAAGGATGTTCCAACGATAGACGCCGAGGAAATTGGCGTTGCCCGCCACCGGCCGCCAACGCGGCTCCCTGTGGCGGAGGAGTTCGTCCATGGACGGGCGGCGCAACTCGCCGGGAGCGCCGTCGATGGGGCCGGTGTGGTAGACGGCGAGAGGGCCGGGTGCGCCGTCGAAGGCGCTACGCCCGAGGCAGACCATTGAGTGCCAGGGCTGCGATTCGGTGATCTGGCGGTAGAAGAGGAGATCGCCCGGGCGGGCGGCGGAGGAGTTGCGAGCAAGAGGGAAGGCGTTGAAGCGCAGGAGGTGTTCGGCGTCGGCGAACTGCCGCGCCTGTCCGGAGGCGGTGAGGAAGAGGGCCGGGGTGCGGGCGGGCCGGCTCAATTCAGGCAGCGGAGGCAGCCAATCGAAGCCAGCGGAATGCGCCCACTCGGCGGTGTGGGGCCGGAGGGCTTCGCGGTAGGCGAAGCGAAGCAGCGAGGAGCAGTCGGTGATCTCTTTCGGCCGGCGCTGGCCAGGGAGGAAGTACATCGCTTCGGCCAGCCAGGCGAACCAGGCGCAAAAGGCGCGCTGGTCGGCTGAGGAGAGGGGGGCAGGGGAGTCGCTCGCGGCCTGCATGCCGCCACAGATCAGCCACAATACACTGCGCCTATGCATCCGGACGTTTATCATAGCCTCTATTGACGCATGGCGGAATCACCCAACTGTTTGTTCGTTTACGGGACGCTGCTTCATGCAGCGCGCAACGGGCCGGCGAGGCGACTGTGGGCGGCGGCGGAGCTGGCGGGCAAGGCCACGGCGCGGGGACGGCTGTACGGCATGGGAGCGTATCCGGCGATGACGGAGGCGCGGGGAGATGGAGAGCTGGTGCATGGGCAGGTGGCGCGGCTGCGGGATCCCGCTGTGCTGGCGGAGTTGGACGAGTACGAAGGGCCGGAGTACCGGCGGGTGGTGGTGGAAGCGGTACTGGAGACGGGCCAGACGGTGGAGGCGTGGGCGTATGTGTACACGGGACCGGTGGAGGAAGCGGCACGAATCCGCGAAGGGCGGTGGGTACAATAACCGGATGATTCGTTTTGCGCTTGTGATCGCATTGTGCCTGCTGCCACTGGCGGCACAGAAGAAGAGCTGGACCGAGGCGGAGGTGATGAAGGTCCACCGCTCGGCCATCCTCATCGACGGGCACAACGACGTCACCAGTTTCACGGAGAAGGGTCTCGACATCAGCCCCTTGCGCAAAGAGGGGCACACCGACGTTGTGCGCATGAAGCAGGGCGGCATGGCGGTGCAGTTCTTCGCGGCGTACGTGGACGTGGAGTACACGGCCAAGGGCCAGGCGGCGCACCGCGCGATGCAGATGATCGATACCATCCGTTACGACATCGTGGAGAAGCACCCCGCGGATTTCACGCTGGCACTGACGGCGGACGACATCCTCAAGGCCCGCAAGCGGGGCAAGATCGCGGCGCTGATCGGCATCGAGGGCGGCCACGCCATCGAGGACGACCTGCGGCTGCTGCGCGACTACCAGGCATTGGGTGCTCGCTACATGACTCTGACGCACACCCGGAACCTGAGCTGGGCCGGTTCGTCGGCGGAGAAGGACAACCGCGGATTGAGCGAGTTCGGCCGCAAGGTGATCGCCGAGATGAACCGGCTGGGCATGATGGTGGACATCGCGCACGTGTCGGACAAGACGTTCTGGGATGCGCTGGAAGCGAGCCAGGCGCCGGTGTTCAGCTCGCACTCCTCGTGCCGGGCCGTTTCCAACATAACCCGCAACATGACCGACGACATGATCCGCGCCGTGGCGAAGAAGGGCGGCGTGGTGATGATCAACTTCGGCTGCGAGTTCCTGTCGCAGAGGTCCGCCGACACATCGCCGTGGGTCAACGCAAGCCTGCCGAAAGACACAAAGTGCGCGCGGGCGTCGATCGACGACGTGGTGGCGCAGATCGACCATGTGAAGCAGATCGCCGGCGTGGATGCCGCCGGGCTGGGCAGCGACTTCGACGGCGTCACGTGCACGCCGGAGGGATTGGACGACGTATCGAAGTGGCCGAACCTCACGCGCAAGCTATTGGAGAAGAGCTACACGCCGGCCGAGATCCGCAAAATTTACGGCGGTAACATCCTGCGCGTGATGCGGGCGGCCGAGCGGACGGCGCTGCGGCTACGGTAGGCGGCCGAAGATGCCGCGCAGGCCGCGGTGCAGGCCGTGGAACCAGGCCGGGTCCTTGAGCCACATCAGCGGGCACTCGCCTTCCACCAACGCGCCGCAATCGGACTTGGTGCGATAGACCCAGAGCCTGGCGACGCCGGCGCGGCGGCAATCGCCGGCGACCGAGGCGGCCACATCGGGCGGAGACAACACCAGCGCGCCTTCGACGGGCGGCGACACCTGGTTGAGCGAGCGGAAGACAGGCTGCCCGTCCACCTCGCCGCCCTCGCGGTTCACCGGCACCACGTCGTAGCCGCGCTCTGCAAACTCCTTGAACACCATGCGGCTGAAGTGCGCCGGCGAGCGCGATACGCCCACAATGGCGATGCGCTTCAGGGCCAGGAACTCGTCGATGGCCGCGCGGGTGGTGACGCTCATAGCCGTCACGCTATCACGAAAGGAGCGCGGCGGCCAGCCGGCCGGCGCCGCGCATCGTCCATTGCGCATTCACACAGTTACACATATACTGTGCTTATGAAGAACATCACTCTCAGCGTGGACGAGAATGTCCTTGCTACTGTTCGCCGCCATGCCGCCGAACGCAACTCCAGCGTGAACGCTCTGGTGCGTGAATTCCTGACCGGTCTCGCCTCGCATCAGGACCGGGCCAAGCGCGCCCGGGCGCGCTTGCGGCAGTTGAGCGCGAAATCTCAAGGGCAGCTCGGCAAGAAGGCGTGGACCCGGGAAGATCTGCATGACCGCTAAGGTATTCTTCGACACCAACGTCCTCGTCTACGCGGCGGTAGGAACGGGCAAAGACGAACCCAAGAGAAAACGCGCTCTTGAGCTTGTTGAATCGATG
This sequence comes from Candidatus Solibacter usitatus, assembly GCA_016213245.1. GTDB lineage: Bacteria > Acidobacteriota > Terriglobia > Bryobacterales > Bryobacteraceae > Paludibaculum > Paludibaculum usitatum_A. Next base: position 35,640 of record JACRBC010000017.1, on the reverse strand, counting down.
GACTTCGGCACCTCGGCGCAAGTTCTGCAGGAGTTCTTTGTGACCGTGGTCAGGAAGGCGTCACGCCCGCTCACCGCCGCGCAAGCCTTGGAGTGGATCGAGCAGTGGACGGCATTTCCGTGTCAGACCATTGACCATCAGCTAGTGCGAATCGCAATCGAGCAGTCCGAGCGCTACTCGATTTCCTATTGGGACGCGGCCATCCTGGTGGCAGCCGAGGCGCTTGGAACCGACACCGTGTACTCCGAAGACTTGAGTCACGGGCAGCGATATGGACGGGTACGAGTGGTAAACCCATTCTGCTGATGGTTCCCGAAATGCGGCGCTGCCGGGGTGTGCGGCCCAGGGTCAGCGGGAGTAGACCAGCTCGCCGTCCAGCCAGGTCCGCAGGACGCGGATGGAGGGGCCGGACTTGTCGTACTCAAATTCGACCACGTCGGCGCGCTCGCCCGGCTGGAGGCCGCGCTGGCGGTGGGGGATGCGCGCGACTCGCGCCGGGTTGCGCGTGGCCAGGGTGACGGCTTCGGCCAGGCTGAGGCCGGCGAGTTTCATGAGGAACTCGATGCCGCGGTCCATGCGGAGGGCGCTGCCGGCCAGGCGGTCGCCGTCGCGCAATGTGACGCGCTGGCAACCGGATTCGGAGGCGGCGGCGTGGAGTTGGACCTCGACTTCGCCGAGCATGTAGGGTCCCGGCTCGCAGCCGGCGGGCATGACGGCGTCGGTGACCAGGACGGCGCGTTCGAGACCCTTGGCACGCAGGGCCACGGTGAGGAAGCGGCCATCCAGGTGAATACCGTCGGCGATGAAGGAGGCGTTCAGACGATCCTCGGCGAGCTGCTGCCAGAGGTAGTTGGGGTGGCGCGGCAGAGTCTTGTGCGCGCCGTTGCCGAGGTGCGTGGAGAGAGTGGCGCCGGCGCGGACGGCGTCGTCGATCTGCGCCTCGGTGGCGTCGAGGTGGCCGATGCTGACCGTCACGCCGTCGCGCACGAGGTACTCGATATAGGCCGGGGCCTGGGGCCACTCCGGCGAAAGCGTCACCAGTTTGACGCGGCCCTCGGCGGCGTCCTGCCAGCGCTTGTACTCCTCGACGTCCGGCGGGCGCACCTGCGGCCGCGGATGGGCGCCGCGGGGGCCGTCGTTGGGAGAGATGTGCGGCCCCTCGACGTGGAAGCCCTCCATGGCTCGGCCGTGGCGAAGGGTGGCGCGGGCGCGGGCCAGGTTGCGCAGAGCGCCGAGCATGGCATCGGGCCCGCCGGTGATGACGGTGGCGAGCAGCCGCGTGACGCCGGTGGAGAACTGGACGTTGAGGGAGTGCTCGATCAGTTCCAGCGGGGTTTCGGGTGAGCAGTAGTCGGCGCCGGCAAAGCCGTTCACCTGAATGTCGATGAAGCCAGGCGCCAAGTAGGTGGCGCCGTCACCGGGCGTGACCAGTGGCTCAACGGATTGGAGGACAGCGCCGCCGCTGAGCTCGAGCCAGACGCCGCCGATTGCATCGATTCCAGTACATTTCATAGTGTTCTTGTTTTATGCACAGATTGTCCACACCGACGTCTCTCCAAGCTGTTGAAGGCAAAGAGACATTTTCCTGTTGAAAAGCCGCGCCGGCGGGTGGGAAAGGGCTTCCCCTGCGGGTGGCGATCCGGCTACAGTGTGAGAAGTTCGGCCGCGGATCCGTTCCGAAGAGTGAATCTCGGGGGAGGTTGACATTGGGAGCGGATTCGCGGCTCGAATTCTTTTTGGGTCTACTTGGCGGCGACGGCGGCAGGAACGGGGGTGAGCCAGCCGTGCCTGTCGGGCGCAATCCCTTCCACGAGTTCGAAGAAGGCCTTCTGGAGTTTGGCGGTGACGGGGCCCCGGCGGCCGGAGCCGACCTGGATCCTGTCGATGGAGCGGACGGGGGTGACCTCGGCGGCGGTGCCGGTGAAGAAGACCTCGTCGGCGATGTAGAGCATCTCGCGGGGGATGACGGTTTCGACGATGGGCAGGCCGAGTTCCTGGGCCAGGGTGATCACGGTGTCGCGGGTGATGCCGGGCAGGACGCTGGAGCCGAGCGGGGGCGTGTGGATCTTGCCGTCGCGGACGACGAAGACGTTTTCGCCGGAGCCCTCGCTGATGCGGCCCTCCGAATCCAGGGCGATACCCTCGGCGTAGCCGTTGTGGTGGGCCTCCATGCGGATGAGCTGGGAGTTCATGTAGTTGGCCCCGGACTTGGCCAGCGCCGGCAGGGTGTTGGGGGCGATGCGGTTCCAGGAGGAGATGCAGACGTCGACGCCTTCGGCCAGCGCCTCGTCACCGAGGTACTTGCCCCACTCCCAACAGGCCAGGAAGACTTCGGTGGGGTTATTGGAGGGCAGGACGCCGACGCCGCCGTAGCCGCGCAGCACGATGGGGCGGACGTAGCAGGAGCGAAGGCCGTTGAGGCGGACGAGTTCCACCTGTGCCTCGATCAACTGTTCGATGGAGTAATCGACCGGAATCCTATAGATCCTGGCGGAATCCAACAGACGCCGGGTATGCTCACGAAGCCGAAATATGGCCGGGCCCTGCTGCGTCTCATAGCACCGGATGCCTTCAAAGACGGAGCTCCCATAGCTGACGACGTGCGAGAGGACGTGGATCTTCGCCTCGTCCCAAGCAATGAACCGGCCGTTATGCCATATTTTGTCTGTGGGCGTCATTCACTCATTATGCCAGCATTAGGAGGGGAGAGGTGACGGTGTCGAAGCGAGGCTTGACGATCCTGATTCTCACCGCGGCGGCGCTTGGCGCGGCCACCCAGAAGAAGCTGCCCAAGGCGGGCGGGATTAATTTCTTCAGCAAGGAACAGGACGTGCAGATGGGCAAAGAATATGCCCAGCAGATCGAGCAGCAGATGACCGTTGTGGCCAACCCGGAGCTCGCCGGCTTCATCAACAAGATCGGCAGGCGACTGGTGGAACGTGGGCAGCTCGATCCGGCCTATCCCTATTCGTTCAAGGTGGTTGCCGAGCCCAGCATCAACGCCTTCGCGCTCCCGGGCGGTCCCATGTTCGTGCACGCCGGGCTGATCAAGGCGGCCGACACCGAGGGTCAGATCGCCGGCGTGCTGGCGCATGAGCTGTCGCACATCGTGCTGCGGCACGGGACCAACCAGGCGTCCAAGGCGCAGTTGATCCAGATTCCGGCGATGATCGGGGGGATGATGGCGGGCGGGTCGCTGGCCGGATCACTGGCGCAGATCGGCATCGGGTTGGGGGCCAACTCGGTGCTGCTGAAGTTCTCCCGGAGCGCTGAAAGCGACGCCGACCTGCTGGGGGCGCACATGATGGCCAAGGCAGGCTACAACCCGATCGAGATGGCGCGGTTCTTTGAGAAGCTCGAGGCCGAAATGGGTTCGCCGGGCAACAGCAAACTGATGCAGTTCATGTCGGACCACCCGAATCCGGGCAACCGGGTGAAGTCGATCGAGGAACAGTTGCCGTACATGGCGCGCGGGCCGTTCAACGCCCAGGAGGGCGACCTGAAGCGGATGCAGGGGATTGTCGACAAGCTGCCGGCGCCGAAAAAGAAGCAGCCAGGGCAGGGAAGCGGCTCCCCCGCCCCAGCCACCGCGCCCAAGCCGATGGGGGTGCCGGTGTCGTCGAACATGAAGCCTCTTCAAACGAGCGGCTTCGTCATCGACTACCCGGACAACTGGACGGTGAAAAACGGACAGAGCAGTACGGTTCTTGCACCGAAGGAGGGATTGGTCCAGAACGCGATCGGCTATGGGGTGATTATTTCGATAGCGAAGAGTCAATCGGGCCAGGTCCACCTTGAGAACGACACGCGGGCGCTGTTGCAGCAGATGGCACAGCAGAACCAGGGGATGAGGGTCCTGGAGCAGCCGCAGAAGATCGTGCTGGGGGGCTCGCAGGCGTTGGTGACCAGGCTGGCATCGGAATCGCCCTATGCCAACACGCGAGAGACGGACGTGGTCATCACTGTGGATCGAGGTAACGCGTTGTTTTATATGATCTTTGTCGCGCCGGAGCCGGACTATCCGCAGATGGAGCAACTGTACCAGCAGATGGCGCGCTCGGTCCGGTTCCAGTAATGCTTGAGGTTCCCCAGGCTATCCTGTTCGATTTTGACGGTGTTTTGGCCGATACCGAACCTCTGCATTGGCAGTGCTGGTCTGAAGTGTTGCGACCACTCGGCGTGGCAATCACTTGGAAGGACTACCAGGCGCACTGTATCGGCATCTCCGACCGGCAGTTTCTGGAGGAGCTCGGCCGCCTGGCCGATCCACCTCGCCAAGTAGATGAACTATTGCCGGCTTATCCATTGAAACAGAAACTGTTTCATGCCGGCTCATTGAACGGCAAGCTGGTGCCGGAAGAAGTGAAAATCTGGATCCAAACCAAGCGGAGTGTGCCGGTTGGAGTCGTTACATCAAGTGCTGCCTCTGAGATTGCACCTATCCTACAGATTGAAGGTCTATTACCGTTCTTGTCGACGGTAGTGTACGGAGACGACGTTGCCAAGCTTAAACCAGATCCTGAACCGTACCTGACGGCCATGAAAAGGCTTGGGGTGAAGTCGGCGCTTGTCCTGGAGGACTCGGTCGCTGGCGTGGCCAGCGCTCGTGCGGCTGGGTGTGAAGTACTTCAGATTCAGGATCCCAGGGAAGTGGCAGGCCGGCTGCGGGCCAGGCTGGGTGCTTTCGTCAACTTCCGATAATCGTTATTATGTAAACTTTCTGGTCTCCCTCAAAAAAGCCCCCCGGACCCTTGTGGGCCCGGAGGGCTGAGGGAAGATCAACAAGCTGAGGGTTAGCGGCCTCCGCGGCCGCCGCCCGCGCTACGCCCGCCACCGCCGCCGCTGGAGGAGGAGTGTCCACCGCCGACGCTGCCCCCACCACCGAAACTGCCGCCGCCTCCGCGCATTGAGCCGCCGCCGGAACCGCTGCCCATGGATGGGGCGCTGAAGCCGCCACCGCCGCCGCCGAAGCTCGGGCTGCTGCGCGGGCTACTGAAGCTCCCATCGCCTCCGCCGAAACTTGGGCTGCTACGCGGGCTGCTGAAGCCGCCACCGCCGCTACCGAAGCTCGGGCTGCTGCGCGGGGCTGAGTAGCGTGGCGACTCCGACCTGGGCGCGGAATAGCTGGGCGATTCATAACGAGGGGCGGACCGGGGCTCGGAGCGGTACGCGCTGCGGGAGGCTCCGTCATCGCCGCGGAAGGCGGCCGACTGGCCGCCACCGGTGGACCAACCGCCCTGGGCCATTGGTTGTGGCTCGTAGTTGCCGCGCCCGCCGCGAGAGCCTTCGCTCTTGGAGGGTTGTGAGGGGGGCGGCTCGCTGCGCTGAGGGGCCTCAGAGCGGCCGCCGCCGGTAGAAGGCCGGGGGCTTTCCACCTGCCTGGGGGTCTCGATTCGGGCAGGGGCCTCGGATCGTCCGCCGCCGGTGGACCAGCGAGGCGACTCGGGCTGCCTGGGGGTCTCCATCCGGACAGGGGCCTCGGAGCGTCCGCCGCCGGTGGACCAGCGAGGCGACTCGGGCTGCCTGGGGGTCTCCATTCGGGCAGGAGCCTCGGAGCGTCCGCCGCCGGTGGACCAGCGGGGCGACTCGGGCTGCCTGGGGGTCTCCATTCGGGGCGACTCCACGCGGGCAGGGGCTTCCGTGCGGCTTCCCCGCCCTGGATCGCCAAAGCTGCGCCAACTGGAGCCTCTGTTGTCGTCGGCGGGTCTGGCGGACTCGACCGAACGGGTACCGCGCGGCGGGTCGGTGGCGAGGGTGGCGGCTCCACGGGGCTCGCCGAAGCGGCGGGAATCAGCGCCCGACTGGGACGGCGGTGCGGAGCGCGTTCCGTCCTCGGCGCGGCGCCAGCCGCGGCCGTCGATCACGCTGGGGGAGGCGACGCCGCGAGAGCCGTCGCCGGCGGTGCGTCCGGCGAACTGCTCCATCCCTCGCCGCTGCTCATCGAACGGGATGCGATCGACCCGGGGGGTCTGGGAGCGGGAGTAGAAACGATCGGCATTGATGCCGGCTCCGCGCGGGGCGCTCACCTCGCGGTCGGCCAGCCGCAGGCTCTCGCGGCCGGGGGCCACGGGCACGGGGCCCTGGGCAAGGCTGGCGCGGCCGAGGTCGCCGGCGCCGACCCGCAGGGGGCGCCCGACCTGACCGCGGGTGAAGTCGCCGCCGTTGACCACGGTGATGCCGTTGTCGATGCGGGCGTTGCGGTAGATGTTGGTCACGTTGACGTTATTGACGATGGTGGTGTTGGTGAAGCCGCCGTTGCGATAACCGCCGTAGTAGCGGTTGCCCCACCAGCGGTGGCAATTCTCATAGGGCGCGAGGGGGATCCAGCCGACGGCGCCCCAGCCAAAGCCGATGCCGGCGTTGAAGCCGCCCCAACTGTCCCAGCCGACCCAACCGACCAGGGCCGGGCTCCAATGGTGGCGGGCGCCGACGACGGCCCCGGGATACCAACTCCAGCGGTTGCCGTGGTAGAACCAGCGGCCGTAGTGGTAGGGAGCCCAGCCCCAGGGGTCGTAGCTCACCCACGTCCAGCCATACCAGTCGTACCAAGACCAGCGGCCATTGCGGTAGGGGGCCCAGCCGGGGGCGACGGAGGGGGACCAGACATAGCCGTAAGGAGCGACATAGTTCCAGTCGCCCTGGCCGTAGAGATCCTCGGCGCCGTAGATGTCGCGGCTGACGTACTGATAGACCTCGGCGCCCTTGCGGAGTTCCTTGTCGCGGCGATCATTGAACTGATCCCAATCGTCGTAGGGGAGGGCGGCGGAGAGCAGGAACTCGCTCTCATTGGCGCCGGTGAGCCGGAGGCGCATGGTGCGGCCGGGGCGGAGTTTCTGGGTACCGGTGTGGGAGAAGATCTCGGCCTCGCCGCTGCGCACGGTGATGTCGGCCGAACCGTCCGGCAGCACACTGATGCGGTAGTTGCCGTAGGCCATCGGGCGGACAGCGGCGCCGGGGAGCGAGAGCTCGACCTGGGCATCGCCGCCCTTGATGGCGGTGAAGGTAACGGTGCCGCGGGCGACCTGGAGCTGGTACTGATGCTCGTCGAGCTGGGTGAGGCGGATTTCGGAGTCGGCGGCGAGCCGGACGCGGTGGTAGTAATCGAACTGCACTTCTGCGCGTGAGCCGGGTCCGGCGGCGATACGGTCGTCGACCAGTAGCGGCGCGTTGAGCGCGGCGGCCACCCAGTCGCCGGAGTCGGCTCGGCGAACCGAGACGTCCCCGTTGAGCAGGCTGACGCGGGCCACGCCGCGGCCGGGGCCGTCGTCGCCGGAGACCGGGGCAGGCGTCTGGGCGCCGGCCAGGGCGGAGAGCAGCAAGCCTGGGATGATCGAATGGAGCAGCCAGCGTTTCATCGGATCGGCTCCTTGGGCCTCGGCCATATGGGAGCAATCCGTCTGCCATTGCACAACTCACTGATTTCGTTATAATTGCCCGTGGACGCCGGGGGCTTCGCATGGCTGAAAACCACCACATCGATCCAGAAACACCACCGCGGGCCGGTCTCGGCCGCGGGACGGCGGCCTTGCTGCTGGTGCTGGTGGTCGCCGGCTTCTACTGGAAGCTCACGCTTTCGAACCAGTTCACCTGGCTAGCGGGAGAGGACACGGCGAGTCAAGTCCTGCCCTGGCTTCAGTTTCAGGCCGGGGAGTGGCACGCGGGGCGGATGCCGCTCTGGGCGCCCGGCCAGTGGGGCGGGCAGCCGCTGATCGGCCAGGCGCTGCCGGGCGCCGCCTATCCGCTGAACTGGGTTCTCTTCTCCCTGCCCCTGCGCGAGGGCTGGCTAAAACAGATATTTCTGCACGGCTACTTTGTGGCGATCCACCTGATGGCGGCCTGGTTCGCCTACAAGCTGGCGCGGGAACTGGGCTGCCGGCGCGGGGCGGCGCTGTTCGGCGGGGTGGCTTTTTCGCTGACCGGCTGGCTGGGGACCATAGATTGGCCGCAGATGCTGAACGGGGCGGTATGGGCGCCGCTGGTGTTCCTGTATGTGTTCCGGGCGTCGCGGCAGGAGGATTGGAAACGGGCGCTGGCGCCGGCGGGCCTGGCCGGCTTCTTCCTGGGGGTCTCCTGGCTGAGCGGCCATCATCAGATCCCGATCTTCGTCTCGCTGGCGGCCAGTGGAGTGTGGCTATGGAGCCTGGTACGGCGGCGTGGGCTGGCTCCGGCATTTGTCCTGTTCCTGGGAATGACGTTTTGCGCGGGCGCGATGCAGATCCTGCCGGCGGCCGAGTACGGGAAGCTGGCCCGGCGTTGGGTGGGCGCGCCGGAGCCGGTGTCATGGAACGAGAAGGTGCCCTATGACATACACAGGACCTTCTCATCGAGCCCTGCGGCGCTGCTGGGGATTATCTTCCCGAATGCGTCGCGTCACGTGGATCCCTTCCTGGGCATCACGGCCTTTACGCTGGCCGGGCTGGGGCTGGCGCTGTGCTGGAAGAGGAGGGAGACGCGGCTGCTGGCGGCCATCGCGCTGGGCGGGTTTCTGTACTCGCTGTCGCACCACTTTGCGCTGAACGGGGTGCTCTATAGCCTGGCGCCGCACCTGGACAAGGCCCGGAGTCCGGCGGCGGCGGTGTTTTTGTTCGGGCTGGGCGGATCGATTCTGGCGGCGCTGGGGCTGGAGGGACTGCTGGGCGGGGCCGGTGAGCCGAAGTGGGGGAGGCGTGCGGGATGGTGGGCGTTGGGAGTGGGCCTGTTTGTGGCGGCCGTGCAGTTTGTGCTGATCCAGATCGGCGAGTTTCCGGGGGCCGGCGATGAACGGCGAGTCATGACCGCCTGGGCGGCGCTGCTGCTGGCGGCGCTGCTGTTTGCGCTGCTGCGCGGGTCGATTTCGCGCAACACGGCCACGGTGGCGGCGATGGGCCTGCTGCTGCTGGAGGTCTCGAACACGAACGGATTCTTCATGCCCACGGTGCTGGAGAAGCCGCGGCTGAAATTGTTGGAATCCATGCGGCAGCACGACGACATCGCGGCTTTCCTGAGGCGGCAGCCGGGACTTTATCGCGCCGACATCGACGATAAGCTGATCCGGTACAACTTCGGCGACTGGCACGGGGTGCAGCAGGTGGGGGGATACCTGGCGAGCGTCACTGAAAACATGTGGCGGATCGACAACTACAAGCCGGGCGCCAAGCGTCTGCTCGGGGTGGCCTATGCGGTGGGCGATAAACCGACGGCGTTCCACCGGCAGGAGGTGTTCGCCGGCGCCTCGGGCATGAAGGTGTTCTACAATCCGGACGTTCTGCCGCGCGCTTTCGCGGTCCACGAGGCGTACCAGATCGCCGGCCGGGAGCGGGCCTCATCGGAGCTGGAAAAACTCGGGGCAGAGGTAGAGCGAAGGACCTTCCTACTCACTTCTCCGCCCCGGCTGGAGAACTGCGCCAGTCAGGACTCGGTGGTGATCGAGAGCTACGCGCCCAACCGGATACGCATGGCGGCATCGATGGGGTGCCGGGGCATGGTGGTGTTGACCGACACCTGGTTCCCGGGTTGGTCGGCGACGGTGGACGGCAAACCAGCCGCGATTCACGAGGCGTATTCGGTGGTCAGGGGCGTGGTGGTGGAGGGCGGCGCGCACACGGTGGAGTTCCGCTACCGGCCCCGGAGCGTGATGCTGGGGGGGCTGCTGAGCGGGCTCTCGCTGCTGGCCGCGGTGGGGCTGGGGTGGACGATGAGAGCGCGACGGGCAGCCAGTTCCAATTAATTGCTGGAAATCTTGGCGCCCCCCCTTGCCTGGGTCCTCAACCTCGAATAGTCTGGTTGCATTCGAATCTGCATGCGGGGTCTCGTGACACTATGAAACCACTCACCCATTCCCTCCTTTCTACCTTCGTCCTACTCAGCGGGCTTGCCTTCGCGCAAGAGTACCGCGCCACGATATTGGGCCAGGTCACTGATACGAGCAAGTCGGTCATCCCCAAGGCAACGGTCAAGGCGACCAAGCAGGACACCAACTTGAGCAAGGAGACGATCACCAACGAGCAGGGGATCTACACGCTCCCGAGCCTGGATCCGGGCGTATACACGGTGACGGTTGGCTCCAGCGGTTTCCAGACGACGCGGCGCACCGACATCGTCCTGCAGGTGGCCGAGAAACTGAACCTGAACGTGGTGCTGGAGGTCGGCCAGATCACGCAGGAGGTCACCGTAGTCGGCGAGCAGGAGCTGGTGCAAACGGCGTCGGCCTCGCGCGGCCTGGTGTTCGATCCGATCAAGGTGCAGGAGCTGCCGCTGAACGGCCGGCAGAGCTACATGCTGATGCGGTTCTCGCCGGGCGTGACCTTTGACCAGCGGCAGTTCGGATCTTCCGGCTTCTCCGGGACGCGCGCCTGGGATGTGAACGGTAGCTTCACCATCAACGGCGGGCGCAACGGCTCGAACCAGTTCCTGCTGGACGGAGCTCCGATCTCGACGGACGGCACGTTCAACCTGGCGCCGAACGTGGAAGCGATCCAGGAGTTCAAGGTGATGGTGAACACCTACGACTCGCAGTACGCCCGCACGGGCGGCGGCACGGTAAACACCACATTGAAGTCCGGAACCAACGACTGGCACGGATCGCTGTTCGACTTCTGGCGCAACCGGGTGCTGGATGCCAACGCGCGGCAGAACAACGCCTCCGGCCAGAAACGCGGGTTCAGGAACCAGCACCAGTTCGGCGGCGTGATCGGCGGTCCCATCCGCAGGGATAAGGACTTCATCATGTTCAGCTTCGAGGGTTTCCGGGAGTTGACGCCGTTCCCCAGCGTCACCAGCGTCCCACCAATGGAAATCCGCGAAGGCGACTTCTCGAAGTTCATCCCGCAGGGCCAGACCTCCACCATTAAGGTGTTCGACCCGATGACCTCCAGACCCTGCACGCTGCCGGGCACCAACTGCACCAGCGGCGGCGTCTACATCCGCGATCAGTTTCCAGGCAACATCATCCCCAAGAGCCGCCAGAGCGTGGTGGGGCAGAACATCATCAAGTACTACCCAGCGCCCAATTTCACGCCCCAGGCCCTTTCGCAGAACTATGTGCGCGGCGACAACCTGGGCAAGTACCGCTACGAGCAGCCGATCGTGAAGTGGGACCACGTCATCAGCGACAAACACCGCTTCAATACGAGCTACACCTGGCAGGATGGCTCGGAGTTCCGCAACCAGAACGGCTTCGATCCGCCGGCGCGGAACGGCAACATGACCGGCACGGTGCGCCGCGATCAGGTGTGGAAGTTCGCCTACGACTGGCTGCAAAGCCCCAGGCGAATCGTGCACTGGCAGGCCAGCTACGACCGCTTCATTCAGAACTTCCCGGACGACTCCAGCGGCGGCGAGTTCACCTTTGACAAGCTGGGCATCAAGAGCATCCCGGCCGTACCCACCTATCCGAACAGGCGCGCGCCGCGCGTACAGGTCTCCGGTTACAACGAGATCTTCGGCAACCAGTATCTGAACCAGAGTTCGCGCCAGCAGCTCAATTCGCAGCTCTATGCCGCCGAGACGCGCGGCCGGCATTCGATCAAGTATGGAGCCGAGTATGCCAAGGTGATCCGCCATAACAAGTCCGCGGGGCGGTCCTCGGGGCTGTTCAATTTCGACACTATCTGGAGCCGCCAGCACCAGGGCCGCCGCTTGGCCGGGGTGCTCGACGGCGCCAGCGTGGCCGACTTGCTGATGGGCGACCTGAACAGCGGTTATGTCGACTTTAACGACAGCTTCCTGCGGCGCGAGCCCTATTGGGGCTTCTACTTCCAGGACGACTGGAAGGTGAACAGCAAGCTGACGTTGAACATCGGCCTGCGCTACGACTGGCAGGTGGGTCTGGTCGAATCGCATAACCGGCTGGTGGCCGGTTTCAACTACGACCAAGTCAACCAGGACCTCACCAGCAAGGTGCTTCCCGTATGGCAGAAGCTGGCCGCCGCCGATCCCACCTTCCCCAAGCCGCCCAGCGTGATCAAGGGCGGCTTGCAGTTTGCCGGGGTCAACGGCGTACCCCGAAACATATACAACACCGACTGGACCAACATCCAGCCGCGCATCGGCGCGGCCTACCAGTTCCTGCCCAAGACCGTCATGCGCGGCGGATTCGGCATCTTTCACCGCACCGCCACGCAAGGCTCCCAGACTACGGGCTTCAGCATCCAGACCCCGTATATCCGCTCGGCCGACGGCGACCTGACACCGCGTCCCAGCACGGGCAACTACTCGCTGGAGAATCCCTGGCCGGACGGCTTGATCCAGCCCAACGGCAGCAAGCTCGGCATCAACACCAACATCGGCGGCGGCGTCAGTTTCGACAACCGCAACCGGCCGATCCCGCGCACCTATCAGTGGTCCTACACCCTGGAGCGCGAGCTGCCCTGGAGCATGGTGCTGGAGGCCTCATACGTTGGTTCCTGGACCACGCATGAGACCAAGACCATCCAGCTCTCCGACATGGGCCAGGCCGACTATGAGGCGGCGTACAGGACCCCGACGTTCTACCAGACGGCCGTCACCAACCCCTGGTATGGCATCCTGCCGGCTAACCAGCCGCTGGGCGCCAGTCCCACCATCAGCCGCCAGAACTTGCTGCGCCGCATTCCGCAGTTCAACAGCGTCCAGAGCGCCATCAACCCGTGGGGCGCGGTGTACTACCACGGTCTCCAAACCCGCTTCGAGAAGCGCATGATGGGCGCCCGCTCCAAGGGCGGCGCCCTCACCTGGGTGCTTGCCTACACCTGGTCCAAGCAGATGGAGACCACCAACCGCCAGCAGTACAATTTTGAGTGGTTCAAGAACTTCGTCGACAGCGTCATCACCAGCGCCGACCGCAGCCATAACTTCCAGTTCGTCGGCATCTGGGACGTTCCGGTGGGCAAGGGACGCGCCTTCGGCGCCAACCTGGGCAAAGCCGGCCAGGCCATCCTCGGCGGCTGGAACACCAACTGGACGCTGGGCTTCATGTCCGGCGTCCCGCTGGGCGCCTGGGAAGGCTGGAAGTACCTGTGCGGCGATCCCCGCCAGGTGGAGCGCACCGAGACCCAGTGGTTCGACCGGCGCAGCTCCTGCTACACGCAGAACCAGCCCTTCGAGCCCACGCAGCTCATGAGCCGTTTCCATCAGCTCCGCGGCCACACCGCCTGGCAGAGCGACCTGGCCATCGCCAAGAAGTTCTCCATCACCGAGCGCTGGAAGCTGGAACTGCGCGGCGAGTCGTTCAACTTCACCAACACTCCGCTGCGCGGCGACCCACCCTCGACCAATCCGGGCGCGGCGGACTTCGGCGTGCTGCCGGTGCAGCAGTTGAACTTTCCGCGCAACATCCAGATCGGCGCGCGGGTCAGTTTCTGACCTGCGTTTCGGGACGGCAGCGGGCGATGATCCAAGGGAAGGCCGGGAAGAGTTCAACAGTGTTGAACTCTTCCCGGAGCATTGCGCGCAGGGTGCTGGGGTTCCAGTGCTGGACATGCTCCGGATGATTACCCCGGTGGTCGAGGTACTTGCCGCGTGCGAGATTGCCGAGGCGGAACCACGGCTCATGCGGAACAGATAGGATGACGGCCTGGCGGGCGACGCGGGAAAGCTCGGCCAGGGCTCTCTCCGGCTGGTCGAGATGTTCCAGCACTTCCAGGCAGAGGACGGCATCGACGCTGTTGGAGGCGAACGGCAACTGGTAGGTGGAGCCGCACACCAGCCTGCGCTGTCCGATCCGTTGGCGCGCGGCGGCCAGGGATTGCGGGTGGAGGTCGAGCGAGACGACATGCGTCCCCGCCGGGAGCGCGCCGCGCACGAGGATCTCGCCTTCGCCGCAACCGGCGTCCAGCACGGTGGCCGGCCCAACCTCCCCGATCACCGTTCGCAGGCGGCTGAAAAACCTGTTCAACAGGAAGCGCACGGCGGGGTTGGAGGTGTTGTACTTTTCCTGGAGCGGGGCGGCAGGCATCTATTCAGGGATATGGTAGAGCAGAATCGACTTGCCCACGCGGGCCACGGGCTGGTATCTGTCGAGCCAGGCGTAGCCCGATTCAGCGCGGCCCATGGCTTTGGCGGCCAGCAGCCCGCGCGTTTTCAGGTTGAAGTAGCTGATGGCCACCCAGCCCTTCACGGGCTGGTAGGGATCGAGCCCTTCCCAGCCGGGCAGGCCGATGCGGGAGTCGTCGCCGGACCAGAGGACGGCCAGGTGGACGCGGGTGACGCCCAGCTCTTCGAGCTTTGAGACCAGGCGCCTCATGTCCTGCCCCCAGTCGAGGTCGGAGTCGACGACGACGTTTTCCGGATGGGCGCCGGCGAGCTCGTTGAAGTAGGGGATGTAGTCGGGGTGGGCGCGGAGTGAGGAGGCGGTGAGCCAGACCAGGAGCACGGCGGCGGCGGCGCGCGGCACGCGGGAGTGCCAGAGGAAGACAATGCCCTGGGCGGCCAGCAGGGAGAGCATGGGGAACAGGCAGAGGATGTAGCGCAGTCCGGTATTCAGGTGGCTGGGCAGGCAGGCCAGCAGGATGGCGGCGACGCACAAGGCGGGGGCCCACAATTCCCAGCGCTGCGGGCCGCGCGCCACGGCGAAGAGGCCCGCCAGAGCCAGCAGGAGCACGGCGAGGGGAGTCTTGACGCCCAGCGCGACCGGAAAGAAGTACCACCAGCCGGTGTTGCTCACCTGGCCGAGCAGGAAGGCCGCATGGCCGTCCCGATTGAGGAGTTTCACCTGCAGGAGGCCGTCCGGGATCTGTGGCGCGGGCAAGGGCACGCTGCTGAGGGCGCGCCAGAAGGGTGAAGCGGCCGCGGGGTTGGACTCCGGCGTCTCCTGCATGCGGCCCACGCTGAAGCGGTAACCGGCCCACACGATGAGAAAGGCCACCACGCCGGCCAGGGCCCACATCCGGAGGCGGATGGGCGGAAACCGGCGCCCGGCGATGCACCAGGCGGCGAGAATGCAGAGGGCACAGAGCGGAACGATCAGGAATGAAGAGAACTTGGCGAGAATCGCCAGGGCAAAGGCGACGCCGAGCCAGACGCTGCGGCGCGGGTCCGGCTGCTCAAGCCAGCGAGTGAAGTGGTAGAGCGCGAAGACGACGCCGGCGGTCACGGCCATGTCGGTGGTGGCGATGCCGGAGTGGGCCAGCACCATGGGCGTGTTGGTGAACAGGAAAACGGCGGCCAGCGCGCCGGAGCCGCCCATCAGGCTGCGTCCCCACAGCCACACGCATGTACTGGCGAGAATGAAGAACGGCAGAATGCCGAGGCGCGCCAGGGTGAGGTTCTTCGCGTAACGACCACGGCTGTGAAGGATGGCGTTGCCCTCCTTCCAGCGGTCCGGATTGCCCTGGGAGCGCAGGCCGGCGAGGTAAGGGCCGGCGGCCATGGCGATGCGGGCCAGCGGCGGATGGAAGGGTCCCAGGTTGTAAGTGCCACGGTCCAGCCATTCCATGCCGCAGGCGATGTTGGGGGTCTCGTCCACTGTTTGTGAGACCACGCGATAGGTGAGCACGATGCGGGCCACGCCGATGGAGGTGAGGAGCAGGAAGATGCAGAAGGCGGCGGCGCGACTGACGGGACTCATTGCACGGGCGATCCGGCGCCCGCCGCACGGCGCAGACGCAGCAGGTGGAAGAAGAAGTCGAACCAGTGGCGCGCGCGCAATTTGCTGCGCCCCAGCTTGCGCGCCCGCATCTCATAGCTGCTTTCGCGGATGGTGCGGATGCGCCCGCGTACCAGGATCTCCATCAGCGTTTTGAAACCCAGGGGGTGAAGCTCGATTCCGGCGATGGCATCGCGACGCACCATGTAACAGCCGCTGAGCGGATCGGAGGTTCGCCGGAAGGCGCGCGGCAGCAGGGCGCGTCCCAGGGTGTGGGCGACGCGAGAGTTGAGCCGGCGATGGGCGGCCCAGTCGCCCAAGCCGCCGCCTTCGGCGAAGCGGCTGGCGATGGCGAGGTCGGCCTGTTCCATATGCTCGAGCAAGGCGGGCAGCACGGCGGGCGGGTGTTGAAAGTCGGCGTTGATGGTGCCGAGGATCTCACCGGCGGCGGCCTGCCAGCCGCGGATCACGGCGGCGGAGAGGGCCTTCTCGGTGCGGCGGCGGACGACTTTCAGGGCCGGGATTTCGGAGGCTAGGGCCGCGGCGATTTCCCAGGTGCGGTCCCGGCTGTCGTCGTCCATGACGATGATTTCGTAGCGTCCGCGGGCCACCGGATCGAGCTGGTCGCGCACGGCCCGCAGGAAGGCGGCGATGTTCTGGCCTTCGTTCAAAGTAGGAACGATGAGAGAGAGCCGGATGCCGTTCGGGCTCGAGGCAGGGACGATCAGCGGGCCGGCGGGCGCGTCGCTGGTGATGGTCTGGCGTGTAGGTAGTGTCGCCTGCAAGATCGGGGCCTCTACTGTCTATGGTCCCATGCCGGAGCGCCAGATTATACCGATCTTCAGATCGGCAATGCCGTTAATCTCATCACATTCCGCGCGGGCATTGGATAGTATTCTGGCTATGTGCCTTTCGATCTGCTCCCCTCCACTGCGACGCAGGTAGTTGTCGCCGGTCTGGGCTATGTGGGCTGCGTAACGGCCGCCTGCCTGGCCCATCTCGGACACCGGGTGACGGGAGTCGATCGGGACCCGTACAAGGTCCGGGCCGT
Source organism: Candidatus Solibacter usitatus (assembly GCA_016213245.1). GTDB lineage: Bacteria > Acidobacteriota > Terriglobia > Bryobacterales > Bryobacteraceae > Paludibaculum > Paludibaculum usitatum_A. The sequence goes on along the minus strand of JACRBC010000017.1, from coordinate 19,048 downwards.
GAACGCCGGCGAATCGCCATTTCATGAGCCGGAACTGCCCGAGCTGCTCCGGCGGGTGCATGAAGCCGGCCGGCTGTCGGCCACGGCGGACATGGGGGAGGCTCTGGCGGGAGCTCGCGTCGTGCTGCTGTGTGTGGGAACCCCTTCAGAGCCGAACGGCAACCTGAGCGTGGACCAGCTCAGACGCGTGTCGCTGGAGGTTGCGCCGGCGCTCCAGTTGCGCGAGACGCCGCTGGTTGTTGCCGTGCGCAGCACCACATTCCCCGGCACCTGCGAGGATGCGGTCCTCGAGAGTCTCGGCCGCCACGCGATGGCGGCGGTGGTGGCCAATCCGGAGTTCCTGCGGGAGGGCGCGGCGGTACGGGATTTTCTGGAGCCGTCACTGGTGGTGGTGGGCGGCTCAGACCAGGAGGCGGTGCACCTGGTGGCCTCGCTTTATGCCGGCCTGCCGGTGGCGCCGACGCTCACCACATTGCGGGCCGCGGAGTTGATCAAGTACGCCTGCAACGCCTTTCACGCCGTCAAGATCGGTTTCGCCAACGAAATGGGCACGCTGGCGCGGGCCATGGGGATCGACGCCGCCGAGGTCATGGAGACGCTCAAGAAGGACACCCGGCTCAATGCATCCGGCGCTTACCTGCGCCCCGGTTTCGCATTCGGCGGGGCGTGCCTGCCCAAGGACTTGCGCGCGCTTGAGTTCGGCGCGCAGAGGTTGGGGCTGCAACTCCCGTTGCTCGAGTCCGTGCTGCCGAGCAACTCCGCGCATCTGTCGCGCGCCATCGAGCAGGTCCTGGCCTTGCCCGGCGCGAAGCTGGGCATTTACGGCCTGGCGTTCAAGGAAGATACCGACGACCTGCGGGAGAGTCCGGCCGTGGCGATGCTGGAGCAGTTGGCGGGCAACGGGCGGCAGTTCCGGGTCTACGACGCGCACATCCGGCTGGAGTCGATCTTCGGCGCCAACCTGCGCTTCCTGCTCGGCGCGCTGCCGCAGATCGGCGCGCAGATGGCCGGCAGCCTTGAGGAGCTGCTCGATTGGGCCGACGAGGTCGTCCTGACGCAACCCCCATCCCCCGCAGATGCCGCCATGATCGAGGCCAGAGGCAGGCCGCTTTGCGAGCTTTACCGCATGTGCGCCCGCTGATGCCGGAGCGCAGGATACACTAGACCTCTTATGGACTCGGCCGGCTCTCCATCGCTACCCGAAGTCCACTCCTCCGTTCGCACCTCCCATCCTTCCCTGGTCAAGCGGATGTTCGCCTTCGCCGGGCCGGCCTACCTGATCAGCGTCGGCTACATGGACCCGGGGAACTGGGCTACCGACCTGGAGGGCGGAGCGCGCTTCGGCTACCAGCTCCTGTGGGTGCTGGTGCTGTCCAACGCCATGGCGATCCTGCTGCAGACGCTCAGCGCGAGGCTGGGCATCGCCGCCGGCCGCGACCTGGCTCAGGCCTGCCGCGACTGTTATCCCAAGCCGGTCAGCCAAGCCCTGTGGGTGTTGTGCGAGATCGCCATCACAGCCTGCGATCTGGCTGAGCTGGTCGGCGCCGCCATCGGGTTGAACCTGCTCTTCGGACTGCCCTTGATCTGGGGCGTGGCATTGTCGGCCGGTGATGCGCTCTTCGTGCTGTGGTTCGGGCGCTTTGGCATCCGGGTCGTCGAGACCATCATCCTGGGCTTTGTCACGGTGATCGCGGCCTGCTTCTTCGTGGAGATCATCCTGGCAAGGCCGGTTCTGAGCGAAGTGGCCCTGGGACTCATCCCGCGGCTCAACAGCCAGAGCCTGTACGTCGCCATAGCCATGCTGGGCGCCACGGTGATGCCGCACAATCTCTACCTGCACTCGTCGCTGGTGCAGACGCGCCGCATCGGCGACGATCACGAGGCCAAGCGGTCTGCCTGCCGCTTCAACCTGCTCGACTCGGTGGTCGCGCTGAACGGCGCGCTGCTGGTGAACGCGGCCATTCTTATTCTGGCGGCGGCTACGTTTTTCGACAGCGGCACCGTCGTGACGCAGATCCAGCAGGCCCACCACATGCTGGAGCCGCTGCTCGGCACCACGCTGGCCGGCATCGTCTTTGCCGTGGCGCTCATCTGCGCCGGGCAGGCCTCCACCATCACGGGGACCATGGCAGGCCAAGTCGTGATGGAGGGCTTCCTCAGCTTTCGCATGAGACCGTGGATCCGCCGCCTGCTCACGCGTTCGCTGGCGCTGATCCCGGCGGCGCTGGTCATCTCATTCACCGGCGATACCGGCGCCTACAAGCTGTTGATCTTCAGCCAGGTGGTGCTCAGCCTGCAACTGCCATTCGCCGTCATCCCGTTGATTCGCTTCACCTCGAGCGAAGCGTGGATGGGCGAATTAGTGAACCGGCCCTGGGTGAAGACGGTTTCCTGGACCGCCGCCGCCATCATCGTGGGCCTCAACGCCTGGCTGGCCTGGACGGAGTTGAGCTCCTGGCCCATTCTGCTGTCGGTCCCCCTGGCCGGCGGGCTCTCCGTTCTGCTGGCCTGGGTGACGGTGGCGCCGTTTGACCGAGTCAAGACCGCCGAACTGCCCGTGCCGGAAATCGCCCCCCTGGAGGCGGCCGTCTACAGAGACGTCCTGGTGACCCTGGACCACTCCAGGACCGACCGTGTCGCCCTGGCCCACGCCATTTCGCTTGTCCGCGGCCACGAGGCGACCCTGCACCTCTTCCACGTGGAGGAGGGCGTCACCAGCATGCTCTACGGGGCCTTGTCCGACACCGCGGAGATCGCCGAGGGACGGCTCTATTTCGATCAGTTGCTGGCGGCGCTGCGCTCCATGGGGGTGCGCGCCGAACTGACCATTACCCACTCACCCGACCCCAAGTCCGAGATCGTCCGCTTCGCCCGGCGGCTGGGCCCGGACCTGGTTGTGATGGGCGCCCACGGACATAAAGGCTTGAAAGACATAGTGTTCGGGGCTACTATTAATGAAGTACGTCATGCTTTGGACGTACCGGTGTTTGTGGTCAGGGCTTCCGGACCGGAGTGAGACACCCTGGCCGCCTCACTGTGTCCCACAGACCCAGGTTCCGCGCCTGAGGGCTTGTAAGTCACTCATTTATTTAGCACATCGCGTGGCATGCGACGTGCATCGCACAGAGTGGGAACCCATGCGGATACTTCTCCAATTCGGGATTGCGGCACTCCTGGCGGGGATGGTGTCGGCAACCACGCTGGAGCGTTTGACCCTGGAAGACATGGTGCAGAAGTCGATGAGCATCGTCCGGGGCCGGGTGCTGGACTCGACCAGCGTCCAACGCGGCAACGTGATCTACACGGTGTACCGGCTGCAGGTATCGGAGCGATTGAAGGGCGCCGGCGGCGCTTCCAGCGTGGAAGTCTATGTGCCTGGCGGGGCGAAGGCGGGCTACCGCCAGAGTTTTGCCGGCTCTCCGGTGATGGAGACGGGCGCCGAGTACGTGGTATTCATCTGGACCAGCCCGCGCGGTATCAACCAGGCGATTGGGATGGGCCAGGGCGTGTTCGACGTCAAGGCCAAGCCGGGCAGCGAGACGGTGCTGTCCCGCGGGACTCTGGACGCCCAGATGGTGGACGCCACCGGACGCGCCGTGGAAGACCAGGGGCTCAAGCTGACGCTGGGCCGGTTGCGGCAAGTGGTGACGCAAGCCGAAGCGTCGAAGGCGGAGGTCCAGTGAAGACTCCGCGCCTGGCCGTGCTGTTGTTTGCCGCCGCATCGCTGGCGCCCGCCTATTATCACTTCGTCCACTTCCAGAGCCGCACAGGGCCCTACACGCCCGTCCACGCCCGCTTCGACCTGGGCGCGTTGCAGAACAAGACCGTGCCGTTCTTCATCTCCGAAACGGGTCCTTCCCAGATGGCCTCCGGGGATACCTTCAATTCGGTCATCACCCAGATTCGTGCCGCGGCGCAGGTCTGGAACAGCGTGGATACGGCCGAGATCAAGCTCGCCTTCGGCGGGCTGCACACGGCGGCGACGACGATGAACGCGCCGTGGATCGAAGTGGAATTCACCGACGAACTCCCTCCTGGCGTGGTGGCGCAGGGTGGCCCGGTGACGCGGTTGGACGCGACAACGGGGGCGGCCGGCATGTTCGTGCCGATCACTAAGAGCCTGCTGCGGCTGCCGCGCAACCTGACGAGCCGGCCGAGCTTCTCCGAGCGGTTCTTCCTGACGGTGGTGCACGAATTCGGCCACACGCTGGGCCTGCAGCACACCTGGACGTCGAGTGTGATGTCGACCGAGATCACACGGGCGGCCACCAAGGCCAAGCCGCTGGGCGCCGACGACGTGGCGGCGCTGTCGGTTCTCTACCCCACGCCGAAGTTCGGACTACAGACGGGCGTCATCACGGGCCGGGTGACGATGACGGGCGCCGGCGTGAACATGGCCTCGGTTGTCGCGCTGACGCCGAACGGCCAGGCTGTGAGTTCATTGACCAATCCGGATGGGACCTACCGGATCGAGGGCGTGCCGGCGGGTCTGTATTTCATCTATGCGCACCCTCTGCCGCCCGCGCTGGCCGGCGAGCCGCAGCCAGTGAACCTGGAATTGCCCAGCGACCCCTCCGGCCGTCTGCTGCCGGGGGCGGCCTTCGACACGGTGTTCTACCCCGGCACGGCCGGACCGCAGCAGACGGTGACCGTGGCGGCGGGACAGCCGACGGAGAATATCAACTTCAGCGTCACGCGGCGGGCGGCGGTGAACCTGCACAGCGTGCAGACCTACTCCTACGTCGGGCAGGAACCCATCAAACCTGCCAGCTTCGTGCTGGGCAAGCAGAGGGACACGCTGGTGCTCACCGGTTACGGGGCCACCGCGGCGCTGCCGGGGTTCAATATCAGCCTGGCCAGCGCGCCGGAGACGTTGGGCGTGCGGAACTACGTGCAGGGCTACCTGGCGGTGGACGTGGCGCTGAGCCCCGTCTCTTCCGACGGCCAGCGGCACATGATCTTCAACTACGCCGGCGAGACCTACGTGCTGCCTTCGGCGCTGGTGATGACGCAGAAGAACCCGCCCTCCATCCAGGGTGTGCAGCCGAATGCGGACAAGACGTTGACGTTGAGCGGCGCGGCGCTTTCGTCGGCGACGCAGGTGTGGGTGGACGGCGTGGCGGCCAAAGTGCGGTCGGCGCAGGACGGCCAGTTGACCGTGACCCTGCCTCCGGCGCTGCCAGGCTATCGCGGGGTGCTGGCGGCGCTGAACTCCGACGGCCAGAGCAGCCTGTTCGTGCATGGCGACAAGTCCCCGATCTGGACGTATGAGGCCTCTGAATTGCCGCAGATCTCCGTCAGCCCGGCGGCGCTGCCGGCCGGCGCGGAAACGATGGTGGAACTCACGGGCAGCGGCACGGCCTTCGATCAGTGGGCGCCGGCTCTCGGCTTCGCCTCCAGCGACATCACGGTGCGGCAGATCTGGGTGTTGAGCGCGACTCGCGCGGTGGCGGCCGTGATCGTGAGTCCGCTCGCCCAACTGGGTCCGCTGAACTCGACCATTACTTACGGGCTCCAGGTGAGCGCGACTCCGGCGGGCTTCCAGGTGCTGCCGGCCACCAGAGCGCCGTACCTGGCTGTTTCGCAGATGCCGAAGACCAACATCTACCCGGGCGCGCTGGTGACCATTCCGCTGGTGAACGCGCAGCCCGCATCGATCATCCAAGCGATTGTGGCCGACCGGCCGGCGCTGGTCACCGGATACTTCAACGGCCAGGTGACGCTGCAGATTCCCGCCGGGCTTCCGCTGGGGCCGGCCGTGGTCCGGGTGACCGTGGATGGGGCCGCCGCTTTGCCGGCGTTGCTCCAGATCGATCCGCCTCCGCCGGTGATCCTCTCGGCGCAGAGCATCGGCGGCGTGCCGCTGACCGCAGCCAACGCGCCGCGTGCCGGCGACACGATTCAACTGCTGGTTTCCAGCCTGACCGACGGCACGTCACAGCCCGATCCGCTGAAGATCAAGGTGTCTTCCAACGGGGTCGAGCACAGCGTGCAGAGCGTGACCGCCAACCCGCAGCAGCCCGGGACTTATATCGTGCAGTTCTCGCTTTCGCTCACCAGCCCGCAGCTTTCGCCGCTGCCGCTGGTGCTGAGCGTGGATGACCGGACGTCCATACCGCTGCCGCTGCCGTTCCGGCCGGCCGGCGCTACTTCCCCTGACTCAGGCGCCTGAAGTACTCCGCCACCGCTTCACCATAGCCCGCGGGGGCTTGCGGCTGCGCGCCCGAGCGCACCTGGCCGCCGGATGAGTCCTCGAGTTGCCGGCGCAGCTTGAGTTCGATCTGCTCCAACTGCGGCAGCACCTGGCTTTGGATGCGCCCTTCAAGCAGCTTCGGATCGATCCCCTCTATCTGCCGCAGGATTCGGTCCACGCCGGCGCGGGTCTCCTCGCCGGCGCCATCACGAAACTGGCGCAATTGACGCACGGCATCGCCGCCCCCTCCCTGCAATTGCTCCCGCAGGCGCTCGATCCGGCTCAGGCCGCGCTCGGCCTGTTCCCTGGCCTGCTGCTGGCCGGGATCTCCCTGACCGGCCATCTCGCGGGCCTGGTTGGCCTGCCGGTTGAGCTGATCCAGAATCTGGGTCACCGCCTTTTCGCGGGAGCCGATATAGGGAGCCAGGCCACGGCGCATCCACTCGGCGCCGAGCTTCAGCCTTACGCCAAGCTCGTTCTGCTGCGCCTCGCCGAGCGCCTCGCGCAGCTTGGACGCGGCGCCTTTGCGGGAGGACTCCAGCGAACGGGCCGTCTCCCTCATGCGCTGCTCCAGGGTCTGCCAGTCGCGCTGCATCGCCTCCTTCTCCTTGGCCATCGCCTCGGCCTGCGCACCGGCTGCCCGCGGCTGGCTGTTGGGAGGATAGGCCTGGTTCAACTGCTGCTCAAAGCGCTTCTGTTTGTCAGCGAGTTCAGCGGCGCGGCGCGCGATTTCATCCAGCCGCTCGCCGGATTGCTGGCGGCGCATGCCGCGCAGGTCGCGTCCGGCCTCCTCGATGCGCTCGGCGGCGCGGCGCGCGTTTTCCGACGCGCCCTGGGTGGACTGTGATTGGGCGCGGCGCATGTCCTCCAGCGCCCGCTCCAACTGCTGGCCGGCACGGCCCATTCGCTGGTCCCTTTGTTGCGACGACGAGCCCTGGCTCTGCTGTGCGCCGCTTTCCATTTGCTCCATCCGCCGCCGCAGATCCTCGGCCTCGCGGCGCAGCATCTCCTGCGCCCAGCGCTGCTCGAACTGCTGCTGCTTGCCCTTCTGCTGCTGCTGGGCGAGATCCTGCTGCCGCCGGGCGAGCTCCTCCAGCTTCTTTAGCGCCTCATCCACCTCCTTCTCTTTCTGCTGGCCGCCGCCGGCGTTTTGAGCGGTCTCATACTGGTTCTTCCCGGTGTCGAGTTCCAGGTCGAACAGGCTCTCGAGGTCGCGCATCTGCCCGCCGCCACCGCCTCCCCCGCCCTGCTGTTGTTCGAAGGCGACCTGGATCTGGCGGAAGATGCTTTCGGCGCGCAGCAGGTGCTGCAACGCCCGCTGCTCCGGCGGCAGCGCATCCTTCCACTGCCGTGCCTTGATGGGCGCGGCGGCCTCCAGCATGTCGCGCGAGGCCTCGTCCATCTCCCTGGCGAACCTCTGAAACTCCTCGTTGGTCCCCGTCAGGTCGCGGCTGCGCATGCGCTGGGCCAGCGACTTGGCCTGCTCGGAGAGCTTCTGTTGCATGCCCCCAAGGAACGCCGCCTCTTCCGAGGCCTGCGCCTTGGGCTTGGGCGCGCGCACGTGGTTGAAGGTGGCGGCGATGATCTCCTTCTGCCGCCGCGAGATCTCGTTCTGCCGCTCGCCCATCTCCCCGCCGCCGCCGCCCGCGCTCTGCGATTGCTGGAACTCCTTCTCAAATGGCTGGGCTTCCAGAAACATCATGTCCGTGCGCGAGGTGGCTCGCGCGCCGGCGGCCGCGGCGTGCATGGCCACCACGTCGCCGGGCGCGAGCTTGAACTCCTCCAGGGCGATCAGCGTGCCTCCGCGGGCATCCTTGGCGCCCGGCTGCTTGAGCACAGGCACAGTCTGCTCCGGACCGCCGTTGACCGAGTACTTCAACTCCACCTGATGGAGGCCGAAGTCGTCGGAGGCCTCGACCTCCACGGTCACCTCTTCAATGGGGCTGACACGCGTATCACGCCCCGGCCGGGAGATGCGGATCCGCGGGGGCTTCTCGGGCTGCGCCTCGATGAAGTAGTCCTGGCTGAGGCGCAGCGGCGTGCCGTCGTCGATGGCGGCGACATAGTAGGCGCCGTCCCTGCGAATGGGGACGCGCGCCTGGAGCAGGTTGCCGCGGACGGACGAGAGCGCGATGCGGGCGCCGTCGTCCAGAACCAAAACTCCGGCAGGGAGCGGCTGCGTCGTCTCAATCAGCACATCGGCCTCGCTGCCCTCGACGGCGCGCAGATCGCCGCCCTGCTCCTGCGCCACCGGGCGTAAGCCTAACCAGGCGGGATAGTGATATGTCGCGCGGATGGACTTCACGCCGGGCAGATCCACTACCGAGAGACGATAGGCCGGCGAGCGCAGCCGTCCGGCCTCCACCTGGTATTCGACATCGGAGGCCAGGCCGGAAAACAGGAAGGCGAAACCGCGGCCGCCGGGCCTGGGCTCCATGCGCAGGGTCTCCCACTGGGCAGAGCCGGCGCGGCGCGCGCGCAGGCTGACCAGGGGAGTTTCAAAGCCGGACAAGAGCGCTTCCACCGCCAGGTCGCCGCCACGGCGCACCTTGGCGTCGCCGGGCTTGACGGCGAGCTGATAGAGCGGACCCTCACCCGTCCTGGGCGCGCCCGCCCAGAGCAGATGCGCACCATAGCCCAGCGAGCCGGGTCCGGCCAGGGTGAGCCAGATGAGGACGGCGACACCGGCCAGAGCGGATCCGGCCAATCCTCCTAGAATTCTGGAACTGACCAGCGAGCGCGGCGGCATCGATGCGGCGCGCGCAAGAGCCTCCTGGGCCAGCAGTTCCGCGAAGGGGTTGGAGTCCGGCGCCTGGTCCAGCGTCAGGGCGCGCTGTTCCAGGCCGGCGGCGGTGCGCTCCAGCAACCGCGCGGCCTGGCCGCGCCGCGGGAGCAAGGCCGGAATGCCGAGGCCGAAGGCCGCGGCGCACCCGGCCGCGAGGAACAGCACGAGCCGCGACCAGAAGGCCGCCGTGCCGGAGAAGGCGAAGTGATCCGCAACCAGGCTCAGAGCGACGGTGGCGGCCAAGAGCGCGAAGGCGAATAGCGCCGCGCCGCGCGCCTGCGATCGCCATTTCAGGCGGAGTTCGATCTCCGACAGGTAAGCCCGGAACCGCTCCAGTGACGTCATGCCGCCTCCCGGTTCAAGTGTGTACGTGCGATGAAGACCTCTGCCAGTCCGGCGGCCAGCGCCAGGCCCAGGAGCCACGCCGCCAGCGGGCGGCGATGGCGTTGCTGCGCGCCTCCGCTGCCGGATTGCTCAGCCCCCGCGCGCGGGCCTGCCTGCCACAGCTCGGCCGAATCGGCCGGCATGGGCTCCAGGTCCGATTCGCGGCGATCCACGTTGACGGCCACCACCAGCTTACGCCCGCCGCCGGGAAAGAACTCGTGGAAGCCGGCTGTGTCCAGCGTCTGCCGCCCGCCCTTTACGTCGAGCACCGTGTCCACGGCGACGGCCACGGCGGACTCCCGCCATCCGCTGAGCTGGTGGGCGAGCTGTTCCACAAAGGGGACGAAGGCGGGTTGGGTGGGAAAGTCGCTGGCCAGGTTGTCGAGGGCCGAGGTCATCACCACGACCTTTCCGGCGCCCACCGTCTGCTCCATCAGCAGCGGCGCGCCGCCGGAGAGCCGTACGATGACGCGCGCGGTGCCTGCTTCGACCTCCACGAAGTGGAAGAAGCGCACGCCCTGCCAGCGTGCGGCCCTGGAGACGGGGGGGTAGGACTCGTCCATCGTCCCGGCCGTTTGGAACCGTTCGGCGGCGCGCGAGGCGTAGCGGCCGGCGGTGATGCGCTGGCCGGTGACGGGGACGCGACCGGCGGCGACGCTCGAAGGTCCGAGCAGTACCAGCAGCGCGCCGCCGCGCTGCACGTAGCTCTTGAGCGCGGCTTCGTCCCAGGCGGACTGGTCCGAGAGAACGACGAAGGCGGCCTTGCCGATGCCGGCGCCGCTCAAGTCCACGGCATAGGCGCCGCGCGTCGAGGCATCGAGCGCGTCGCGGAAGAAGACGGGTGCGCGGCCGATGAACACCACGCGGAGCGGGTCGGTCCGTTCGACGGCGAAGTGGTAGCGGTCGTCGGCCTTCAACGCATCGCCAGGTTCCAGAGAGACGGCGCACTGCGCGAAACCATAGGGGACGTCGAGGCCGGTGAACTCGACTCGCGCCCGGCCCGATGCGGGGACATCGGCGGGCTGGCGCGCCACGGCGCGTCCGTTCACCTCGAGGACGGCGGTGACCCTGGCCGCCTTGGTGTGGAAGCCGGCGATCACGGCCTGTACCTTGGCCGAGCTTCCATCCCGCACGCGGGAGGGCGCCGTTACGCTCTCCACCGTCCAGTTCGGCTCGGCCGAGCCGGCCACCGAGTGCAGCGTGATGGAAGCGCCCGGCCCGAGCCGCAGGTCGCTGAACCCGGGGGGCATGGAGCTGCGCTGCAGGTCGGAGATGAAGTGCACGTCGAGCGGGACCTTTTCTGTCTCCTGGTAGGCGCGCAACGCGCGCGCTAACTCTCCCAGGGAGCCGCGCGAACCCGTCACCGCGGCGTGTTGAATCTCTTCCGGCCCAGCCATACGCAAGCGCGAATCGAAGAATGCGGTCCTGGACTCGGGCGTAATCAGGCGCACCGCCTCGGCCCTGGCGCGGGAGATACGATCGCCGTAGCCCATGCTGGCGGAGGTGTCGACGATGATCATGCGCCTGCCGCCGGCGGCGGGGCCTGCGCCGGCGCGCCACAGGAAGGGTTGCGCGAAGGCCAGGGCGACGAGCGAGAGCAGCGCCAGGCGCGCCGTGAGGAGCACGAGGAAGTCCAGCCGCCGGTGCCGCAGATTGGCCCGCGTACTCTTCTCGAAGAACATGAGCGAGCTGAAGTGCTGCGGCTGGCTGCGGTGGCGCTTGAGCAGGTGCAGGTACAGAGGCAGGCCCAGCAGCCCTAACCCGGCAATGAACCATGGCGCGAGGAGGCCCAAGTCAGATCCTCCCTTCGCGCACGACCAGGTAGCGGCGAAGCGCCGCGTCGAGGGGTTGATCGGTGCGAGCCAGGAAGTAACTCATGCCCGCGCCCTGCGCGCCGCTTTCGAGCGCGCGCAGGTGGGCGGCGATCTTCTCGCGATAGCCGCCGGCGGCGTACTCCGGACTCACCTCCAGCTCGTCGCCGGTTTCCATGTCGATCAGGATGCGAGAAGCGGCCAGGTGCGGCGCGATCTCGCCGGGATCGAGCACGTGCATGAGGACAACGTCGTTGCCGCGCTGCCGCAAGGGCGCCACGGTGCGCAGCACCACGTCGGCGGGCGCGAAGAAGTCCGAGATCACCAGCACGATGCCGCGCTTGTGAAGGAACTGCTGGAAGTGGACGAACGGCTGGGCGAAGTCGGTGCGGCTGGCGGGCTCGGAACGGTCCAGGCAGTGCAGGAGCTTCACCCAGTTGCCCTGGCGCGAGGAGGGCTCGATGAAGTCGCGCACTGCCTCGTCGAAGCTGATCAGGCCCACGGCGTCGCGCTGGTGGTGGGCGAGGTAGGCGAGCGAGGCGGCGAGGTAGCGCGCGTAGTCGATCTTTTTCACGCCGCCGCTGGTGAAAGCCATGGAGTTGCTGCGGTCGAGCAGGATGGTGAGCCGCGTGTTGGTCTCGCCGCGATAGCGCTTCAGATAGAGGCGGTCCGTCCGGGCGTAGACGTTCCAGTCGACAAAGCGCAGGTCGTCTCCGGGCACATAGGCGCGGTACTCGGCGAACTCCTGGCTGAAGCCGTAGTCCGGCGAGCGGTGGAGACCGGCGATGAAGCCGTCCACAACCGTCTTGGCGGTCAACTGGAGGTTGGCGATGCCGGCCAGTACCCGGGGATCGAGGAAACGCTGCAGCATGGGATTCGTTCGCCCGCGCGCCTACCCGGCGGGCAACGCCTCCAGCAGCCGCTTGAGGATGTCGTCGGGCGAGAGGCGGTCGCTCTCGGCCTGGAAATTGAGGAGGATGCGATGGCGCAGCACGGGCCGCGCGAGAGAGGCGATGTCGTCAAACGTGACGTGATAGCGGCCGCGCATCAGCGCGCGCGCCTTGGCCGCCAGCACCAGGTTCTGCGCCCCGCGCACGCTGGCGCCGAAGTTGACGTACTTCCTGACGAAGTCCGGAGCCGTGGCGTCTGAGGCGCGTGTCATGCGCACCAGGTCCACCGCGTAGCGCGCCACTTCATTGGCGATGGGCACCATGCGCACCAGTTGCTGGAAGCCGAGGATCTCGCCGGCGTTGGTGACGGCGTCGAGGTCGGGCTTTTCGTTGGTGGTGGTGAGACCGATGACCTTCATTTCGTCTTCAGCCGGCAGGTAGTCCAGCAGCGTGTTGAAGAGGAAACGGTCGAGCTGGGCTTCGGGAAGAGGGTAGGTGCCCTCCAGCTCGATGGGGTTCTGCGTGGCCAGGACGAAGAACGGCGCGGGCAGGTTGTAATGATTGCCGCGGACGGTGCAGGACATCTCCTGCATCGCCTCCAGCAGGGCGGCCTGCGTCTTGGGCGGTGTGCGGTTGATTTCGTCGGCCAGCAGGATGTTGCCGAAGATGGGCCCCTCGACGAACGTCCAGATGCGGCGGCCGGTACCGGGCTCCTCTTCGAGGATATCGGTGCCGGTGATGTCGGAGGGCATCAGGTCGGGGGTGAACTGGATGCGCTTGAACACCAGGCCGAGAGTCTGGGCCATGGTGCGGACCAGCAGGGTCTTGGCCGTGCCGGGCAGACCGGTGATCAAACAGTGGCCGCCGACGAAGAGGCCGATCATCAACTGCTCCAGCACCTCGTCCTGGCCGACGATCACTTTCCTCACCTGGGCGATCATCTCTTCACGCACGGACTGGAAGCGCCCGATGCGCTCTCTGACGGCGATGTGGTCGAGTGTCGTCATCTGATTATCTTTTCCGTTCCTCTCGGGGTTTGTTCAACTCCAACAGCAGGCGCTGCGCGGGCCGGTAGCCCGGGGCGATCTCGAGGGCGGCCAGCACGGCCTCGCGCGCCTCGTCCAGCCGCTTCAGCTCGTTGTAGGCGCGAGCCAGCTCAAAGTGCGCCGAGGCCGGGTCGGCCGTCTTCAGCGCCAGCACGGAGCGCCACTCCTCGGCCGCGCCCTCCCACATGCCGAGTTCGCCGCGCAGGGCCGCCAGCCTGCGGTGCAACTCTTCGTCCTTCACCGGATAGACCCACAGCAACGCGCTCAGCGCTTTCTCGGCGCCGGCGCGATCGCCTTTCGAGATCAACTCCGCGGCGCGCTTCATGACCAGCGCCGGGTCATGATCCGGCTTGCCCTCCACCAGCTTCTGCCGGCCGAACCATTCCAGGAACTGCGCGTCGAACTCCTCCGGCTTCAAGGCGAGTTCCTTTTCGATCACCGACGAAGTGGCCGTCACCCTGGAGAAGTTCTTCATCATGGAGAGCAGCTTGGGCCAGCCCCAGCGCTCGTGGATGAAGTCGCAGATGCGGCCGGCTTGAAAGTAGCTCACCGCGACCTGGGACGGATACGAAGGCCGGATGAAGCCGCGATCCAATTTCGAGATGGGGAGCAGGAGTTTCCGCTTCAGTGCGGCGGCGATCTCGGGCGTGATGGGTTCGCGCCACTCCGGGCGGGTAGCGGTCTCCTCGAACACGGAAACGCCTTCGGTGAACCAGCGCGGCACACGGTGGCGAGTGGCGGAGACGACGTAGGCATGGCTCAGCTCGTGCCACAACGTGCCGGCCCAATGGAAGCTGCCCGGCTTGCGCGCAGAAGGGCTGTCCATGGCGATGCTGAGGCCGAAGGTCACGCCCAGGGCGCCGAGTCCCGGCATGCCCATGGTGCGCACGGCGAAGTCCTCATGATCGGGGTACATCTCGACGGTGACGGGTCCGGGCAACTGAAAGCCGTACTTGCGGTCGTAGACGGCCAGGGCGCTTTCCATCTCGCGTTCCACGTAGGGGCGCAAGAGCTCGGCCTCGTCCTTATGCAGCCTGAGCACATAGCGGGGATGCGTGTAGACAATGAAGTTCTTGTAGCTGTCAAGCAACCGCAGGGAGTTCGACGTGGGCTTGTCGGTGAAGCCGGCGTTGTGGGCGGCTTCGAGCACACGGCGGGCCTCCTGGTCCTGCCCGGTGCGCATCAGATTGATGCCCAACTCCGATTGCGCGGAGAGGTTGAGCGGGTCCATCGCCACGGCCTTCCGGTAGAAGCCGATGGCCTCTTCGTAGCGGCGGTTGAGGACGAAGTGGCGGGCGATGCGGGCGTAGGCGGCGGAGTCGTCCCCCATCTTCGAGAGCCAGGCGGAGGCGTCCCTGTCGTGGAGCAGCTCGATGGTGGCGCGGGCGGCGAGGGCCTGGCGCGAGGCCGGGATGCGATCGGCCTCTCCCACAGCCGCCTCGAAATCGCCGTCCTCCAGCAGCAGGTGGGCGAGCAGTTCGCGCGCCTCCACCAGATTGGGGTCGGCTTCCAGGGCCTTGCGCGTGAAATCCAGCGCGCGGCGGTCGAAGTCCTCCGCGTGGACGCGGGCGAGCCCGAGTAGCGCCGGCGGGTAGTCCTTGCGCAACTTCAGCGCTTCGTTGAACAGATCGGCGGCGTCTCCGGAGTTGAAACGCTCCAGTAGCAGCAGGCCCCAGCGGACTCTGAGCGCGGCATCGCCGGGCTGATCCTTGACGGCCTGGCGGAAGGCAGCATTGGCGTCCTTGTACTGCCGCTGCTTCCACAGCGCTTCGGCGCGCTGGACCGCGCTCTGGGCCGTGCTCTGGGCGAAGAGCCCTGAGGCCAGCAGCAGGAGTGAGGCGGCGAGCTTCACTGGTCGAGCGCCTCCTGGAGCCGGGCGAGTTCCAAGAGAAAGGCCGTGAGTTTCTGCTTGTATTCGGCCGGAGGCGTGGCCGCCTTGGCCAGCTTGAGAGCGTCGATGGAGGCCTCGATCTCGTCCTTGCGCGCCAGCATGAGCCGCTTGGCCGGGTCGTTCATCGCCCGCTGCGCCGCGCCGATGCGCACCACGGCAAAGCGGGCGGCAAGCGCGGCGTCGTCCAGTTGCGCGTGCTCGGTGGCCAGCCGCTTCTGCGTCTCATAGAATGCGGCGGTCTTCTGGCGGGCGTAGTTGAATGCTTCAGCGGCGCTGATGGCGTCGTTCTTGTCGGTGTCGGCGGCCTGGTCGCGCAACCCGTCCATCCAGTAGCGACCAAAGACGACGGCGTTCTTCTCAGTGCCGGATTTGGTCGCCGTGACGACGACGCGGCCCTGCTTCTTCAGCGCCCCGGCCGCGCCGCCGCTGGCGCTGGTGGCCACGACGACGAGCTGGCGCGCGGCGATGCGGTCAAGCCAGGAGGCGAGCTCTTCGGCGGAGACGTCCGGGCCCACGAGGTTGAACTTGTAGACCAGCCCGTCGAATGTGCCGTGCCCGATCAGGGTGAGCGTAAAGGTGTCGTCCGGCTTGGCCTGCGCGGCGATTCCGGCCAGTGCGGCTCGCAGGTTTTTGCTGGTTGCGGCGGCGCCGGCGAGCGTCTCCGCGCCGCTGAGTTTGGCGGCCTCCGCGGCCAGCGCGGTAAACCGTTGTTCGTAGCCGGCTTCGCCGCCGAGGCCGGCCACGGCCAGCCGGAAGTCGGCCGCCGATGCGCTAACGGCCAGCAGGAACAAGGCGAGTTTCATACCGCACCCCACTTGCGGCGCAGGAGCCATTCGGCGGCTTTCAGCGCGGCCAGAAGAAGGAAGGCGGCGGGCGCGTTCCAGATGGCGCGCGTCTCCTTGATGGAGATGCCCGCGTCGGAGTACTCGATCTCGGCGGCCAGAGCGCTCGCCTGAGAGGGCCGCCAATAGCGGCCGCCGGTCTGCGCGGAGATGCGCTCAAGCAAGTCGCGGTTCTGTTCGGTGCGGAAGTTTTCGGCCACGCCGTCTTCGCGGCGGAAGGTGAGCACGTCGCGGCCGAGATCGGTCCCGCCCTGGCGCGCGGTGGTTTCGACAAGGTAAGAGCCGGGCTTGTCGGCCTTCCACTCAGCCGCATAGGAGCCGGGCGAATTGTCCACGGGGCGTAGCGTGACTTCGTCGGCGACGCCCTCAGGCCCCATGACGCGCGCGGTTACGACGGCATCGGAGGCAGGCAGATAGTTCATGTCGCGGACCTCGGCGCGCAGTGGAATGCGCGGATCGTCCTCGAATACGGTTCGGCTGCTGGCGGCCGAAACTCTGCCGCCGGTCTCTCCGGCGAGCCAGCGCAGCAATTGCTGCCAGAAGATCTCGTGGCTCATGTCGCGATGGTCCTGGGCCATCTGCCAGCGCCAGGTGCCGCCGCTGGCCAGCACGGCGACGCGCCCGCGCCCGTAGTTGTGCGTCACCAGGAACGGGGACCGCTTCCCCGCCCCGCTCTTGAGTTCGGCCAGCACCAATGCGCCGGGCTTGGGCGTGCCGGCCTCCTGATAGTCGGCCAGGTAGGGCAGCGAGAGCCAGCGGGCGGCGTTCTTCTGCGGATCGCTCTCGATGCGCGCCAACAGGCTGTCGCGGCCGCCGGCGGTCAACTCCACAGTGGCCGGGTCGCGATGAAAGGCGCCTTTGCGATCGGGCAGCACCAGAGGCAGCATGTCAGTGAGACCGGCGCTGTTCCAGCCGCCGTCCGACAGCGCCGCGCGCCCGCCGAGGAAGAGGACGCCGCCGCCGCGGCGGTCCACGAACTCCTTGAGCAGCGCCTGCTGCCGCACGTCAAAGTAGCTGGCCTCCACGTTGCCGATGATGATGCCCTGGTAGCGGAACAGCTCCTCGATGCTGTCCGGGAAGCCGTGCTCGAGCTCCTTCGGATCGCCGATGCCCTGGCGGTAGAACTTGTTTTCCGTGGTGCGGAGGATGCTGGCAAGTTCCAGGTTCTTGTCGAGCTCGGCGGCGCGGCGGATGAACTTCAGCTCCCAGCGCGGCTCGCCCTCGATGTAGAGGATGCGGGGCTTGCGGTCTTCCACGTGGACCAGGCGCGTGAGAGCGTTGTTGGCCGCATTGGCCTCGCCGTCCAGCGGCTCCACGGCGATGCGCAGCGGCCTGGCGCCGGCCGGGCCGGCCTGGAACTCGACCACCTCGCGCAGGGATTGGCCGTCGTCCGGCAACTTCACCGTGCGCGACGCCAGCGTCTTGTCTCCGTCCTTCACCGTAATCCTGGCCGGCTTGCCGGCAAAGCCCGCCTGCCGCAGGGTGACGGTGGCCGACAGGCGGGCGTCGGGCAGGGCGCGCGCCGGCAGCAAGGCATCGGAGATCTCAACGTCGTTGCTGATCGTGTCCGTGCCGAAGCCGACGGTGTGGATCGGGATGCGGGCGCGGCGCAGCGTCTCCATGGTGTCGGAGTCGAGCCCGCCGGCATTGTCGGCGCCGTCGCTCAACAGCAGAATGGCGCCGACGGGCAAGGTGGCCGACTCCGCCGTGGCGGCGGTGAGAATCTCCCGCAACTGGGTCACGGGCTGATCCGCCTTGGCCGGAACCTGGTCGACGCGCGCCAGAGTGCGGCCGCCCTGATAGAGCCGGACAGGGAACTTCGCCCGCAGGCGCGACAGCAGGCCGCCGTCCAGCAGCGCCTTGGCCTCGCCGATGCGATTCTCCAGGGCCATGCTGGAGGAGGCGTCCACCACCACGGCGACCACGTTTTGCTGCGGCTTGAGCGTGGCCACGCTCAGGGCCGGCTGCCAGAGCAGCGCAAGCATCAGGGCGAGCGCGGCCCATTGCAGCGCGCCCAGCGCAAGCATCCTCGGCCTTGGGAAGCTCTTGCCCATCATCAGCCAGGCCACCAGCGCGGCCGCGGCCAGGGCCAGGACGCCCAGCACCCACACCGGCCAGCCGCTGGCAAGCACCAGCGTGCCCTTGCGGTAGACGGCCAGAGGGTAGTTAAAGAAGAACTGGAACATTTGGCTCTTAGTGCGTCATGGCATAGATGATGTAATTGATCGCGGTGCGGTAGGCCTGCGAGGCGTACTTCTCCGGATAGCGGGGATGGTCGGCCCACTCGTAGGCGTCGCCCAGGTCCATGTTGTGGCAGATGCCGACGACGATGCGGCCGCGGTCGTCGCGCACGGCGCGCCACTTGGGCTCGAAGCCGTCGTATTCATAGGTCTTGTCGAAGGGGAAGTTGACGATGCCGGGGACCTGCGCGCGGTTGGTCAGGTCGTAGAGGACGTGGAAGATAGGGTCGGCGTCCTCAATGTCGATGATGGTGCGGTCTCCGAAGCCTTTGCTGAGGCTGGTGGTGAAGACGTCCCACTCGAAAGTGCCGTGGAAGTCGTCTGTCATCAGGAAGCCGCCGCGGTCGGTGAATTCGCGGAGCTTCTTCGCCTGGGACTCGGGCAGCTCCCAGTGGCCGGGTTCGACGACGTAGACGAAGGGGTAGTTGTAGATGTCGTCGGAGACCAGGTCGACGACGCGCTCCATGGGATTGGCGTGGATGCGGGTGAGGCGGCGGACGCCCTTCAGCAGCGTGCGGTCGGCCTTGGGATAGTCGGTGGTCCAGCCGCCGCGCATCCTCCACACGCTGCCGCCGCCGAAGCCCACCATCTGGTAGCGGAGCCGGGCGAAGTAGAATTCGGAGTGCTCGGCGTAGCCGGGCGGCGGGCCGGTATCGGCATCGTCGTCGCGGAAGATGGAGCGTATGCCGCGCTGAAACGCCCACACGGAACCCGCCAGCGCCGACACCAAAAGTATGCCCGCCAGCAGCCTGCGCATATGAGTGAGATGCCCCCAGTGGGCGTTAGGATAGCAGACGTTGGGGTACGGCCGGCGGTTACCGGCGCGCCGTCAGGCGGCGAGCAGGCCGCGCAGGTTCCAGCCGCAAATGACGCTGCCCTGGAGCTTGTTGCCGCCGGGGCCGGGCCAGTGGGTTTCCAGGCTGACGGCGCCGCTGTAGCCGTCGTTCAGGAGGGCGGCAATCTGGC
>JACRBC010000087.1 GCA_016213245.1 Candidatus Solibacter usitatus | reverse complement strand
GGCGAACTGCTGCGTCACCGGCGCCCCGCCCACCATCACCTTCACCTGCTCCCGCACCCCCGCCTCCTTCAGCGCATCGATCGTCGTGCGCATCGACGGCATCGTCACCGTCAGCAGCGCCGACAGGCATACGATGTTGGCTCCGCGCGCGCGTACCGCCTCGATGAACTTCTCCGGGCTCACGTCCGCGCCCAGGTCCGCCACCTCAAAGCCGCCGCCCTCCAGCATCGACGCCACCAGGTTCTTGCCGATGTCGTGCAGGTCGCCCTTCACCGTGCCGATCACGACGCGCCCCGCCGGCTGCGCGCCCGAGGCCGTCAGCAGCGGCCGCAGCAGCGCCAGCGATCCCTTCATCGCCCGCGCCGACAGCAGCAGCTCCGGCACGAAGTAGTCCTCGCACTCGAAGCGCCGCCCCACCTCGTCCATCGCCGGCACCATGTACTTGGTGACCAGTTCCAACGGGTCGGCCCCCGCTGCCAGCGCCTCCTGCGTCGCCGCCACTGAGCCCTTCTGGTCGCCGTTCAGAACGGCGTCGAACAACTTCTGGTAGTCAGCCATGATTGAACTCCTTCACCGCTTCGAGCATCGCCGCCACGTTGCGCACCGGCGTGCCCGCCTGGATGTTATGAACAGTATTGAACACGAAACCCCCGCCCGGGGCAAAGATTTCGCATCGTCTCAAAACCTCTTCCCGCACCTGCTCCGGCGTCCCAAACGGCAGCGTCTGCTGCGTGTCCACGCCGCCGCCCCAAAAGACCAGCCGCTCTCCGTACTTCGCCTTCAGCGCCGCCGGCTCCATTCCCGCCGCCGAGCACTGCACCGGGTTGATGATGTCGAAGCCGGCTTCAATGAACGACTCGAAGAAGCGCTCCACGCTCCCGCAGGAATGTTTGAAACACTTCCACGTTGTATTGGCGTGGACCCACGCGCAGATCGCCTTGTAGTACGGCAGCCACATCTCCCGGAACGTCGGCACGGAGCAGAACGCCGATGTCTGCGTCCCGAAGTCCGTCCCGCACAGGTACACCACGTCCACCTTGCCGCCGACCGCCTTGTGCACGCGCGCCAGGTTGGCCAGCGCGATCTCGCACTGCTTCTCGAAGACCGCGTGGATGTAGGGCCGGCGCGATCGCAGCGACACGTACCATTCGGTTACGTCGCGAATGCCCCGCGGATCCTTCAGCCCCACCGCCGGCACCGCCGCAATGTCGCCGAAGCCCGTGCCGCCGAAGCTCGCCGCCACCGCCCGCCCCGCGCCCGCCACGCTCTCCACCGACTCCGCGATGGCCGCCACGTCCTCCTCGCTGAACGGCCCGAACTCCTCCAGGTTGTCCTCCGGATTCAGGTTCTCCGGGTTGAAGTGGTTCTGCCGGATGATGGCGTCGAAAAACCATCCCCCTTGCGGCATGCGCCCGCTCGGCGCCGCCGCCAGGTCGCCCTGCGGGTAGAGCAGGATGTCGCCGTTGGACGCCGTGGTCGTGTTGAAGCCGCCCGGCACCAGTACCTCCAGCCCGTTCAGCCGCCACGGCTTCCAGCCGTCGAAGGTCATTCCAAAGTGCGCCTTGCGCCGCGGCGTTCCCGCCACGTCCACTCCCAGCGCGCCTGCCAGATCCTCGTCCACCAGCCCCAGCATCTGCATCGGCTCGTGGACCTTCACAGGCCGCCGCTCCAGTCCGTAGTGCTCCCTCAGCCCGGCCACCACCGAGACATGAATCCCCGTCACCGAAGTAGCGCCAAAATCCACCGGCACGCGGTCCGGCTGCCGGTGATTCAGCGCGTCGAGCACTCTCTTCCGGCTGGGACTGGCATCCGTCATGGGTAGCGACAAGCGTATCGAAATCTCCGATTACGTTCAACTTTCCAAGGATTCCTGAGAGGATCCACGGCTCGCGCCCACCTATTAGTCAAAGACCAAAGCAATTCATGCTCCTCAGCCCCGTCCCGGCGGGTCCTGGCGCGCCCCCGCGGCGGTACGCGTCTGTCCAGGGCCTGCGGGCCATGGCGATGATGCTGGTGTTCAGCTTCCATCTCCACTACTTCATCCAGTCGCAGTGCGCCAACCCGCTCTCGCGCCTGGTGGTCCGCACCGGCGGCCTCGGCACCGACCTGTTCCTGTGCGTCGCCGGCTGCTTCATCTACCGCTCCCTCATCGACGGCCGCTCCGGCTACGCCGCCTTTCTTGCCGGCCGCCTGCGCCGCCTCTATCCCGTCTACGCCTTCATGCTCTCGCTCTACGCGGCGCTCGACCTGCTGCTCGGCCGCGGCGAGATCCACGGCCTCGGACAACTGCTGGCGAACTTCCTGCTGCTCCCTGTCTTCCTCGGCGGTACGCCCATCATGGACGCCTCCTGGACGCTCGCCTACATCCTCGGCTTCTCCGCCGCCGCCCCGCTCATCGTCAGGCCGCTGCGCCGCCTCTCCTCGCGCTGGCGCGTTGTTGCGCTCGCATCCTTCTGGCTTCTGGCCCTTGCCCTCGGGTCTTCCTGGGGACGCTTTCCGCTCCGTGTGACGCTGCTGGCCGCCGGCATGCTCGTCTGGGAGACGCTCTGCTGGCGCTTCAGTACGCGCATCGTCCTCGCCGCCGCCGCCGCCGGGCTCGCTCTGCGCCTCTCACCCTGGTCTGGCGCGCACCTGGCCGGTTCTCTCCTGCTCGGTCCCGCCCTCCTCCACTTGCTGCTGGCCCACCGCGCCTCGCCGGGCTGGCTGTCGAGCCCTGTGCTGCAAAGCCTCGGCGATCGCAGCTACTCCTTTTATCTCGCCCATGGCCTGCCGCTGCTGGCCCTGGTCCACTACGTCTTCCCGCGCCTGTCGCTCGTCCAATTGATCGCTTTGCAGCCTCTCTGGCTGCTCTGCTCCCTGGCCTTCGCCGAGTGCGTCTACCGCCTGGTGGAGTCGCCCCTCTCGGCCGCCCGTCACGCGCGGCCGGAGCAGCCCGCCGCCGCTCCCGTTGGCTGGCTGCCCGATCTCTCCCCGTTGCGCCGCTCCTAGGGGACGCGCCCGCTCCTCTCCGGTGGAAGTAAAATGGCCGTGGTATCTCCATGAAGATCGCCGCCATTCTCTCCGCCTCCCTCTGCCTGGCCGCCGCCCTGCTGGCGCAGAGCGGCTACGACCGCTCCAACCTCGACACCTCCTGCAAGCCCTGCGACGACTTCTGGCGCTATGCCAACGGCGGCTGGCTCGACAGGAATTCCATTCCCGCCCGCTACCCCTCGTGGGGAACCATGCAGGTGATGCGCGACGGCAACCGCGAGCGGCTCCGGGCCATCCTCGAGGCGGCCTCGGCCAACAAGGCCGCCAAGCCGGGGTCGAATGAAAAACGCATCGGCGATCTCTATGCCGGTTGCATGGACACCGCGCGTATCGATTCGCTCGGCGCCGCGCCCATCCAGCCGCTGCTCGACAGGGTGGCCGCCATCGCTTCCGTGCGGGATCTCGCCGCCGTGCTGGTGGAGTTCCACCGCTCCGGCGCGGCCAGCCCCGTGGGCCTGATGAGCATGCAGGACCTGAAGAACTCCAAGGAAGTCATCGCCGCCGTCATGGCCGGCGGCATTTCGCTGCCCGACCGCGATTATTACCTGAAGGACGACGCGCGCTCCAAACTCCTCCGCGATGAGTTCGTCAAGCACGTCGCGCGCATGCTCGTCCTGGCCGGCGGCAAGCCCGATGCCGCGGCTGCCGGTGCGCGGGCCATTCTCGATCTTGAAACCGCCCAGGCCCGCGTCATGATGACCAACGTGCAGCGCCGCGACCCCTATGCGCGCTACCACCGCATGGACTTCGCCGCCCTCTCCGCGTTGACGCCGGACTTCGACTGGAAGCCGGTCTTCCGCAACGTCAACGTGCCCGAGAGCACCGCCATCAACGTCGCCGAGCCGGACGTGCTGAAGCAGTTCAACTCACAGCTCAAGGCCGCCCCCCTGGACACCTGGCGCGTCTGGCTGCGCTGGCGCGTCGCCAGTGCCGCCGCCCCCCGCCTCTCCAAACCCTTCTTCGACGAGAACTTCTCCTTCACCGCCATCATGACCGGCGTCAAAGAGCAGGAGCCGCGCTGGCAGACCTGCGCCGATGCCGTCGACCGTTCGCTCGGCGACGCGCTGGGCCAGGCCTTCGTCGAAAAGCACTATCCGCCCGAAGCCGGCAAGCGCATGAACGAGCTGGTGGAAAACCTGCGCGTGACTCTGCGAGAGGAACTGGCCGGCGCCGCCTGGCTCGAGGAGTCCACCCGCGCCAACGCCGTGAAGAAGCTGAACGCGTTCATCCCCAAGATCGGCTACCCGCGGCGCTGGCGCGACTACTCGGCGGTGAAGATCGATTCCAAGTCCTATCTGGAAAGCGTGCGCTCGGCATCGCTCGCCGCCCGCGCCCACCAAATCGCCAAGATCGGCAAGCCGGTCGACCGCAACGACTGGGGCATGACCCCGCCCACCGTCAACGCCTACTACAGCCCGCTGCTGAACGAGATCGCCTTCCCCGCCGGCATCCTCCAGCCGCCCATGTTCGACGTCCGCGCCGACGACGCCATGAACTACGGCGCCATCGGCGCCGTCATCGGCCACGAAATGGGTCACGGCTTCGACGACCAGGGCTCCAAGTTCGACGCCGAAGGCAACCTGAAAGACTGGTGGACCGGCGGCGATCGCAAGAAGTTCGAGGCGCGCGCCGCCTGCGTCATCGACGAGTTCAACGCGCTCGATGTTGGCGACGGACTGCGCCACAACGGCAAGCTCGTGGTCGGCGAGGCCCTGGGCGACCTGGGCGGGCTGACCCTCGCCTTCAAAGCCTGGCAGCGTTCGCTCGGCGGCAAGCCTGCCCCCGTCATCGACGGCTTCACCGGCGAGCAGCGCTTCTTCCTCGCCTTCGCCCGCGTGTGGGGCGCGCAGTACCGCGCCGAGGCCGTGCGCCTGCAATTGAACACCAATCCGCACCCGCTGCCGCGTTTCCGCGCCATCGGCACACTGCAGAATGTGCCCGCGTTTCACAAGGCCTTCGACTGCAAGGCCGGCGACGCCATGGTGCGCCCCCCTGACAAGCAGTGCAAGCTGTGGTAGGTTAACCTCTCATGAACCTGGAGGATGTAGCTCGCCGCGCGGGCGTCTCCACCGCGACAGTATCGCGCGTGCTGAACAATGTGGGCGTGGTGCGCGAGCCCACGCGGGCCAGGGTGCTCCAGGCCGCCGCCGCGCTCAAGTACTACCCGAACATCCATGCCCGCGCCCTGGCCAGCGGCAAGAATCGCACGCTGGGGCTGATCGTCTCCAACCTGGAAAACCCCTTC
>JACRBC010000086.1 GCA_016213245.1 Candidatus Solibacter usitatus | reverse complement strand
GGGCCAGCCCGTCTATGTCGCCATGCAGGCCGAGGGTCGCGAGTGGACCCAGATGTTCTCCCGCTCCGCCGCCGCCCTGTTCGACTACATCTTCACCGACTCCATGACCTGGACCGACAACCGCGGCCGCCGCATGCGCACCTGGATGCCCAACGAAGTGGGCGGCATCGCCGATCCACAGGAGTTCATGGACACCCTGGTCGACCGCGCCACCGGCATCATCGAGCGCGAACCCATCGACATCTACGTCAACCCCACCTTCATCCCCGATCAGCTCGCCAGGGACTACGACACGCTCTGGACCGAGGAGCGCATGAAAAAGGTCGTCGCCGCCCTCGCCCGCAACGGCGTCGCCATGGAGATCAACGACCGCTACAAACTCCCGTCGCCCGCCTTCATCCGCATGGCCAGGGAGGCCGGCGTCAAGTTCGTCTTCGGCACCAACAACACCGCCGCCGCCGATCTCCGCCGCTGCGACTACGGCCGCCGCATGGTGGAAGAGTGCAAGCTCACCTGGCAAGACTTCTGGGCCCCCGGCGCCTGGGGCCCCCGCGCCGTCGATCGCAAGGGCGCCATGCTCAAGGGTTAACCCGCAAGACCCGCTAAAATCGTAGATTGCGCTATATCTTCAGCCGCCACATTCCGCCCTTCCGCCGCGTGCTCCTGGTCGAGAGCGGCTCGCGCTACCTCGTCGAACACCTTCTGCCCGGCCTCTACTTGAGCCACCCCGCCAACCAGTGCGTCGACCTCGTCACCTGCTTCCCCGGCCTGCCCCAGGGCTTCGACACCTCGCGCGGGCGGGTCTTCCGCGTCACCGGTTACATCGGCCGCCCCGCGCGCAAGGGCTTCTACGCCCAACTCCGCGCCAATGGCTACGATGTCTGTGGGCTGGTCTGCTCGGGCGAAGACATCATGACCCGCTGGAAGTGGGCGCTGGCCTGGCAGGTCCCGGCCAAGGTGTTCATCCTGAATGAAAACGGCGACTACTTCTGGCTCGACCGCGGCAACTGGCCCGGCATCCGCCACTTCGTGCTCTTTCGCGCCGGCCTCTCCGGCGCCGAGGGCGTCGCCACGCTCGTCCGGCTCGCCCTGTTCCCATTCACGTTCACCTACCTGCTGCTGCTTGCGGCATACTTCCATATGCGGAGGATCGCGCGATCATGAAAGCCGTCTTTGTCACCGAGTTCGGAGGAGTCGACAAGCTCCGTTATGAAGATCTGCCCGTGCCCGAGCTCGCCGCCGGCCAGGTTCTGGTGAAGATCCACTCCTGCGGCGTCAACTTCATCGACATCTACTTCCGCACCGGACTCTACCCGGCCACCCCGCCCGTCGTCCTCGGCATGGAAGCCGCCGGCGTCGTCGAACTTGTCGCCGGCGGAGTGCTCGACTTCCAACCCGGCGACCGCGTCGCCTTCGGCACCGTCCGCGGCGCTTACGCCGAGTACGCCGCCGTCCCCGCCTCGCAACTGGTGAAGCTGCCCGGCGCCATCGATTTCCCCACCGCCGCCGCTTCCATGCTGCAGGGCATGACCGCCCATTACCTCACCCACTCCACCTGGCCCATCAAGCCCGGCGACACCTGCCTGGTTCATGCCGCCGCCGGCGGCGCCGGCCAGTGGATCGCTGCCGCCGCAAAGAGCCTGGGCGCCCGCGTCATCGGCACCACCTCCACCGCCGCCAAGGCCGAAGCCGCGAAGAAGGCCGGCTGCGACGAGGTGATCCTCTACACCGAACAGGACTTCGCCGCCGAAACACGCCGCCTCACCGGCGGCCGCGGCGTGGATGTCGTCTACGATTCGGTCGGCGCCTCCACCTGGGAGGGCAGCATCAATTCCATCCGCCCGCGCGGCATGATGGTCAGCTTCGGCAACGCCAGCGGACCCGTGCCGCCGGTCGCCCCGCTCGTCCTCAGCCAGAAGGGCTCCCTCTTCCTCGCCCGCCCCAAGCTCTTCGATCACTGCCTCACCCGCGAGGAGCTCGACTGGCGCGCCTCCACTGTCTTCGCCTGGCTCGCCGCCGGCACGTTGAAGCTCCACATCGACCGCGTCTACCGGCTCGGCGCCGCCGCCCAGGCCCACACCGACCTCGCCTCGCGCAAAACCACCGGCAAACTCCTTCTGCAACCTTGAAACTCAACCTGACAGAGCTGTGACCGTCAGAGCCCCGACCGTCAGAGCCCCGACCGGTAGGGAGGGGGTCAGCCATGCCAAGCGCGTCTTCAACGGTGCGCGCCCGTCAGAGCCCCGACCGGTAGAGCCCCGACCGGTAGGGAGGGGGTCAGCCAGGTACGGTCCGAGGACATGGGTAACAGATCATTCCGAAGACATAGGTAACAGTTGAGTTCGGTGCTCGGAGGCCGCAAGGGCAGGCAGCATAGATGGCATGCCCTG